>CAIOTK010000158.1 GCA_903861185.1 uncultured Opitutia bacterium | reverse complement strand
TGGGCAACTGGTATTTCCTCGCCGCTTCCACCCCGCTCCTGACCGTGGCCGCGACGTGGGTCACCGAACGGATCGTCGAGCCGCGGCTGGGGCCGTGGCGGGGCGCGACGGCCGCCGTGCCGGGGCCGCTGTCGGCGGCGGAACGGCGGGGGCTGATCTGGGCCGGGGTGGCGTTTCTGGCCACGGCGGCATTCGCCCTCGCGCTGATCCTCCCACCCGGGGCGCCGCTGCGGGATCCCGCGGCCGCCTCGGCGGTCGAGCGCCTGCGGCCGTTCCTCGACTCGATGGTGCTTTGGGTGCTGCTTGCGTTCCTCGTCCCCGGCCTCGCCTACGGTGCGGCGACGGGCAGCGTCCGCACTGACCACGATGTAGCGCGGCTCACCGGCGACACCCTCGCGACAATGGGTTCCTATATCGTTCTGGCCTTTGTCGCGGCGCAGTTCCTGAGCTACTTTGCGTGGTCCAACCTCGGGGCGCTGCTCGCGATCTCGGGGGCGGGGTTCTTGCGCGGCATTGGCCTCGAGGGCGCGCCGCTGCTGACCGGCTTTGTGGTACTCTCGGCTTTCGTGAATCTGTTCATCAGCTCCGCTTCGGCCAAGTGGGCGATTATGGCGCCGATCTTCGTGCCGATGTTCGTCCTTCTGGGGTATTCGCCCGAAGCGACGCAGGCGGTGTTCCGCGTCGGAGACTCCTGTACCAACATCATCACGCCCGTATTCGTGTACCTACCGTTCGTCCAATCGTGCATGCAGCGCTACGACCCGCGCCTCGGGCTTGGCTCGGTGGTGTCGCTGATGGTGCCCTATACGCTGACCTTCTTGCCGCTGTGGACGCTGCTGCTGCTGGGTTTCCTGTGGGCCGGCTGGCCGATCGGCCCGGGCGTGGGCCTCACGCTCGCGCCGTGAGCGGTGGGGACGCGCCGGGGCAGGTTTCGCCCTGACCCTTTGCGGGAGCCTCCGTGCGCTCGGCCGGGGGGGCTTGGTGTAGCCGGGGCGCGCCGCCCCGGTCCGACGGGAACGAAGCGCCGTTCGGCGGAGCCATCGTGGTCGGTGCTGGGTGCAGGAAGGGAAGGACGGGGATTGGTCGCGTGTTGCGGTGACCGGGGCGGCGCGCCCCGGCTACATCGAGCCGAGGGCTGCGCGGCCTTTACACGCCCTTAACAATTCTCCGGGTGGCGCCCACAAAGGCCAAACACCCGCCCCGCACTCTCCGGGGATGATCCAGCCCCACGGCGATGCCCCCGCCTCCGCCTCCTCGCTCCCGGTCGGCACGGACGCTCCCCCCGTGGACTTGGTGCGCCGCGCCCGGTCCGGCGATGCCGTCGCCCAGACGGAACTGGTCGCCCGCTACTCGCGCCGCATCACCGGCTACCTGCGCAGCCTCTGCCGGCGCGAAGAGGCGGTCGACGACCTCACGCAGCTCACGTTCATCAAGATGTTCCGCCGCCTGCGCTGGCTGCGCGACCCGGCGGTCTTCGAACCCTGGCTCTTCCGTATCGCCCGCAACACCGCCTACGATGCCGGCCGCCGCCGCGCCTGCCGGCCCGTGACCGTCGCCCTCGATGCGGAAACCGAGCGGATCCCGGATCCCGGGCACGAGCTGGTCACGCGCGAAATCCTCGGCGCCTTGGAGACGGCCCTCGAGCAACTGAAGCCCATCGACCGCCAATTGGTCCGGATGATCGTGGCCGGCGAGAGCTACGCGGACGCTGCCCGCCGTCACGGGCTGACGATTAGTTCCGTCAAAGTCCGCCTCCACCGCGTGCGTCCCTTCCTGCGCACCACGGTCGGGGGCCTCACCGGCACCCGGGCGCCCGATGCCACGGGCTGGCAGCCCGCGACCCGCGCGGTGGCCTTGGCCGCCTGAGCGGAGGCCAACCGACGCCGTAAGGCGACGGGGTCAGCCTGTTGCGTGTTGCGCTCGTCCTCGCGTTCGCTGGTTGGATCGGGTGTGAAACCCGCCTGGGCAACATGCAACAGGCTGACCCCGTCCGCCCCGGGGATTGAAAGCTGCGCCCAATACCGCGGAGCGATCCTCGCCCAAGCGGGATTGGCTTCGGTCGGCGATGACCGGGGCGACGCGCCCCAGCCACACCAAGCCGCCGGGCAACCGACGGGATGATGTTACCTGACCCCTGGTCGGAAGGCGCGAAGCGCCTCAGCCGCCAGCGGGACCGTGCACCCGGCGCCCGTCCACCCAAGTCTCCAGCACCCGCGTCGCGCGCAAGTCATCGTCCGGGCATTGTAGCAGGTCGCGATCCACAATGATGAAGTCCGCCCGCTTGCCCGGCTCCAGCGAGCCGATCTCGGCCTCCCAGCGCAGCAGGTAGGCATTGTTCCGGGTATAGAACTCGATCGCCTGCCGCCGCGTGAGGGCTTCCTCCGGGTGCAGTCGCCCCTCGTGCCACCGGGCGCGCCGCGTCACGGTGGTCCACATCGCGAGGAAGGGATTATACGGGTTGATGGCCCGGAGATCGCCGATCTTGAGCATATGGTCCGAACCACCCCCCGCCACCCCGCCCGCTTCAAAGATCGAGCGCAGAGGCTGGAAGTAGCGCAGCCGCTCGTAGCCGAACTGCCCCACGAGGGTCCGCGTATCGAGGTACAGCCAGATGGGCTGGATATCGAGGACCACGCCCAAACGCGCCGCCTCGAGCACGCCCTCGCGCGTCATAAAGTTCGAATGGGTGATGCCCATCCGCAGCGGCTTGAGCGGGACCTCGCGGTCGACCGCCGCATAGGCCTCCAGCAAGGTCGTCCCCGCCGCATCCCCCACCGCGTGCGCCGTGAACTGCATCCCGTGCCCCGCCACCCGCCGTACCATCTCGCGCAGGCGGTCCGGCGGGACGTTCAGCACCCCGCGGTAGGTGTCGTCCCGAATCCCGTAGGCCTCGTTGCGGCCCCAGGGCTGCAGCATATAGGCGCTGCCGGTCAGCATCCCGCCATCGAGCCAGATCTTGGTCCCGAGCAACCGCAGCCACGGGTGCTCCCCTCGCAACGGGCTCGCCGCGATCTGGTCGATCGCCGTCAGGATGGACGCCATCGGGCCGACGGTCGGGAAGGTCTGCGACAACGCCACCCGCACGGTCAGGCCGGCCCGGTCCCGCAGTTCCTCATAGTCGCGGATGGAGGACGGCGAGGCTCCCCGGTCCGCCACGGTGGTGAAGCCGATCCGATTGTAATCGCGGAACAGCGCCTGCAGGCGCGACTGCTGCTCGGCGCGCGGCACCGCCCGGGCCGAGGGGGTCTTGATGTAGCGCCCGAGGCCCCGCGCGAGGCCGTTGGGCTCCCCCGCCGCATCCAGCTCGAGGTGACCCGGCCCGCCATCGGTCACCTTGAACTCCCGCGTGAACCCGCACCGCGCCAGCGCGAGCGAGTTCAGCATATTGTCCGGCCCGGTCCGGAAGTTCACCGGATGGCGCGGCGCCGCCGTATCCAGCTCCGCCCGCGTCGGGTAACGCGACTCCCGCAGGCGCGTGATGAATACCTGCGAGGTCTGGATCCACTCGCCCGCCGGCACGACCTGCGCCCGCGCCCGGATGTACGCGAGGACGTCCGCGATGGTCTCCATATCCGGCACCTCGTGGTCAGCCTCGAACACGGCCGCCGCCGGCGCGTGGACGTGCGAATCGATCAGCCCCGGCAACAGCATCCGGCCCCCCAACTCGTGCACGGTCGTGCGCCCCGGCGCCACCAAGGCCCGGATTTGAGCCGCGGAACCAGCGGCTACGACCCGACCCCCGCGGATCGCGAGGGCCTCATGGATCGCGAAGCCAGCGTCCACCGCCAGGACCTTCCCGCCGACAAAGACGGCATCGGGCGGCGCCTCGGCGCCCGTGGCGAATAGGGCAGGGCACAGGAGCAGGCAGAGGCGCGCGAGGGCGCGGGCAGGGGAGGACATCGGGGGAGGGGGGTAAAGGTTCAGAATCCGGCCGCCTGGCCGTCTTTGCGGCTCTCGCTGGCGCCGAGGAACACGCGGTTCTTGGCGTCCCAACCGATCGCTTGGTAGCCGCCGAAGCCACCGAGGTCCGTCCGCAGGTCGTGGCCGCGCCGCTTGAGCTCCGCCCGCGTCGCCCACGGCACGCCGCTCTCGAGGAACACGTGGCCGCCGGTGGTCATCCGCGGCTCATTGTAGTCGGTCGAACCTTCGTGCTGCCAGCGCGCGGCGTCGCCCGCTTCCTGCAGGTTCATCCCGTAATCGATCAAGTTGACCAAAATCTGGACGTGCCCCTGCGGCTGCATGGCGCCGCCCATCAAGCCGAAGCTGAGCCACGGCTGACCCTCCTTGGTGACCATGGCGGGGATAATGGTGTGGAACGGCCGCTTGCCGGGAGCGTAGTCGTTGGCGTGGCCCTCCTGCAGGGTGAACATTTCCCCGCGGTTCTGGAACCCAAAGCCCAAACCCGGCACGACCACGCCCGCGCCCATCCCCCGGTAGTTGCTCTGGATGAGGGACACCATATTGCCCTCGGCGTCCGCGGTCGTGAGGTAAATGGTGTCGCCGTCCTGCAGTGCTGGGTTGCCTGCGTCGTAGGTCCGCGCCGCCTTGTCCGGGCGGATCAGCGCGCGCCGTTGCGCCGCGTAGTCCTTCGAGAGCAGGCCGCGCAGGGGAATGCGGGAGAACGCCGGATCCGCGTAGAACTTCGCCCGGTCTTCGAAGGCCAGCTTCTTGGCTTCGATCATCACGTGCAGGGCGTCCGCCGAATTGAAGCCCATCCCCTTAAGGTCGTAGCCCTCCAGAATGTTCAGCATCTGCAGCGCCGCGATCCCTTGGCCGTTCGGCGGCAGCTCGTAGACGTCGTAGCCCCGGTAGTTGACCGAGACGGGATCCACCCAGTCCGAGGTGTGGCCGGCGAGGTCCTCCCGCCGCAGCCACCCGCCCTGCGCCCGGAAGAAGGCATCGATGCGCTCCGCAATCGTTCCCTGGTAGAACGCATCGCGTCCGCCGGCGGCGATGGCCGCCAGAGTGTCGGCGAGGTCCGGGTTGCGGAAGAGCTCACCCTTGGCCGGCGCGCGGCCCCCGGGGGCGAAGGTGGCCGCGAAGGCGCCGGGCTCGGGTGACAATAGCGGCACGCTCCGCGCCCAGCCGTCGGCGATCACCTCCGTCACGGGAAACCCCTCGCGCGCGTAGCGGATGGTCGGCGCCAGCACCTCCGCCCACGGCAGGCGGCCAAAGCGCCCGTGCAGGGCCGCCCAGCCATCGACGCAGCCCGGGACCGATACGGGCAGGAGGCCGCGCGGCGGAATAGTGGTCCGCTGCAGGCGCTGCAGTTCGGCGAGCAGTTGTTCCCGGCTGAGCCCGCGGGGCGAGCGGCCGGAGGCGTTCAGACCGTGCAGCCGCCCGGTCTTTGCTTCGTAGACGATCGCGAACAGATCCCCGCCGATGCCGCACCCGGTGGGCTCCATCAGCCCGAGCGCCGCGTTGGCGGCGATCGCGGCATCCACCGCGGAACCGCCGCGCCGGAGGACGTCGAGGCCGATCTGGGTCGCCAGCGGCTGGCTGGTGCAGACCATCCCGTTTCGGGCGATGACCTCGGAACGGGTGGCGAAAGGGCGTCCGGTGATGCGGTCCACTTGGGCGGGCAGGCTGAGGGAGAGGGCGAACAGAAGCGCGACCGCGGAGGGGACGCGCAGGGCGGGGGGCATCCGCCGACCGTGCGGGCTCCGTGGCCCGGGGTCAAACCGCGGTGCGCTCGGCGGATTGCCTTTGCGGTCCCGGGCCGCCTGTGGCTCCGTGCGCCCCGATGTCCAACGCCCTCGCCGCTGAGAAATCCCCCTACCTCCTCCAGCACGCCGACCAACCGGTCGAGTGGCTGCCGTGGGGCGAGGCCGCTTTCGCCCGCGCCCGCGCCGAAGACCGACCGATCTTCCTCAGCATCGGCTACTCCACCTGCCACTGGTGTCACGTGATGGCGCACGAGTCGTTCGATGACCCGGAGATCGCCGCCCTCCTCAATGCGAACTTCATTCCGGTGAAGGTCGACCGCGAGGAACGCCCGGACGTCGACCGGGTTTATATGACCTACGTTCAGGCGGTGACCGGCCGCGGGGGCTGGCCGCTGAGCGTCTGGCTCACGCCGGACCTGAAGCCGTTCTACGGCGGCACCTATTTCCCGCCGAAGGACCTGCCCGCGCGGCCGGGTTTCCCGCGCGTGCTGGAGGCGCTCAGTAAGGGCTGGCGGCAGGACCGGGTCAATTTGCTGGCCGAGGGCGACCGGGCGCTGGCGGCGATCCGCAGCCACATCGCCACGGAGTCCGTCCCGCCCGAAGGCGAGGAGAAGCCGTTGTTCGAACGGGCGGGCAGCGCCTTCGACGCGGCGTTCCGCCACGCGGTCGAATCCTTTGATCCCGAGCACGGCGGCTTCGGCGGCGCCCCGAAGTTCCCGCGCCCGGCGCAGCTTGCGTTCCTACTCCGCGCGGCCGCCCTCCAAGGAACCACCAGCGAGGCCGGCACCGAGGCGCTCCGCCTGGCCACCACCACCCTGCAGGCGATGGCCCGCGGCGGGATTCACGACCACGTGGGCGGCGGTTACCACCGGTACTCCGTCGATGGCGCGTGGTTCGTTCCCCATTTCGAGAAAATGCTCTACGACCAGGCGCAGATCGCCGTGGTCTGCCTCGAGGCCCGCCGCGCGACGGGGGACGAACGCTACGCCTGGATGGCCCGCGATATCCTCGGGTACGTGGAACGCGACCTCACCAGCCCCAGCGGCGCCTGCTTCACCGCCGAGGATGCTGATTCCGCGGACGCCGAGGGCCACCTGACCGAGGGTGCGTTCTACCTTTGGGGCGCCGCCCAGCTCCGCCGGCTCCTTGGGCCCGACTTCCCGCTGCTCGCGGCGCATTTCGGCGTACAGGATGAGGGCAACGTCCCCGCCGAACTTGACCCGCAAGGGGAGTTCAAGGGCGGCAACCTCCTCGCGCAGGTCCAGCCTCTCGCGGCGACCGCCGCCCAGCTCCAGCTGGATCCCGGCGCCGCCAACGACCGCCTGATCCTGCTCCTCGAGCACCTCCGCGAGGCCCGGCGCGCCCGACCCCGGCCGCACCTCGACGACAAGATCCTCGCCGGCCCCAACGGCCTGATGCTTTCCGCCCTCGCCCTCGCCCACCGCACCTTGGACGACGGGGGCCGGTACCTCGCGGCCGCCCGGCGCATCGCTGATTTCCTCCAACGGGAGATGCACGACGAGGCCACCGCCACGCTCTACCGGGTCTGGCGCGCGCCCGCTCTCGCTGACCCGTGTGGCGGCCGCGGTAGCACCCCTGCCTTCGCCGAGGACTACGCCGCGGTCATCCAAGGCCTCCTCGACCTGTACGAGGCGGGCTTCGAGATCCGCTGGCTCCAGTGGGCTGAACGCCTCCAGCGGCGGATGGACGCCCTCTTCTGGGACGAGGCCGCCGGGGGCTACTTCAACTCGGCCGCCGACGATCCCTCGTTGGTCCTGCGGCTGAAGGAGGACTACGATGGGGCGGAACCGGCCCCGAGCAGTATTGCCGCGCTCAACCTCCTGCGCCTCGGCGCCCTCCTCGGCGGCGATTTACGGGAACGTGGCCGCCGTACGATCGAGGCGTTCCGCGGCCGCTGGGAGCGGGCGCCGCACGCCCTGCCGCAGTTACTCTGCGCCTTTGAACTCGCCCTCGAGGCTCCCCGCCACGTGGTGCTCGCCGGCGATCCGGATTCTTCCGCTTTCCGGGCGCTCGCGGCCGAGTTGGCGGGAAGCTTTGGGCCCCGGTGTATCGTCCTTGCCGCCGACGGCGGGGAGGGGCAGCGCTGGCTTGCCGCCCGCTCCCCTTGGCTCGCCGAACTCCGCCCCCCGGGCGGCCGGCCGGCGGCCTTTGTTTGCGATGAGGAGCGGTGCCTGCCGCCCGTCGAGGACCCCGGGGCGCTCCGCGACCTGCTGGCGACCCCGCACGGGAGGAGTGAGGCCCTGTGAGCGAGGAACGCCTACTCCGACTCGAGGAGAAGATCGCCTACCTGGAGCGGCACGTCACCGCCCAGGATCGCGCGATGCTCGAGCTAAACGAGGAACTGGACGCCCTTCGCCGCGAGCTGCGGCGCGTGCGCGAGACGCGGGCCGAGGCGGGCGCCGCCCCGGAACCCGCGGACGAGCGTCCGCCCCATTACTGAAGCGGCCGGCTCCGGGCTTAGAACGGGGCCGTGACCTCCTGCAGGTAGCCCGGATCGAGCACCTGTTCGCCCAAGGCGGAACACTCGAGCTCGTCGTTCTTGTAAATGCGGAACCGGATGGGCCCGCCGGCCTCGCCGGTCTCCCAGCGCCACTTGCCGATGGAGATAAATTGGAGCGGCACGCCGCGTTCCCAACTCAGGCCCGGGCCGTCGCCCCGGATGAACAGCCGGTTGCCGATCCCGATATAGGCCGTGACCAACAGGCGGGTAGCGCCGTCCGAAGTGAGCGTGCGCTCGACCGTTCCGGGCGCCGCCGGGGGACTGTCCTCGAACCCGAAATCCAGCGTAGGCTGGGGTTCCGGTTCGACCCGACGAACCGGCCGCTTACGCGGTGCGACCGCCGGCAGGGGTTCCGGCGCGGGCACCGGTGCGGGCGGCTCGGGCAGGGGATCGGCTGGCGGCGGCACGACTGCCGCGGCGTCAGCCACGGCCTCCCGGGGCGATTCTAGCGGCGCTGCGACCTCCGGGGCCGGCGTCGCCAGGGCGGGTTCTGCCTTGGGCTCCGGGGGCGTCGGCGGAGGTTCCGGGGGCGAAGCGATGGGCTCGGCGGCGACCTCTGGTTTAGGGAGGGGTAGGGCTGGGTCGGCGGCCGGGGCGGGTTCCGGGGTGGCGGCGGGGGCTTCCGCGCTCGCGGCCGTCGCTTCTGCAGCGGCGGGCGGCGCGGCCTCCTCCGGGGTGGTAACGGGGGCTTCCTCGCGGCGGGGACGGCGGGGTTTACGCGGGGCGGGGAGCGGGGTTTCGCCGGGAGTGATCTCTACTGGGAGCCGTTCGGCCGGGGGTGGTTCGGCCGGGGCGGACGCCTCGGGGCGCGGCGTGGACGCGAGGCGTGCGATCCGTTCATCAAGGGCCGCCCAGTGCGCCTGGGTCGCCGCGCGTCCCGCCGCGGTCGCCTCCTCCACGGCGGCGGCGAGGCTGGC
>CAIOTK010000157.1 GCA_903861185.1 uncultured Opitutia bacterium | reverse complement strand
TGTGCTTAAAACGTTCAACGCCCTGACCCCAATGGCGTTAAGATAAGGCACGAGTGAAGGGCGGAAGGTGTCACTTGAGTGATCGGGAGGGGGAAACGCGCATGCGACGGCGGGGTTTGGTCATGAGTTGGTAGTTTTTGGGTCGTCGTTTGCGCACGCGGGGTTCGGTGCGGGCTAGGCGCTGGGGCACGGTATCGTGGGCGATGCGGCGGAGCAGTTCGCGTCGAGCGCGGGAGCGGCGGGAACGGCAGCGCAAGGCGGGGCCGGTCCAGGCGGCGAGTGCGTCGAGGGCGCCCTTGAAGCTGAGGCGCGCGACGTCGGTCTCGTGGGTGAGGGCGGCCTCAAGCATGAGGGCGCGGACCAGATTGTAGGCGATGGCGTGCATCCACAGCTCGCGCTCGATGATGGCCGGCGAGAGGCCGCGCATCACATCCAGCGATAGGCTGGTCTTGATCTGGCGGAAGTGCAGCTCGACCAGCCAGCGCTGCGCGTAGAGCTCGGCGATGGCGTCGTCGGGAAAGCGTTTCCGGTCGAGCAGGGAGGTGACCACGATCACGTGACGGTCGCGGAAGCCCCGGCGCCGGGTGGCAAAGCGCGCGCTGCGCACCTTCAGGCCTTTGGGCAGGGATCGCCAGTGGCGGCGGGAGGCCTTCCCACGCGGCGGACGCGGCCAGCGCTCCTCCACCGAGCCGGCCTTGCGCAGCGGCACCTTGCGGCCCTGATGCAGGCGGATCACGAAGTCGACCCCCCGGCGGCGCAGCAGGGCGAGGAACTCCCAGCCGCAGTAGGCGCGGTCGGCGAGCAGGACTTCCCCGCGCCGGAGCACCTCGATGAGATCCCGGGCGAGCTTCAGGTCGTGGGTCTTGCAGGTGTCTTGGACGAACGAGAGCAAGCGGCCGGAGTGCAGGCAGAACAGGCCGACCAGTTTGCCCGCGGGAAAGGCGCAGCCGGGTTTGGATCCCGGCGGATGGTCCCAGCGCCGTCGGTTGCGCGGGGTGTCCGGCATGGAGAAGGCGGTGCCGTCGATGACCCGGACCACACGGCCGAGCCAGTCGCCCTTGGCCCGTGGCAGCAACCAGCGCTCCAGGGCGGCGAACAAGGACTGCAGCCACGGCAACGGCAGCGCCGCCCGTGCCTGGCAATACGCGCTGGTGGTGCCGGCCCCGCGGGGACGACCCGCGGCGAGCGCCTCGGCGTGCAGCCGGTCGAGGGCCCAGCGGCAAGAGGCGTCCCGGGTGAGGACCTGGGCGAGAAACACCCAGAAGACGTCGACCCGGCCGAAAGCCCGGCGGCGGCTGCCGGGACCGTGGCGAGCGGGCACGAGCAGGCCGGGAAAGCACCGGCCGAAGAGGGCGGCGAGACCGCCGGTGGCGCCGGCGCTCGCTCGCAGGCGCGCGGTGTGCCGGCCCAGCGGGGAGAGGAAGTGGCGCCATTGGGGAAAACAGGGAGTGTCCACAGGCCGTGGGTATACGGCCATATTGACGAGTCAGCCCCGAACTTGTCACCTGCCGCCATGCCCCCGTCCCGTCTCGCCACCCTGGAGGAACGCTACGCGCAGCTGCGCCGCGACCTCGCGCACATCGGCTACCTCAGCCACGGCTCGGTCTACCGGCGGCCCGCCGGACAGCCCGGCGCCCGCTTCACCTGGTCCAGCAAGGTGCAGGGCAAGACCGTCAGCCTCGCCCTGTCGGAAGACCAGGCCGAGTGGCTCGAACAGGCCATCGCCGAACACCGCAAACTGAAGAAACTCCTCACCGAAATGCGCCGCCTCTCCCGCAAGATCATGCGCCTGCGCTTCCCCGACACCGAACGCAGAACCCCTCTGAACAAGAAAGTTTTACGCCTTATCTAAACGCCATTGCGCCCTGACCCCTTTAAGCGGAGACTAGGCTCCGGCGAATCCGGGTTGGCCCGGACCTTTCCGTGGCTTCGCTCACTCGCCGGAGCGCCAAATTTGGCGGGCGCGAGTAATTCAATAAAGTCAGCCGTAGGAAACGCGCCTAGGTCGCGAAACCCGCTTCGCTACTTGGCGGAAAAAAGATTCCTTCCTCCCCGCCCTCGGGTCCTTGAATCGGGTAGACGGCGAACTTTCCCCTCCCGCCGGGAGCACGTGTTTTGCTCCCCTTGGTCTGCCATCGCTACCGTCCCCGCCAGCCCCGCGCCTCGCCGGTCTG
>CAIOTK010000156.1 GCA_903861185.1 uncultured Opitutia bacterium | reverse complement strand
GGACGGCGCCGCGCTCTCGCTTGCGCGCATTGATCTCGAGCGTGAGCGGGGCGATCTCGCGGCAGCGACCGAGGTCCCACGGCCGCGCGCCGGGGTTGCAGTCGACAGACAGCAGGGCGCGGAACAGGCGCTCGGCCTCGGTTTCGATGGCAGCGGCGGGGAAGTGCATCAGCGGCGCGGAACCTCGGGTTGATCCGGGCGCGTTTCAAGCCTCGGGGCGCAGGAGGGTTGTCTTTTGACAGCGCGCGGCGGCGGGACCACGGTCGCAGCGTGACCCTCGCTGACCTCAGGAAGGAATACTCGCTCGCCGGCCTCGCGGAGGCGGACCTCGCGCGCGAGCCGTTCCGCCAATTCGAAAAGTGGTTCCAAGAGGCGGAGGCGGCGAAGCTGCCCGAGCCCAACGCGATGCTGCTGGCGACGGCAGACGCGGACGGGCGGCCCTCGGCGCGGACCGTGCTCCTCAAGGGGCTCGATGGCCGGGGCTTCGTCTTCTACACGAACTACGAAAGCCGCAAGGGCCGCGAGTTGGCGGTGAATCCGCGGGCGACGCTCGTGTTCCCGTGGTTCCCCATCGAGCGGCAGGTGATTATCGAAGGCGCGGTGGTCAAGGTGGCGCGCGAGGAGAGTGAGGCCTATTACGCCACCCGCCCCCGCGCCAGCCAGCTCGCCGCGTGGGTCTCGCAGCAGAGCGCGCTGGTGCCTGCCCGGAGCGTGCTCGAAGAGGGCTACAAGGCCGTCGAGCGCCGCCACGAGGGGCAGGCGGTGCCGACGCCGCCGCACTGGGGCGGCTGGCGCGTGGTGCCGGAAACCATCGAATTCTGGCAGGGCCGCCGCAGCCGCCTGCACGACCGTCTGCGCTTCCGCCGGCAGAAGGACGGCTGGACGGTGGAACGCCTCGCGCCCTGACGCCGGCGATGGAGCTGCACCTCATCCGCCACGCCCACGCGGAGGACACCGTGCCGGACGAGGCGCGGCGCCTCAGCCCGCGTGGCCGCCGGCAGGCCCGTGCCCTCGCCCGGCGCCTCCGGGCCACCGGCGAGTTCGCCCCCGCGGAGGTCTGGCACAGCACCTTGCGCCGCGCCCGCGAGACCGCGGAACTGCTCGCCCCCGCCGCGCCCGAAGCGATCTACCGTGAGACCACCGGGCTAGCCCCAGACGACGCCCCCTCCGCCATCGCCCGCCGGCTCGCCCGCGCCCGCGGGCCGGTCGCGCTCGTCGGCCACGAGCCGCAGCTCAGCGCCCTCGCCTCCCTGCTGGTTGCCGGCGCCGCGGATCCGGTGGTGTTTCACGTGCGCAAGGCATCGGCCCTCGCGCTGACCCGGAGCGGACGACGCTGGGTGGTGCGCTGGTTCCTGCCCCCGGAGGACGAACCATGAAGCTCTTTCTCACCGGGGCCTCGGGCCTCGTCGGCGCCGCCTGCGTCCGCGCTGCCACCCGCCGCGGCCATCAGGTCATCGGCACCTGCCACCGCCACGCCGGGCCGATCGAGGGCCTCCGGACGCGGCTGACGCTGGACCTGACAGACCCGGCGGCCGCAACCGCGGCGGTGCTCGAACATTTTCCCGATGCGATCGTGAATTGCGCGGCGGTTTCGGTGCCCGACGAGTGCGACCGGCAGCCGGCCCTCGCGCAGGCGTTGAACGTCGACCTGCCTGCCCAACTCGCGCGGCTGGCCCATCACCTCAGCGCACGCTTGGTGCACATTTCCTCGGAACAGGTCTTCCCGGGCACGTCCGCGGGCGCGTACGCGGCGGGGGATACCGCCGACCCGATTAACCTCTACGGCCGCCAGAAGCTCGCCTCGGAACAGGCCGTGGCGGCGGCCGCGGCAGAGTTCGCCGTCACCGTGCGCGCGCCCCTGCTGCTCGGCAACAGCCCCGGCGGCGGCCGCAGCCTGCACGAACGGCTCTTTGCCGACTGGGCGGCGGGGCGGACGCCGCGCCTGTTCACGGACGAGTTCCGCCAACCCTGCACCGCCGACAACCTAGCCGAGATGCTGGTGGAATTGGCTGAGCGCCGCGACGTGCGGGGTGTCGTGCACTGGGCCGGCACGGATCTGGTCTCGCGGCTCGAGCTGGCGGAGCGGGTGCGGGCGCATTTCCGGCTGACCCCGCAGCAGGCGCCGCTCGCCGCGACCACGCGCGCGGATCAAGCGGACGCCGCGCGCCGGCGGCCCGCGCGGCTGGAACTGGACCTCCGCCCCCTCTCCGGGAAGTTGCGCACGCGCCCGGAGTCCCTGGAGGCGGCGCTGGGCGAACTCCAGGTCCCCGCGGCGTCGCGGGCGTGGTACCTCGGCTGAGCGATGCGCCTCGACCTCCTCCCGTTCCGCCTCGGTGGCGCCGCCGAGAATATGGCCGTCGATTTCCTGCTGCTGCAGCGCTACCCCGACGCGGCCGCGGCCCGCTTTCGCACCTACGGCTGGCACCGCCCCGCGTTCACCTTCGGTTACTCCCAGGCGCTCGAGTTCGTGCGCACCCAACTGCCTGCGGGCGAGTCGCCCGACCAGTGCCGGCGGCCGACCGGGGGCGGAGTCGTCGACCACCGGGAGGACTGGACCTACGCGCTCGTCATCCCGCGCGGGCATCCGCTCGAGGATATGCGGGCGACCAAGAGTTATCGCGAGGTGCACGAGGCGCTGGCCGCGAGCCTGCGCGCGCAGGGCGTGCCCGCCCTCACTCAGGAAACGCGCGATCCGGCCGCCGACACCCCCGCGGGCGTGTGTTTCGAGCGGGCGGAGGTCCACGATGTCATCCACTCCGGCACCGGCGCCAAGATCGCGGGTGCGGCCCAGAAGCGAAACAAGCGCGGGCTGCTCTTCCAAGGCTCCCTCTGGCGGCCCGCGGCGGAGTCCGGCGGGGCGATCGACTGGGATCGTTTCGGAGAGGACTTTAGCGCCGCACTCGCCACGTTGCTCGGCGCGGAGGCCGGCCCCGCGCCGTGGCCGGAGTTTGCCGAGGGTGAGGTCGAGGCGCTGACGGAGCAGTACGCGTCGCCCGAGTGGCACGCGCATCGCTGAACCGGGCGCACGGCGTGGGGATGGCCACCGCGGGCTCGCCATCCGCGAGACCCGCAGTTCAATTTTCACCGAAACCCCCTGACCTTATGCCGCACCTGCGCCGCTGCCTGTCCGCCACCCTGTTATTGATTCTCGCGACGATCCTCCCGGCCGCGACTCCGCCCGCCACCGGCTCCCTCGAGGGGCGCGTGGCACACGGCGTCACCGGCGCCTACCTCGTGGGCGTGCGCGTCGCGATCGAGGGCACCGCGTTGGAGGCCGCGACGGACGCGGACGGCATTTATCGATTGGGCGGGGTGGCGGCGGGGACCGTGCGCGTGCGCGCCTTCTACACCGGCCTGCCGCCACAGACCATCACGGCGCAGGTACCAGCCGGCGGGACCGCGACGGCCGACTTCCGACTCGCTCCCGCGGGCGCGGGTGACGCCGGGGGCCCGATCCGGCTCGACCAGTTCGTGGTGGCGAGCGCGCGCGAGATGAGCGGCGCCGCCCTGGCGATCAACGAGCAGCGCTTCGCCCCGAACATTAAAAACGTCGTGGCGGTGGACGAGTTTGGCGACGTGGCCGAGGGCAATGTGGCGGAGTTTCTGAAATTCCTGCCGGGCGTGAACATCGATTACGCCGGCGGCAACGCGCGCGAGGTCTCGCTCAACGGCGTGCCCGGCGACTACGTGCCCGTGACCATCGCCGGCTTTAGCTTGGCCAGCGCGGTTGGCGGGGGCGGCGGCGGCACCAACCGCAGCGTCGGCCTCGACCAGGTGGCGATTAACAACCTCTCCCGCGTCGAGGTGGAGTTCTCCCCCACCCCGGACTCCGAGGGCAACGCCCTCGCCGGCTCCGTGAATATGGTGCCGCGCAGCTCCTTCGAGCGCTCCAAGCCCCAGTTCAACCTGAGCACCTACGTGCTGTTCCGCGATAACGCACGCGACTGGGAACGCACCCCGGCGCCGCGCCACCCCACCCGCAAGATCCACCCGGGGATGGATTTCTCCTACGTCAACCCCGTCAGCCGCACCTTCGGTTTCACCCTCTCCGGCGGCTTCAACCGCCAGTACTCCGGCGAGCCCCTCGCCCAGAACACCTGGCGCGGCACCCAGGCCGCCACCAACGGCGTCGCCTACCCGCACACCCCCTTCGACCGGCCGTACCTGAGCTCCTTTCAGGTGCGCAACAGCGGCAAGGACACCAAGCGCTCCTCGCTCGGTTTCACCCTCGACTGGAAACCCGCGCCGCGCGACCGCCTCTCGCTCTCCGTCCAGGCGTCGACCTTCGACGTGATGATCAACCACAACGCCCTCACCTTTGAGGTGGGCCGCGTGAACCCCGGCGACTTCAGCCTCACCCACACCCGCGGCGCCGCCGGCCAGGGCAACATCCAGGTCGTCACGACCGGTGCCTCCCGGATGAACTGGACCTATATGCCGTCGCTCACCTGGCGCCACGACGGCCCCGAGTGGCGGATGGAGTCCGGCTTCGCCGTCTCTCGCGCCCGCAACCGCAGCAACACGCTGCGCGCGGGCATCTTCGACACCACCACCTCGCGCCGCACCGGCGTCACGGTGTCCTTTGCCGACAATTTCTACCTGCGTCCGGGCATGGTCACCGTGACCGACGCGGCCGGCCAGCCCGTCGACCCGTACGTGCTGGACACCTATGCGTTGACGGCGACGACCGGCAACGAGCGCTCGACGGACGACGTGAAGCACACCCTGTACGCCAACGCGCGCCGCGCCTTCCGCGGTCCGCTGCCCCTCGCGCTCAAGGCGGGCGTGGACTTCCGCCAGGCCGCGCGTGACCAGCGCCTGTACCTGCCGAATTTCACCTATGTGGGCCGCGACGGGGTCGCCAGCACGACCGTCACCCCGGGGAGCGACGACCGCCCGCGGCCGTTCCTCGACCCAAGTTTCTCTAGCCGCATCGCGCCCTACGGTTTCCCGCGGATCGAGGGCGTGAGCAGCGAGTTGCTCTACCGGCACTCCCTCGACAACCCGGCCTACTTCACCACCAACGCGAACACCAATTACCGCAACTTAGTGACCAACTCCAAGTGGGCGGAGGAGCTGGTCTCGGCGGCCTACCTGCGGGCTGACTTGGGCCTGTTGGGCAACCGCCTCCGGTTCACCGGTGGCGTGCGCGCGGAGCAGACGAACGTCGCGGCGCAGGGGCCGTTCACCGACCCGAACCGCAACGTGCAGCGCGACGCGCAGGGCCGCCCGGTGCTCGGCGCCAACGGCCGACCCGTCGCGATCGCCCCGGCGAACACCCTCGAGTTCTCGCGCCTCACCTTCCTCGACCGCGGCTTCAACGCCGAGAAGGAGTACCTGCGCTGGTTCCCGAGCCTCAACGCGAGCTTCAACCTGCGCGAGGACCTGATCGCGCGCGCCTCTTGGTCCACCTCGGTGGGCCGACCCGACTTCAACCAGTACGCGGGCGGCGTCACCCTGCCCGACCCCGAAAACCCGTCGCCGAACGACCAGATCACGATCAACAACATCGGCATCAAGCCGTGGACTGCCCGCGCGGTGAACGTGCGCCTCGAGTACTACCTACAAGGCGTCGGCCAGGTCTCGGTCGGCGCCTTCCGCCGCGACTTCGAGAACTTCTTCGGCAGCACCACGATCGCCGCCACGCCGGAGTTCCTCGAGCTCTACGACCTCAACCCGAACGTCTACGGCCAGTACCCGGTCGTGACGCAGACCAACCTCGACCGCACGGTGCGGATGCAGGGCCTCACCTTCAATTACCGCCAGCCGCTCACGTTCCTCCCCACGTGGGCGCGCGGCGTGCAGGTCTACGCCAACGGCAGCGCCCAGCGCCTGCTCGGGCCCGCGGCGGCGACCTTCCCGGGCTTCGTGCCGCGCACCGCCAACTGGGGCTTCAGCTTCACCCGCGAAAAGCTCTCCCTGCGCGCCAACTGGAACTACCGCGGGGCCCAGCGCCGCGCCGCGATCGCCAACGGCGCCAGCATCGAGCCCGGCACCTTCACCTGGTGGTCCAAGCGGCTCTACGTCGACCTCGGCGGCGAATACACCTTCCGCCAGCGATTCGCCGTGTTCGCCAACCTCCGCAACGTCGGCGACACGCCGGATGACATCAAGGTCTACGGCCCGAGCACCCCGCTAGTCGCCCGCTTCCGCCAGCGCACGGAGTTCGGCTCGCTCTGGATGATCGGCGTCAAGGGCACCTTCTGAACGCGCCCGGCGCCGGTCAGCGCCCGAGGAGTTGCTCGAACCGGACGGCGTCCTCGGGCGTGTCGACCCCGATCGTGGGGTCGTCCGTGACGTCGCAGGCGATTTCGAGGCCGTTCTCGAGCACGCGGAGCTGTTCCAGCTTCTCGATCTGTTCGAAGCGGCCCGGCGGCAGGGCGGCGAAGCGGTCGAGCAGCCCGGCGTCGTAGGCGTAGAGCCCGAGGTGCCGGAAACAGGGGTGGGCGGCGACCCAGGCGTCGTCGACGCGCCCCTGCAGGTCGCGGGCGTAGGGCACCGGGGAGCGCGAGAAGTAGAGGGCGCGCCGGCCGACCGCGCCGGGCCGGCCAGCGGGGAAACTACCCAGCAACGCTTTGACCTGATTTGGGTTATGGAAGTCCGCGGCGGTCCGGAAGGGGGTCACGAGGGTCGCCATCGGGGCCCCGCCGGCGAGCAGGGCGGCGAGGGCGCGGATCTGGGCGCCGGTCACGAGGGGTTCGTCAGCCTGGACGTTGATCACCCGTTGGGCGCCGATCCGGCGGTTGGCTTCGGCAAGGCGGTCGGTGCCGCTCTGGTGGGCGACGCTGGTGGGCAGGGCCTGGAAACCGGCGGCGGTGACGCAGTCGGCGAGGAGCGGGTCATCGACCGCGAAGTAGAGCGGAAACTCGGGCGCCTCGGTGGCGATGCGCTCGGCGACCCAGCGGAGGAGGGGTTTGCCGCGGATCGGGTGGAGGAGCTTGCGCGGGAAACGCGTCGATTCGAGACGGCACGGCACGATAATCGCAGTGGCGGGCGGCATTAGGCGGGACGCTGGCGTCGGGTTTTGGGGTTGCAAGCCGGGGAGGCGGAAGGGATTTTATCCGGCCCGTTCGAACGTATGAGCCAAGCCAACACCAGCCCGAGCTCCGGCGCCCTCACCCGGGAGCTGGTGGTGCAGAATAAGATGGGAATTCACGCCCGCCCGGCGGCGATGATCGTGCGCATCACCAATAAGTTCCGCGCCGAAGTGCTGGTGGAGAAGGACGAGGAGCAGGTGAATGGCAAAAGCATCATGGGCCTGATGATGCTCGCGGCGGGTAAGGGCGCGAAGGTGCGCTTCATCGCCACTGGTGCCGACGCGGCGGGCCTGCTGGCCGAGCTTGAGGCGCTGTTCGCGCGGAAGTTCGACGAGGTCTGACCTCGCCGGACCCAAGCAGGACTTACCGGGCCGAACCCGGCCGGAGCCTTGGGCTCAGACTTTCCCGGCCTGGCGCGCCTCCACCATCCGGTAAAAGTCGACGAAGAGGGGATCCGCGTCGTTCGGGCCAGGGGCGGCCTCGGGGTGATACTGGACACTGAAGACGGGGAGCGTGTTGTGCCGGAGCCCCTCAACCGTGCGGTCGTTGAGGTTGATCTCGGTGATGCGGGCGCCGCGCTGCTCGATCGACTTCGGGTCGGTGGCGAAACCGTGGTTCTGGGCGGTGATTGAGACGCGCCCAGTCTCGAGATTTTGCACCGGCTGGTTGCCGCCGCGGTGGCCGAACTTGAGCTTGAAGGTGGTGCCGCCGAGGGCGTGGGTCAGCATCTGGTGCCCCAGGCAGATCCCAAACATCGGGAAATCCGGGAGCAGGTTGGTGACCGTATGGTGGATGTAGGGCAGGGCGGCGGGGTCGCCGGGGCCGTTGGAGAGAAAGATCGCGTCGGGGCGGTGTTCGCGGACCGCCTCGGGCGGCGTGGTGGCGGGGAAGACCTGCACGTCGAACCCGTGGTGGGCCAATTTGCGGAAAATGCTGAACTTCGCGCCGTAGTCGAAGGCGGCGACCCGGAAACGGCGGGCCGGCGCGGCCGGCAGGTTCATCGTCGTACCCACCGGCAGGTAGGGCAGGTTACCCCGGTCGGCGGAAGGCCACGCGTAGGGGGCCGCGCAGGTGACTTCCCGCACATAGTCGGTGCCCGCCATATCCCGCCAGCCGCGCGCCAGCGCAATCGCCTCGGCGTCGGCGATCGGCCGCGTGCTCAGGCAGCACTTCATCGCCCCATCCACGCGCAGCTTCTTGGTCAGGGCCCGGGTGTCGACGTCGCTGATGCCCGGGATGCCGTGGCGGATCAGGTAGTCGCCGAGGGAGAGGCGGCTGCGCCAGTTACTGACCACCGGCGAGAGTTCCCGGACCACGAAGCCAGTGCAGCGCGGGGCAACGGCCTCGTTGTCTTCCTCGTTGATCCCGTAGTTGCCGATCTGCACGGCCGTCATCGTGACGATCTGGCCGCAGTAGGAGGGGTCCGTGAGGATCTCCTGATAACCGGTCATCGACGTGTTGAACACGCACTCGCCGGCGACGGTGGCGTCGGCGCCGAAGGCACGGCCGCGGAACAGGGAACCATCTTCCAGCGCGAGGAGGGCGGGTTTCGGCGAGGACATTAAAGGCGAACGAAAAACGGTCGCTTCGGGCGTGCCAAGTGGTTTCGGGCAAATCTTGCGCCCGGCGCCGATTCGCGGCGGGCGGTTTGACACTCACCTACCCCATCCTAACGCTCTGGCCCGACAATGCCTTACACTGAAGACCGCGCCGTCTGGGCCGAGGGACAGGGCCTCTGGCAGCACCTCCCCGCGGACACCTGGCGCGATTGGACGTGGCAGCTGAAGAACCGCATCACGACCACGAAGCAGCTGGAACAGCTGATGGAGCTGACGCCAGACGAGCGGGCCGGGTGCGAGCACGCGAACCAGAAGCTGGCCCTCGCGATCACCCCTTACTTTTTCAACCTGATCGACCGCCGGGACCCCGATTGCCCCATCCGCAAACAGGTTATCCCGCGGGCCGCCGAGCAGGTGGTCTCCGACGGCGAGATGCTGGACTCTCTGGGGGAGGATGAGCACTCGCCCGTCTCGGGTCTCGTGCACCGCTACCCGGATCGGGTGCTGTTTCTGGTGACCGACCGTTGTGCCGCCTACTGCCGCTACTGCACGCGGAGTCGGCTGGTCTCCAACGCGCAGGACTACAATTTTCACCCCGAGTACGAGGAAGGCCTGCGCTACATCGCGGCCCACCCGGAGATCCGGGACGTGCTGCTTTCGGGCGGGGATCCGCTGCTGCTGTCGGATGCCAAGCTGGAGCACCTGCTCGCGCGGCTGCGGGCGATCCCGCACGTCGAGTTTATCCGGATCGGCTCGCGGATCCCGGTCTTCCTGCCGCAGCGGATCACCCCGGAACTATGCGCGATTTTGCGGCGACACGGGCCGGTGTGGATGAGCATCCACGTGAACCATCCGCGGGAGTGCACCGCGGACCTGCGGGCGGCCTGCGAGCGACTCGCCTTCGCCGGGGTGCCGCTGGGCAACCAGAGCGTGCTCCTGCGGGGCATTAACGACGACGTCGACGTGATGAAGGCGCTGGTCCACCGCCTGCTCCGGATGCGCGTGCGGCCCTACTACCTCTACCAGATGGACCTGATCACCGGGGGCGCGCACTTCAAGGCGAGCGTCCGCAAGGGGATCGAGATCATCCAAGCCCTGCGCGGGCACACCACGGGCTACGCGGTGCCGCAGTTCGTGATCGACGCGCCCGGCGGCGGCGGGAAGGTGCCGCTGAACCCGGATTACGTGGAGTCGGTCGACGACGACGCGATCGTCCTGCGCAACTACGAGGGGCGGCTCTACCGCTACCCGCTGGCGGCGGGCGAGCCGGCGGCGGCGGCGCCCGGCTGGGAACCGGCCTTCGTGGACCGCTGAGGCGGGCCGGCGCCCGGAAACAGGGCCGACGCCACCGCAGGGAAGGCGCGCGTTAGCGGCGGCGGCCGGGGGCCTTGGCGGGCCGGGGACGCTCCGGGGCGAGGCTGCCACAGACCAGCTCGCAGAGGGGGAAAATGGTCGGGTCCGCGATGCGGTGGAACACGAGAAGCCCCTCGCGACGGCGCGCGAGGATATTGGCCCGGGTGAGCCGCTGCAGGTGGCGCGAAATGTTAGCCTGCGACCCGCCCGTGGCGGCAACCAGGGCGCCTACGTGGCGCTCGCCGTCGAAGAGCGCCTGAATCAGCCGGAGCCGCATCGGCTCGGCCAGCACAGCGAAGCGCCGGGCGATCTGCTCGAGGGCGACATCCGATATCGGGTTCTTCCGGGCCATCTGCCCGAGGAAGCAGACGGCCGGGGCGGGTTCAAGGCGGAGATGTGCGTGGCGCGCAGCTTGCTCCCGGGCGCGGGCGGCGTTTCGCTGGTCCTAATGTCTCCCGCCACCGTCGACTCGCCGGATGCCGCGCCGGCCCTGCGCCGGTACCTCGAGGCGATGCCGCGGCTCATCCGGGAGCGGGGGGCCGATTATGCGCGCCGGGGCCGGGTGGAGTCCGCGACCCGGCGCTCGGAGCGGGAGGTCGAGGGGACGGTCCGCGGAGAACGCCTCTATGCGGTGCGGCTGCAGCGGGCGGGTAACCACTGGATGGGCGTCTGCACCTGCCCGCTCGGGAGCCGCTGCAAGCACCTGCACGCGCTGGGGCTAGCCTGGCTGGGCCAACTGGCGCCGGAGCCCCCTGCACCGGCCACCGGGAACGAGTCCCCGGTGGAGCGGGAGGCGGTCCTGCTGCGGGAGTTCACCGCCGGGCTGAAGACGCCGCTGGCCCCGGGTGAGGAGGGCCTAGCCCGCAAGATCATCCGCGTCTTTCTGCAATTGGAGCGGGTCGGCCGGTTGCAAAGCCGGGACCTCGCACCCCTGCGGGACCTGCACGGCTGGGAGACCGTGGGCCGCTGCTACCAAGCCCCGCACGGGCCGACCCTGCCCCGGACGCCCCGCGAGCTCTGGCGGCAGCTGGCCGCGGACCTGCGGCTGGCCGGGACGCCGTTGCCTGAGTTCCTGCGCGCCGCAAGTGAGGCCGCGTCGGCCCCGGCGCGCGGCGCGGAGGAGCACCGGCACGCGGCCGTGGCCCGCTGGCGCGAACGCCTCACCCCCGCCCCGGCGCCCGACCGCGGACCGTTGCCCGGGGCGGTCCCCACGGGGCCCCTGCGGGTGCGCATCGGCCCCGGCACCTTCACGCTGGAAAGTTGCGCGCCCGAGGGCGGTGCGTGGCGCAACGCCTGGCGCACGGTGGTCGCGCCCGGTGGCGCCGAACGCTGGCTGGAGACCGACCTCGACGCGCCCAGCGCCATCCTGCTCGCCCTGCTGCGGCGGCACGTGGTGGATTCCGGCCGCACAACCCCCAGCCTCAGCCAACGGCCAGACGCGGCGTGGCTGCACGCCGTCTTGCGGCACCCGCGGGCGCGGGAAAAGGTCACCGACGCCGCCGGCCGGCCCCTGCACTTCGCACCGGAGCCCCTGCGCCGGCGCCTGCTGGCCCCGGAACCCGGCGAAACCGATTACCGGCTCATCCTCGAGGACGCCGCCGGCCGCCCCGTGCCGCCCGGCGCCCTGCACCTGCCGGGCAGCCCCGCGTATTACCTGCTGGATTCCGTCGTGCACGAGGGTCCGCCAGCGCTCGACGGCAGCTCGGCCGCGGCCGCGCTAATCCCGCCCGCCGTGGCGGAGGATCCTGGGATGCTCCTCGCGTTCCGAGAGGCAGGGGTGGCCCTGCCGCCGGCGCTGGGCGCGCGGGTCGAGTCGGTTCCCCTCGGCGCCCGGGTCGAATGTAGCCTTGGGGCCGCCCTCGCCGGCGGCGAACGCCTGCTCCTGCGCCTCTGGGCGGAGGCCGAGCGGCCGCCGGTGCGGACGGACTGGACCCCGCAGGGCTGGCG
>CAIOTK010000155.1 GCA_903861185.1 uncultured Opitutia bacterium | reverse complement strand
CCGCGCCGGGACGGCTGGTTCGTTCACCTTCACCGCCACCGGTGATCCGGTGCCGACCTTCGCGATCGCTGGTCTGCCGGCTTGGGCTTCGCTCAATGCGACGACTGGCGTGCTCTCCGGCACTCCCCCGGACACCACTGGTTCGCCCTTGGCCCTGACGGTCACGGCGACCAACCCGGCGGTCACGACCCAGTCCTTCACGCTGACCATCCTTCCGGCGGTCACGGCCCCGGCGATCGCCACGCAGCCGCAGGCGGCGGTGGTGGACCTCGGTGGCACCCTCGCCCTGAGCGTCAGCGCCACCGGCACCGAGCCGCTGGCCTACCAGTGGAGCCGCAACGGCGCGGCCCTCAGCGGCGCGGTGGGTGCGACACTGACCCTGAGCGGCGTCCAAGCCTCCGCGGCCGGTAGCTACACGGTTCGGGTGACCAACTCGGTTGGCACGGTGACCTCGGTCCCCGCCAATGTGGTCGTCACGACCGTCCCGGAGCTCACCCAGCAGCCCCGGCCGCAGGTCGCCTTCGTCGGCGCCTCGGCGACGTTCACGGTGTCCGCCACGGGTGGTTCGTCCTTCAACTACCAGTGGCGCCGCAACGGGCTGAACATTGGTGGCGCCACGGGCTCCGTCCTCACGCTGACCAATGTCTCCGCGGGTGATACTGGCTTCTACGATGTCCTGGTCGCCAATTCCCGGGGCACGACGACCAGTTCGGTCGCGACGCTCACGGTGGTCAGCGCCCCGCAGGCCCCCGTGATCTCGGCGCAGCCGGCTGCCCAAGTGGTCCCGGCGGGCGCTTCTGCCACCCTCACGGTGGGTGTCTCCGCCGCCCCGAGCCCGACCTTCCAGTGGCGCCGCAACGGCTCGGCCATCGCGGGGGCGACCACCGCCGCCTACGTGGCGGGTGAGTCCGGCTCCTACGACGTCGTCATCACCAATAGCGCGGGCTCCGTCACCTCGCGGGCGGCCGCGATCCGGGTGCTCACCCGCAGCTACGCCGGTACCTACTTTGGTGCCTTTGGCGGCGGCGCGGGCGGGTTCTCCCTCCTGGTGCGGCCCGACAACACTGCGGTGTTCCTTGGTTACCCGGGCACCGCGCCGTTGATGAACCTGAACTTCAACGTGACCGATTCCGGTGCGTTCGCGTTCAGCCAGAACTCCTTCGGCCTGCTGCAGGCCGTGGTCACGGTCTCCGGCACCATTGGCACCGATGGCACGGTCACCGGTTCGGCCTCGGGTGGATTGACCGGCACTTTTGCCGGTAACCGCGCCACGGACGTCGGCGCCACCCAGGGCGTCGCGGGCTACTACCAGTCTGGCGCCACAGCCGGGGCGGCCGTCGCCCACGTGATTGCGGGTCCCGCCGGTCAGGCCTTCGCGTTGGTCCAGTCGGGCTCCGTCAGCGATGGCGGTGTCGGCACGGTCACGGCGGTGGGTCAGGTCAGCGTGCTCACGACCCGCTCGGTTATCTCTGCGACCATCAACGCGGCGACGGGCCTGGTCACGGGCACCTCGACCGGCGTGATTACCGCTTCCTTCATCGGTGGCAGCGAGTCCGCGGTGGCGGCGCAGCGGTTGGTCAACATCTCGTCCCGCGCGCGGGTTTCCTCGGGAGAAGGCGTCGCCATCGCTGGCTTCGTCATTTCGGGTGACTCGGCCAAGCCGGTGCTGATCCGCGCCGTGGGTCCGACGCTCGGCTCCGTCTTCGGTCTGCCGGGTTCGTTGGCCTCTCCGCGCCTCGAGCTGGTGCGCAGTTCCGATCAGGCCTCGCTCGGGGTTAACGCGGGCATCGCGGCGGACCGGGCGGCGATCGACGCTGCGGGCGCGCGGGCCGGTGCCTTCGCCCTCGGGGCTTCCGGGGCGGATGCGGCGCTCCTGACCACGCTTGCCCCCGGCGCCTATACCGCCGTCGTGAGCAGCACCAATAACGCCGCCGGCATCGCCCTGATTGAGGTCTACGACCTCTCCGGGGCCAGCCCGGGCCAGAAGCTCCTGAACATCGCGACGCGCGCGAGCGCCGGCGCTGGGGATAATACCCTCATTGCTGGTTTCGTGGTGCCCCCGGGTGCCGCCAAGCGGGTCCTCGTCCGTGGCGTTGGACCTGGCCTCGCTCAGTTCGGCGTGGCTGGCGTGCTCGCGCAGCCCACCCTGCAGCTCCTGAGTGGTTCGACCTCGGTGGCCCAGAACACCAACTGGACCACCTCCGCGGACCGCGACGCCATTGCGACGTCCTCGGCCTCGGTCGGCGCGTTCGGCCTCGCGGCCAACGATTCGGCCGTGATCCTGACCCTCGCTCCGGGCAACTACACGGCTCAGGTGACGGGTCCGGGTGCGGCGACGGGCATCGCCCTCATCGAGGTCTACGAGCTGCCGTAAGGCGCTGGTTGGCTGGCTTTCCGGGCCCGGGACTAACGTCCCGGGCCTTTTTTGTGCCCTTTCCGCCGCAGCGCGGCGCCTCAACGGCGGCTCGGTTTACCTTCGGTGAGGCCGCGCCAGCCCCGCAGAGAGGTTTGCTGGCGAGCGAAAGCGTAACGCCCTGTCGTGAATAGGATCGGAGTCTGCGTGTGCCGGGGCGGCGCGCCCCAGCTACACCAAGCCGTTCCGTCTCGGACCGAACTTTGGGCTGGCTCGGCAGCGGCTCGATGTAGCCGGTGCGTGCCGCCCCGGTGCTTGCCGGCCGCGCACGATTCCGCGGAGCGATCCTCGTCTGGGGCCGGGATTGGTTTTCCTCGGCCACAGCCGGGGCGGCGCGCCCCAGCTACACCAAGCTGGCTACCATCCGGGCGGGAGTCTTGCAGGAATCCCGTCCGTCCAGTGTAGCCGGGGCGTGCCGCCCCGGTGCGGCGGGAGCCGCCGAGCCTAGAAGGTCCCCTTGATGCCGGCGTTCCACAGCGACCCGCCGTAGTCGTCGCGTTGGCGGAAGCGGGCGTGGAGCGGGGTGTTGGGGCCGTAGATCTTGGTGTCTTCGGTGGCGCCGCCGATATTGCGCATCGCAAAGAAGAACGCGGTGCCGCGGCGGAAGTAATACTCGCCGGTCACATCGATATAGAGGCGCTTCGGGCGGTAGTTGTAGGTGCCGGGCTCGATGCTGTTGGTCGCGGTGCTGGCGACGAGGGCCCGCCGCTGGATGCCGCGGTAGTTCTCGTTGATGCGTACGTTGAACTTCGGGCGGGTGAAGCTGAGGCCCCAGTTCGCGGTGAACGGGTTCATATCCTGCAGGTTATCCGT
>CAIOTK010000154.1 GCA_903861185.1 uncultured Opitutia bacterium | reverse complement strand
TCCGGCTGGGTCGGAGTGAGATGGATATTGCATCCTCCCTCGATGACCCCGATGCAGCACTGTCCCAGGCGTTGCTCGACATCACGGTCCTCGACCCTGCCGCTGGATCGGGTGCATTTCTGGTGGGTGCCCTTGCCCTGCTCCACGGGCCGGGGGTCAGGCAACCCGCCCGCGTCCGACACCTCGATCGCGCTCACCCGCCCGCCCGCGTGACGGAGCTTGGTCACCCGGGTGCCGGTGACGACCTGGCCCCCGCGCTCGCCGACCTTGCGCGCCGCGGCCTCCCACAGCATGCCCGGACCGAGACGCGGGTAATCGAAGGTCTTGATCAGCGACTTCACCTTCCCGCTGTTGCGCAGGGCGTTCATCACCGCGGAGAAGAAACTGAGCCCGTGGATCCGCTGGGCGGCCCAGTCGGCGCGGATCTCCGTGCAGGGGATGCCCCATACCTTCTCGGTGTAGGTCTTGAAGAAGGTCCGGTACAGGCGGTCCCCGAAGCGATTGCGCACCCACTGGGCGAAGGACTCCTCCGGCCGCTCCGGCTGCACCTGAGCCCGCACATAGCTGCAGACCATCAGGAAGCTCTCCAGCAGCCCCAGGTTGGCGAGGGTGTTGCGGATCTGCAGCGGGTACTGGAAGAACTTGCCGTTGTAAAAGATCCGGGAGGCGCGGGGCACCTTGAACATCGGCTCATCCATCATTTCCAACCAGAGCCGCTGCACGTCCTCGCTCTGGGTGAAGAAGCGGTGGCCTCCGATATCGAGCCGGTTCCCATTCCAGATGTGGGTGCGCGAGATGCCCCCGAGGTACGGCGACGCTTCTAGGACGAGCGGGGCGCTCCCGTGGCGGACCAGTTCGAAGGCCGCGGTCAAGCCGGCCGGTCCGGCACCGACGACGGCGCACGGCGTGTGGGCAGGAAGTTTCATCCGCGGGACGAGGGGGACCGAATCATTGGCCTCCCATTCGTGACCACCCCGGGGCGGAGCTCAACGCGGGTCGCTACGGAGCCGGCCCAGTAGAAACCCGACCGTCGCGCCGGCAAAATACAGCCAGTGCAGCGGCACGGAACCCACCGCCAGCGCCCAACCCCCGGTGCGCCCCAGAAAGCGATAGAAGGGCAGATTACGGGCCACCGCCGCCCCCAGCAGGAACGCCCCCGCGGGTAAGCCCGGCCGCCACAGGATGCCCACGGCCAGCAGGGCCCCGCCCCCGCAGACGAGCGCGGCGTTCACGCGCGACGCGTGGTCGATGTTCAGATCATTGTCCAACCGCCCCTCCCGGCGCAGCAGGCGCGTCCACGGGATCGCCCGCCGCCCGATGTCCGTCACGATCAGGTCGCGCAACCGCCAGCGTTTCAGGTGCTTCACCTGCCAGGTCGCCTCGAGCCGGATGCGGTGTCCGGCCCGGCGCAACCGGTAGCCGAGCTCGATGTCCTCCACCGAAGGGATGCGGTAGGCCTCGTCGAAGCCGCCGATGACCTCGAACGCGTCGCGGCGGACCGCGCCGCAACCGGCCCAGAACGTCTGCGCCTCCTTCGCCCCGTGCTGGTGGGTGTAGTGGTGGAGGAGGTTGCGGTACCGGGAAACGAAGCCCGGCGCGGCCGGGGCGGCATCGTAGGAACCGATGATTGCCGCCGCTTCCGGGTGCGGTGCCCAGAGGGCGGTGAGCCGGGCCAGATGGTCGGCCGGCAGCAACGTGTCCGAATCCGCGAACACCAGCACCGTCCCGCGGGCAGCGCGCACGCCGGCGTTCCGGGTCGCCGCGACCCCGGGGGCCGTCGGGTAGGCGAGGGCGGTGAAGCCGCGTCGGGCAGCGGCCGCCAGCACCGCCGGGTCGGCGCCATCCACCGCCACCACCACCTCCCTAGGCCGAGGATCCAGCCGCGCGATGCTGTCGAGGCAGGCCTCCAGCATCGGCCCGCCCCGGTGGGCGGGCACGATCAGGCTGCAGTCGGCGGCGTCGGGCATCGGCGGATTCCCACCGCGAGCGGCGAAACAACGCAAGCGCGGCAGTGGGGTGGAGCCCGGCAATCCGGACCCGGCTGTCTCGGGTGGTTTAGCCGCCTTGAGGGTCGCGTCGGATCAGCCGCGGTTCTTCAGGTAGGCCCGGACCTCGTCGTGGTTCCCCGCAAAATCAAAAACCAGCGCCTGTGGGGCCGGGAGAAAGATCAGACGCAGATCCCGCCCGCAGCGACACTCGAATACCCCGCGCCGCAGTCTCCGGATCCCCACGCCACTGTGCCGATGCGGCTGCCCCCACGCCTCGGCGGCTGCCATCATTGCGGTAAAGACGGCCTCGCGCTCCTCTGCTCTTCCGACGATGGCGCCCCGGAAACGGGCGGTCGCCTCAACGGAGATCATCGGCCGATCGAATCGTCCGGATCGTTCCGTTGCGGCGCTCCGCCGCCAATTCCGCACTCAGTCGTGAACCCAGCCGGCGTGACTCCGCGGGCGTTAGGCCGTACTCCTGCACCGCATAGTCCTCCTCCGGTTCCCCCACCGCGAACGGCAAACCCTGCCGCTGTTCGATCTTGGCGAAAACCAGATTCACCACGTCCTCCGGCTTGAGGCCCAGCCGGTCCAGAATGCGGGTTACCTTCCTGACTCGTCGGGCATTGACGCGTGCCCGGACCAAGGTGGTAGCTGCCATACGGCGAAAAGGCCCCGTTTGCGGGCGTGAGTCAAGGAGCCTGCGTCCGCTGCGCTGCCCTCCCGCCAAATGCCGACGCATTCGAACGGGGTCAGGCCGTGAATCGCTAGAGGGGCACGGTCGCCCGGATCGAGTACTGGCCGAAAACTAGCGATTAACGGCCTGACCCCGTTCCGGCGGAGGCTCCTCTGCTCGATTTAGCTGGGGCGCGCCGCCCCGGTCAGTGAAGACGAAAACCCATCCCGCGGAGCGATTCCCCAACCGTTCCGCCCGGGCATTGCCCTCCTACGTCCGACCATCACAACGTTCCCTATGCGCCTCAGCTTACCCCTCCTGCTGCTCGCCACGACCCTTCCCGCCGCCACGCCCCCGCGGCCACCGGATGACCTCCGCACCACCGTCGCCGACGGCTACCGCGGCATCTGGTATATGAACCAGCCCCTGCCCGGCCCCCACCGTTACAAGTACAGCGGCGGCTTCGCCACCTACCCCCAATGGCATATGCCCATTGCCATCCACGTGCCCGCCCAACGGAAGACGTTCTTCGTCTACGGCGGCTCTGCGGGCAACGTCTCCGAGCGCGGCGACGAACTCCAGCACCTGGTCTCCTACTACGACCACGCCACGGGCACCGTCCCGCGCCCCGTCCGCATCCTCCAGAAACGCACCGAGGATGCCCACGACAACCCCACGCTCGCGATCGATGCCGCCGGCCACCTCTTCGTCTTCTCCTCGGCCCACGGCACCTCCCGCCCCTCCTACCTGCACCGCTCGCGCCGCCCCTACGACATCACGGAGTGGGAACTGATCGAGACCACCAACTACTCCTACACCCAGCCCTGGTACCTCCCGGAATCCCGCCGCTTCCTCTTCCTTCATACGCTCTACGTCCAGGGCCAGCGCACCCTCAACTGGAAGACCTCCGCCGACGGCCGCACTTGGACGCCCCCGCGCCTGCTCGCTCACTTGGAGAAAGGCGATTACCAGCTCACCGCCCGCCAAGGTCAGACGGACCGCGTCGCCACCGCCTTCGACCTGCACCCGGACCACGGCCGCGGCGGCACCGGCCTCAATTACCGCACCAATCTCTACTATCTGGAAACCCGCGACGCCGGCGCCACGTGGACGACCGTCTCCGGCCAGGTCGTCACCCCGCCGCTGCGCGACGCCGCGAATCCGGCCTTGGTGCGCGACTATCGGGCAGAGGACCTGAGCGTGTACCTGAAGGAACTTGCCTTCACGCCCGCCGGCCACCCGGTGGTCCTCTATTTGACGTCCAAGGGCTACAATCCCGGCCCCGAGTCGGGCCCCTTCCAGTGGTGGACGGCCCGCTGGACGGGCCGGGAGTGGGTGATCCGGCCGTGTTTCACGTCGGACCACAACTATGATCACGGGACGCTGTACGTGGAGCCCGACGGCACGTGGCGGATTATCGCGCCGTCGGATCCGGGGCCGCAGCCCTGGGGCACGGGCGGCGAGATGGT
>CAIOTK010000153.1 GCA_903861185.1 uncultured Opitutia bacterium | reverse complement strand
CAGTTCGTACCCTCGCCGCGGAAGCCCGGCTGCACGGTGCGGACGTCACCGCCGTAGTCGCCACCAGTGCCGTGCGCGACGCAGAGAACGGTCGGGAGTTCGCCGCCGCCGTGACCGGCGCGACGGGCCTCCCGTTACGTATCCTCTCCGGCACCGACGAGGCCCGCTTGATCGGCCGGGGACTGCGCTGCGACCCGGCGCTCACCGCGGCGGACGACCTCGCGCTTTTCGACCTCGGCGGCGGGAGCCTCGAGGCGCTCGAGTTCCGCGGCGCGGCGGTCCGATGTGCGCTAAGCCTGCCCCTCGGCTGTGTCCGCCTAACCGAACGGTTCGTCGCTAACCCAGCCCTGCCGCTGCCGGAAACCGCCCGCGCGGCCATCGCCCGTCACGCCACCGCCATCGCTACGGAAGCGGGACTGACCCGGGACGCGTTCCGGGGCCTGCCAGTGGCCGCCACTGGCGGCACCGTCAGCACCGCCCGCGCGATGCTGGCCGCCGCGGCGGGGATCGGTCTGGACGACAGCTCCCCAGAAATTCCCGTCGCCCTACTCCGCGAACTGCTCGACCGCGTCGGCGCGCTCCCCTTGGCCGCACGCCACGTGCTTCCCGGCCTCAGTGCGGCGCGAGCGGACGTGTTTCCGGCGGCGCTCGCGACGCTCGTAGCCATGGCGGATCTGACGGGCTGCAGCGTCCTTCGCCACTCGTGGTGGAGCCTGCGCCACGGCGTCGCGGCGGAACTCCTCGCGGGGCGCGCCCCCTGACCGAGCCTCACTGCCGGTCCCGTGCCTCGCGGCGGGCCGCGGCGCCCAGGGCCTTGCGGACGGCGGCGAAGTCGTCCGGGATGGGCGCCCGCAGGTCCAATTCCCGCCCCGTGACGGGATGCGTCAGCAGCAGGTGCTCGGCGTGCAACATCACCCGCGCGGGAATGACCTTGAGGCGCGGATCCGGTTTCCAGCCGTAGAGGGCATCGCCAAGGATTGGGTGCCCGAGGGACTTCAGGTGCACGCGAATCTGATGGGTGCGTCCCGTGAAGATGCGACAGCGGAGCAGCGCGCCGATGCTTCCGTGCGCCTCCACCCGCTCCCACGCGGTACGCGCGGGCTTGCCCCCCTCGCCCACCGTCATCCGGTGGCGATGGGTAGGATGGCGGGAAATGGCCCGGTCGATAACCCCGCTCAGGAGCGGAGGCACCCCCGTGACCAACGCGACGTACTCCTTCGTGAGGGTGCGCTGCGCGAACTGATCCGCGAGCGCACGGTGGGCCGCGTCGGTCTTCGCCACGACCATCACTCCGGTCGTATCCTTGTCTAGTCGGTGCACGATGCCCGGGCGCTGCACGCCGCCGATGCCGCTGAGGGTATCCGCACAATGAGCCAGTAAGGCGTGCACTAGCGTGTCTTCCCCCGTGGCTGCGCCGGGGTGCACGATCATGCCGGCGGCTTTGTTGACCGCGAGGAGGTGGCGGTCTTCGAAAAGGATATCTAGCGGCAGGTCCACCGCACGCAGCTCGGCCGGGCGGACGGCGGGGAGCGCGAACTCGAGCTGGTCCCCAGCGTGGACGGAGGTATCCCGGCCGATGGGAACCCCCGCGCGGAACACCAGCCCGGCATCAAACGCGCGCTGGAGCGCGGTGCGGCTATGGGCCGGAAAAGCCGCAGCCAGCTCCTTGTCGGCCCGGCGCGGCGAGCCGTCGGGCACAAGGTGAATCTCGGATTCGGGGGCGCTCATATTAAGGCGGCCAACCGGTCGATGGTGGCGAGCATCGTGGCCCGGGTGGTGGCGGGGACGTCTGCGACTTCCCAGCCGGCCCGAGCCACGCCCGCGAGTTCGCGGGCACCGAAGCCGAGTTCCCGGGCAAGAGCCTCGTATTCCTCGGAGAGCGTGTTGGCGAAGCAGAGGGGGTCGTCGGTACTCACCGTGCAGCGCACCCCAGCGGCGAGAAGACGCGGCAAGGGGTGGTCGCGCAGCGCCGGCACCACTTGCAGGCCGACGTTGCTGAGGGGACAGACATCGAAGGTGACCCCGCGCTCGGCCGCGAGGCGTAGCACCCCAGGATCTTCCACCGCGCGGACCCCGTGTTGGATTCGCGTCACGCCAAGTTCCTCGATCGCCTCGCGCACCCGGGCGGGCCCGTCGAACTCGCCCGCGTGGCACTTGGTGACCTTGCCGGCGGCACGTAAGCGGGCCCAAACGCCGCGCGCGTCGGGCGGAGTGGGCATCACCTCGTGGCCGTGGAGATCGACGCCGGCGAGATCTGGCCAAGTGTGTAGGGAATTGATCACCGGCCGCAGCTCCCCCTCAAAGTCTGACCGAAGCATCCCGGCGAACACCCGCACCTCGAGCCCCGGCGGAGCCGCGCTGCGGATCGCCGCCACGATCTCCGGCCCCGGCACGCCGATATGCTGGCTCACGGGCAAGTGAAAGCTGGTCTCCACGTAGCGGACGTTCTGCGCGACGTGCTGGGCGAACATTACCCGCGCGGCCTCGTGGTAGCGCTCCGCGGAGGTAAACCACGGCAGAGCGTGCTCTAGCAGAATCCGCTCAAAGTCCGGGAACGAGGCGTAGCGGTAGGCGCGGGCCCGGAACGGCGGGTCCGGTGCCCAGCGGACAGGATCGAGGGCAACCAGCAGTTCGTACGGCAGGGCCCCCTCAACGTGGAGATGCGTCTCCGTCTTGGGCAGCGCCTGGATGAAGTCCCTCATCGGCCCCCGAGCAGGAACGCGGGGTTCAGCTTCTGCAGTGACTTGGGCACGAAGAGACCGTCCTTGCGGATGAGTTTGCCGTCGAACCAGATCTCGCCACCGCCGTATTCCGGCCGCTGGATGCAGACGAGGTCCCAATGGACCTGCGACTTATTCCCATTGCCGACGCCCTCGTAGGCCTGGCCGGGCGTAAAGTGGAAGGAACCGGCGATCTTCTCGTCGAACAGGATATCGCGCATCGGCTCGAGGATGTGGGGGTTAAAGCCGATCGCGAACTCCCCGATGAAGCGGGCACCTGCATCGCTATCGAGGATCTCGTTGAGCCGCCGCGTGTGGTTCGCGGTCGCCTCCGTGATCCGCCCCTTGCGGAAGGCGAGCCGCACCTGGTCGAACGACTGGCCGAGGTAGACCGTCGGCGCGTTGTACTGGATGTGCCCCTCGACGCTGTCCTTGACCGGACAGGAGAAGACCTCGCCGTCCGGGATATTGCGCGAGCCGCCGCAGGAACGCGCGCCGATCCCCTTGATCGAGAACCGCAGGTCGGTGCCGGGGCCCTTGATGTGGACCTGGTCGGTCCGGCACATCAGGTCGTTCAGCGCCTTCATCCCCGGGGCCATCCGGGCGTAGTCTAGAGTGCAGACGCGGAAGTAAAAGTCCTCGAAGGCCTCGGTACTCATCCCCGCCTGCTGCGCCATCGACGGCGTAGGCCAGCGGAGCACCACCCACTTGGTCCGACCTACCCGGTGGTCCAACACGGGTTTCATCAGGCGCGAGACGAGCTGGACCTTGGCAGAGGGGACGTCGGAGGACTCGAAGATATTCTCCGAGCCGCGGATCGCGATGTAGGCGTCCATCTGCTGCATCCGAGCCAACTCGACCTCAGCGTGCGCGGCGAACTGGGCCTCTTCGGCGCCCAGCGCGAGTTCGCGAGTGATGCGCGCGCGGTGCAGCTGCACGAGGGGGTGCGCCCCACGCGCCCGGGCCGCCCGGACGAGGGCGACTACCATCGCATCGGGAATGTCGAAGGCGTCGATGAGCACGCGCTCGCCGCGGGCGAGCTCAGTGGAGAAGCCGACGAGGCCAGCGGCCAGTTTCTCGAAGCGGGAATCGAGCAGCATGATCGGGGCAGACTAACGGCCGGGCGCGCGGGCGCCGCAAGGGCAAACACGGCTGCCAGCGCGGTCAGCCGCCCGCCGTCCGCGGCCCGGACGCGGGGAAGCAGATCCGGCCAACGGCTTCGTCGAAATCGGCCGCGCCCCGCAGGATCTCGATCTCCAGCCGCAGGTAGTACAGCGGCAGCGGGCAGGGCAGGTCATCCCGAATACGAACGGCGTCCTTCTCGGTCGTAACGAGGCACTCCGCGCCGTCGCGAGCGGCCTGCGCGAAGAGTTGACCGAGGTCCTCCTCGCCGAAGCGGTAGTGGTCAAGGAACCGCTCGCGGCCGGCCAGCACCGCCCCTAGGTCGCGCAGGAACTTCTCGAAGCTCTCGGGGGTGGCGATACCGCTGAACGCAAACACGCGCCGCCCCTGCAGGAAGCCCAGCGGCTCGCGCCCGCCCGGAGCTTCTTCGGGCAGCCCGAACCGGCGGAGGTGCCGCGGGCGGTGGGCACACTCGATGAGGTCCGCCCCAGGGTTGTGGGCGGCGATCGTCCGCTCCAGTTCGGGGTCCCTCCGCCCGTCGGATTTGGTGAGAAAGACGTAGTGGGCGCGTCGGAGGTGTTTCACCGGCTCGCGCAGGATCCCGCGGGGCAGCAGGTGGCCGTTCCCGAACGGGTTGGTCTTGTCGACCAGCAGCAGGTTGAGGCTGCCCTTGAGCGGCAGGTACTGGAAACCGTCGTCGAGGACGAGGGTGTCGCAGCCGAAGCGTCGCACCGCGTAGCGACCCGCCTGCACGCGGTTCTTGTCCACGAGGACGACGACGCCCGGCAGGTTCCGCGCAAGCATCCAGGGCTCGTCGCCGGCCTCGTCGCTGCCGAGCAGGAGTCGCTCACCATCGCTCACAATGCGGGGCGGGGGCGGCTCGGCGTGGGTAAGCCGCCACCACGCGCGGCGCCACAGCGGGGCCCCGCGGCTCTTGTAACCGCGGCTGAGGATCGCAACGCGGCGGCCGCGGTCGCGCAGGGCGCGGGCAAACTTCTCCACCACCGGGGTCTTCCCGGTGCCCCCGACCGTGAGGTTACCGACCACGACCACGAGGCAGCCCAGCGGCTGGTCGTGCAAGATGCGCTGCCGGTAAAGCCAGACCCGCGTCTGCGCCGCCGCGCTGAAGAGCCACGACAGGCCCTGCAGGAATCCACCGTAGATTGCCGTGCCCGCGCCCGCGCGCCGACCGTAGATCACGTCGACGGTAAATAGCTCGAGGGCGTTGAGCTGCTTCTTAAGCCAGGAGGAGGACATCGGCGCGGGCGCGAAACCTAAGGTTGACGCATCCGGCGGCGTAAACAGTTTTCGCACGCCCGGCATCCCGCCCGGCGTCCTCCGACCTATGAGCTACAAACTCTTCATTCCCGGCCCGATCGCCGTCTCCGAGAAGACCCTCCGCGCGATGGCGCGCCCGATGATCGGCCACCGCAGCACGGAATTCGTCGCGCTGTACCAGGCGATCCAGCCCGAACTGCAGGCCCTCGCCGGTACCCGGGACCCGGTATACTTGGCCACCAGCAGCGCTTGGGGCGTGATGGAAGGCGCCCTGCGCAACGTGGCGCAACGCAAGGTGCTGAACTGCATGAACGGGGCGTTCTCGGACAAGTGGTACGACGTCTCCCTCCGCGCCGGGAAGGCGGCCACCGCCCTCCGCTTCGACTGGGGCAAGCCCGTGGACCCCGACGCGGTGCGCCGCGAGCTCGCGACCGGCGGCTACGACGCGATCACGCTCATTCACAACGAGACCTCCTGCGGCTGCATGAGCGACCTGCCGGCCCTGATGCGCGTGATTCGCGAGTTCCCGGAGGTCATCTCGATCGTCGACACGGTCAGCTCCTTCAGCGCGATGCCGCTCCCGAAGGACGAGCTGGGCATCGACATCCTTATCACCGGCTCGCAGAAGGCGCTCGCCCTGCCGCCGGGGCTCGCGCTGGTCTCCGCCTCCGCCCGCGCCCTCGAGCGCGCCGCGGGCACCGAGGGCCGCGGCTACTACTTCGACTTGGTCGAGTTCCAGAAGAACCACGAGCAGGGGATGACCCCGAGCACGCCGGCGATCTCGCTGATCTACGCGCTGCAGTCCAAGCTGGAGGACATCCGCGCCGAGGGCATCGCCAACCGTCACGCCCGCCACGCCCGGCTTAACCGCACCGTCCGCGAACACGTCCTCGCCAAAGGCTTCACGATGTTCCCGCCGCCGGGCTTCGGCTCCGTAACGCTGAACTGCTTCGCGAACAACCTCGGCTACGACCTCGGCGCGCTCAACAAGACGCTGAAGTCGAAGCACGGCCTCGTGATCGACGGCGGCTACGGCAAGCTCAAGGGCAAGACCTTCCGCATCTCGAATATGGGCGACGAGACCGACGCCACGATCGCCTCGATGCTCGCCGCCTTCGACGCCGCGCTCGCCGAGACCCCGCGCGCCCCCGCCGCCTGAGCGGCGAAATGCCGCCGGAGCGCGCGCGAAAGAAAAACCAAGTCTTGCACTTCGCGGGCGCGCCGGTACCGGGTCGCGTCCCATGAAGTCACTCGTCATCGCCGAGAAGCCGTCCGTCGCGGCGGACCTCGCGCGCGCCCTCGGCAAGATCCCCAAGAAGGGGGACCACTACGAGAACGACGAGTACGTCATCTCTTACGCCGTCGGCCACGTGGTCGAATTGGAGATGCCGGAGGACATCGACAAGAAGAAGTACGGCTTCTGGCGGTTAGAGACCCTGCCGATCATTCCCGAGAAGTTCGGCCTGAAGCCAATCGAGGACGCGAAGGAGCGGTTCACCGCAGTGAAGAAGCTGCTCGGCCGCAAGGATGTCGACCAGGTCGTGAACGCCTGCGACGCCGGGCGCGAGGGCGAGCTCATCTTCGCTTACCTGTACCAACTCGCGAAGTGCCGCCTCCCGGTAAAGCGCGCGTGGATGCAGACGATGACCACCGAGGGTATCCGCGAGGCCTTCCGCAACCTCCGGGACGGTGAGCGGATGGCCGGCCTCGAGCAAGCCGCCCGCTGCCGCAGCGAAAGTGACTGGCTTATCGGCATCAACGGGACCCGCGCACTGACGAAGCGGATGTTCGGCTCCCGCGCCGGCAACGTCGCCTCCGTCGGCCGCGTCCAGACCCCCACCCTCGCGATGGTCTACGCCCGCGAGCTGGAAATCCGCAACTTCCGCCCCCGGGATTACTGGCGCGTCACCGCCACGTTCGCCGTCCGCCAGGGCACCTACGAAGGCGTCTACCAACGCCCGGGCTTCCGCCGCGCCGAGGGCGACGACCACGACCGCATCGACCGGATTTGGGACCGCGCCACCGCTGAGGCCGTCCACGCCGCTTGCCAGGGCCAGCCCCCAGCGCGGGTCACCGAGGAGCGCAAAGGCAGCACCCAAGCCTCCCCGCGCTTGTACGACCTGACCACCCTTCAGCGCGAGGCCAACAACCGCTTCGGCCTGCCCGCCCGCCGCACCCTGCAGATTGCCCAGGCCCTCTATGAGCGGCACAAGGTCATCACCTATCCCCGTACCGACTCCCGGGCCCTTCCGGAGGACTACCAGCCGACGGTCCGCGACACCCTCCGCGCCCTAGGCGGACCGCTAGCGCCGTTCGCCACTCAGGTGCTCGAGGCGGGCTGGGTCCGGCCCAATAAGCGCATCTTCAACAACGCGCAGATTTCCGACCACTTCGCGATCATCCCCACCGTCAACGAGGCCCGCGGCCTCGAGGACCTCGAGGCGAAGATCTTCGATATGATCGCGCGACGCTTCGTCGCCGCCTTCTTCCCCGCCGCCGAGTTCGACGTTACCACCCGCATCAGCACCGTTGCTCCCGGGCACGATTTCAAGACCGAGGGCAAAGTGCTCACCGCCGCCGGATGGTTGGCGGTGTACGGCCGTTCGACCGTCGACGAAGACTCCCCCGATAGTCGCTCGCTGCCCCCGCTCGATCCGGCCGACGGCAACCCGCCGGCCGCGGTCACGACCGAGGCCACGCTTCACGCCGAGGCGACCAAGCCGCCCCCCCGCTACACCGAAGCGACGCTCCTCTCCGCGATGGAAGGCGCGGGCAAGCTGGTGGACGACGAGGAGCTGGCGGAAGCGATGAAAGAGCGCGGCCTGGGCACCCCGGCCACTCGCGCGGACACGATCGACGGGCTCATCAACCAGAAGTACATCGACCGGCCCCAGCGCGAGCTGATCCCAACCGCGAAGGCCGAGCAGCTGATCCAGTTCCTCGCTGCCGTGAAGGCCGAGGAGCTCACCAAGCCGGATCTGACTGGCGAATGGGAGTTCAAGCTCCGCCAGATGGAGCAGAACCGCTTTCCCCGGGAAAAATTCATGGCGGAGATCGTCGCCACCACCCGGGGTATCGTGGAGCGAGTGAAGGGCTTCGAGGAGGACGACTCGGTAGCCCGCGTGACCGACATTCTCTCCCCCACCGACGGCCAGCCGCTCCGGGAGACCCTGCGCGGCTACAAGTCGCAGGATGGCGAGCTGATGATCTACAAGGTCATCGGCGGCCGCCGGATGGAAGAGCAGGAGGTCAAGGAACTGGTCGAGAAGCGGGTCGTCGGCCCCCTCGACGGCTTCATCTCCGCCAAGACCCGTGCCCGTTTCGCCGCGACCCTGCGCCTCGCGCGCGACGAGGAAAAGGGGAAGTGGCAGGCTTCCTATGACTTCGGCGACAAGCAGGACCTCGGAACGCTCGAGCCGTTCTGGACCGACGCCGCGACGGGGGCGGAGCTCTGCGAGTCGGGCAATAGCTACGTGCTGCGCGCCCGGGAGGGCGAAGGCTGGACGCAGGCGTTCCGCGTCGGCCGGCTGATGTGCCAGAAGGCCATCCCCCGCGAGGCCGCCATCCAACTGGTGACAACGGGGAAGACCGACCTCATTCAGGGCTTCATCTCGAAGAAGGGCCGCCCGTTCGACGCCTTCCTCAAACGGGAGGCCGGGCGCATCGCGTGGGAATTTCCGCCCCGCAAGGCGAAGGTGGACAAGGATGGCAACCCGATCGTCCGGAAGGCCAAGGCGCCGCCCGATCTCTCTGCCGCCCAAGTGCTGGGCCCGAGTGCGCGGCACAAGGGAGGCGAACTCGTCGCCACGACCGAGGCCTTCTACGTGCGCAAGCCCGAGCAGGACAACCGCGTGGTCTTCACGCTGAAGCGCCAGCTCTGCGGCCGGGAGATCCCCGAGGACGAGGTCCGGCGCCTCTGCGCGGAGGGGAAAACCGGCCTCATCCCCGGCTTTATGTCGAAACGCGGGCAGGCCTTCTCGGCTTACCTCGCCCTCTCCCCGACCGGGGCCAAGGCGGAGTTCGAGTTCCCGCCGCGCTGATCCCGGCCAGTCCGGAGATTACCCTTGCCCCGGGCAGCGCGCCTCCGGACGCTGACGACGAACTTTTCACGTCCATGATCGTCACTACCGCGCAACTGTTCCAGCACGCCTACGGCAAGTACGCCGTTGGCGCGTACAACATCAACAACGCCGAGCAGGCGATGGGCCTCTTCCGGGGCTGCATTGAGTCGCAGGCTCCCTTCATCATCCAGATTTCGAAGGGCGCGCGGAAGTACACCGACAAACGGATGCTCGAGGCGATCATCCGCGCCGCGGGGGACATCTTCCCGGAGGCGATCTTCGCCGTCCACCTCGACCACGGTGACGAGGAGACCTGCTACGACTGCATCAACTCGGGCTTCTTCAGCTCGGTGATGATCGACGCCTCGCACGATCCCTTCGACCAGAACGTGGCCATCACCCGCCGCGTGGTCGAGAAGGCCCACGCTAAGGGTATCTCAGTCGAGGCCGAGCTCGGCATGCTCGGCGGCGTGGAAGAGGACATCAAGGTCGAGGAAGGCCACGCCTGCCTGACTGATCCCGAGGAGGCCAAGGAGTTCGTGGCGCGCACCGGCTGCGATTCGCTCGCCTGCGCCATCGGCACCTCGCACGGCGCCTTCAAGTTCAAGGGCAAGCAGTCGCTCCATTTCGACGTGCTGCAGAAGATCAAGGACCGCCTCCCCGGCTTCCCCCTCGTGATGCACGGCAGCTCGAGCGTGCCGAAGGACGAAGTCGACCGCATCAACCGCGCGGGCGGCCAAATCAAGGACTCGATGGGCGTGGATCCCAACGAGTACCTGCCCGCCGCCCGACTCGGTGTGACGAAGGTCAACATCGACACGGATGGGCGCCTGGTTTGGACCCGCGTACACCGCGAGTTCTTCCGCGATAAGCCCGCCGAGTTCGATTTTCGCCCGCCGGGCAAGGTCTTCATCGACGAGTACGCCAAGTTCATCGGCAGCCGTAATCAGCTGCTCGGGAGCGCCGGCCAACTCGCGAGTCTGCGCGCCAGCCTCGGTCGCTGAGGCGGCGGGCCGCACTCCGGCCGCACCTCTCTCTGGCTATGACCCCGACGCTCCCTCCTTTGCCGGTGGGAGCGTTGTCTTTCCTGCTCCTCGCCGTCGGGCTGGCTCGGCAGGCCCGTGCCGACGATTGGCCCCATTGGCACGGCCCGCAGCGGGACAGCGTCTGGCGGGAAACCGGTGTGCTGGCCGCCTTCCCCCCTGGCGGTCCGCCGGTGCGCTGGCGCACCCCAGTCGCGGCCGGCTACAGCAGCCCGGTAGTTGCCGACGGACGCGTGTTCCTACTCGATCGGCCGCGCTCCCAGACGCGCGGCAACACCGGCGGCGCCCTCAAACGGATGGCCGAGTCCGGGGTCGAACGCGTGCTGTGCCTCGACGAGCGGACCGGCCGCATTCTCTGGACCCACGAGTACGACTGCCCGTACGACCTCAGCTACCCCTCCGGCCCGCGGGCGGCGCCCGAGGTGGATGGAGACCGTGTCTACACCCTCGGCGCCGAGGGGCACCTGCATTGCCTCGAGGCGGCCACCGGCCGCGTGCTCTGGTCCCGGCACTACCCGCGGGACTTCTCCGCCCGCACCCCGCTCTGGGGCTTCGCTTCCGCGCCCGTCGTGGAGGGAGATCTCCTTCTGTGCCTGACCGGCGGCGACGCCCACACGCTACACGCGCTGGACAAGCTCACGGGTGAGGTCCGCTGGCGAGCGCTGCCCCCGCGGGAGCCGGGCTACTCGACGCCGGTCGTGGTGACTGCCGGCGGCGCCCGCCAACTGCTGGCCTGGGATGCAGAGGCCATAAGCGGGCTCCTTCCGACCACCGGTGAGATCCTTTGGAGCGTGCCCTTCAAGACCAAGCTCGCGCACGCCATCGGTTCGCCGCGCCTCGCGGGCGACCGACTGCTGCTCTCGACCTTTTTCGACGGCTCGAAACTGTTACGGCTAGCCGCGGACCGCCCCGCGGCCACGGAGATCTGGAGTATCCGCGGCCCGAGCGAAACCAGGACGGAGGGCCTCCATAGCCTGATGAGCACCCCCTTCATCGCCGACGGCCACATCTACGGCGTCTGCGCCTTCGGCCAGCTGCGGTGCCTGCGGCTCGACACCGGGGAACGCGTTTGGGAAACCCTCGGCCCCACTACCGCCAACGGGAAGCCCGCCCGCCACGTCACCGCCTTCCTCGTCCGGCACGAGGATCGCTTCTTTCTCTATAATGAGTTGGGGCAACTGCTGCTCCTCCGCCTCACGCCGGCGGGCTGCGAGGAACTAGGTCGCGCCCAGTTGGTGAAGCCGACCAATCGCGCCGGCGTCCGCGAAGTGCACTGGTCCCATCCCGCCTTCGCCAACCGCGCTATCTTCGTCCGCAACGACGAGGAAATCGCCTGTTTCGATCTCGCCGCGCGCTGAGTCGCGACAGCCGCTTGAGATTCAGACGGGCGGCCGCGTCCCCTGCGCGATGCTTTGCGCGCGCAGGCGCTCCACCGTCGCGCGGAAATGCTCGTCCTCTTCGGCCCTTCGCCGCGCCCCTCGGTATTCCATCTCGCCCACGATGAAGACGAACAGGAACAGCAGCATCGCCAAGGGTTGGTGGAAGTAGGCAGCCACCGCGCCCGCGACAGCGACGACCTTGCCGACCGTGGCCGCCCAGAACGTGGCACGCACGTAGTCCATCCGCCCCGCCAGCAACGCCCGGAGGACGCGGCCCCCGTCCATCGGGAAGGCCGGGATCAGATTAAAGGCCCCCATCAGCAGGTTCCACGAGAGCAGGAATTGCAGCGACGCAGCCAGACTAGGCAGGGCGTCGGCCGCGTCCTCTAGGGATCCCGACGGGGCGGGCAGCAGCCAAATGAACAGCCAGAGCAGCCCGGCCAACCCAAAGTTGACCGCTGGGCCCGCTAAGCTGATCAGCACCTCGCGAACCGGCTCCCGCGGGATGCCGTCAAACTCGGCTACCCCGCCAATCGGCAGGAGCAGGATTCGCGAGACCCCGACGCCGTAGCGCCGGGCGGTGAAGCAGTGGCCGAGCTCGTGCAGAACGACGCAGACGAAAAAAGCCACCAGCACCGCGCTGTGCCACCACAACCCGGGCCAACCTGCTTCGCGCCAACCCTGCCACGCGTTGAACCCCAGCAGCAGGTAAAAAGAGAAATGCAGCGAGAGCTGGATCCCCGCCACGCGGAAAAGGTTCGTTGACCAGCCAAGCATCGCAGGCGAAAAGACCCGCTGAGCGCCGAGATGGCGAGCGCGCAGTGCGGCCACGGCCCGCCGCGCCCGCCGGACGGCCACCGCTATGTCCGACGCACCGACCCGCCCGCCCACCCTGCTCGTCATCGACGACGACGCGGAGATCCGCTATTCGCTCTCGCGCGTGCTCTCCTCCCGCGGCTATCAGGTCGCGGAGGCCGCCAGCGGCGAGGAAGGCGTGGCCCTCGTCCGCAAGGGCCCCGCGCCCGACCTGATCTTTCTGGATGTCCGGATGGGCGGGATGAGCGGCATTGAGGCGCTGCAACACATCCGCGCGGCCAGCCCACGGCAGTTGGTGATTCTGATGACCGCGTTCGGCACCGCCCAGACCGCGATCGAGGCGATGAAGTTCGGCGCGTTCGACTACGTGATGAAGCCCTTCGACCCCGCGAAGGTGCTCGGCCTCGCGCAGAACGCGCTCAAGGCGCACGCCGACCTGCGGGCCGTCGGCGACTACCGTCCCACCATCAACGCGGACGACTACCGCGAGGGCATCGTCGGCAGCTCCCCGGTAATGCAGGAGGTCTTCAAGGTCATCGGGCAGGTCACCGCAAGCGACGTGACCGTAATGATCACCGGGGAAAGCGGCACCGGTAAGGAGCTGGTGGCCCGCTCGATCTGGAAGCACAGTCACCGAGCTTCCCGCAACTTCATCGCGGTGAACTGCGCCGCGATCCCGGATAACCTGATCGAGAGCGAACTCTTCGGCCACGAGAAGGGCTCTTTCACCGGCGCGACCGGCCAGCGCCTCGGCAAGTTCGAGCTCTGCGACGGCGGCACCATCTTCCTCGACGAGATCGGGGATATGGCCCTCGCCACCCAGACGAAGATCCTCCGCGTCCTCCAGCAGGGCGAAATCCAGCGCGTCGGCGGCACCGAGATGATCCGCGTGGACGTTCGCATCCTCGCCGCGACCAACAAGGACCTCGAGGCGATGGTTCGCGACAAGACCTTCCGCGAGGACCTGTACTACCGGCTCAACGTCGTCCGGATCCGGATGCCCGCCCTGCGGGAGCGCGGCGAGGACATCCCTCAGATCGTGGATTTCTGCCTCCAGAACCTCGCCCGCCAACGCAAGACTCGGGTGACCAAGGTCTCACCGGAGGCCCTTGCGCTGCTGCTCCGCCACGGCTGGCCGGGTAACGTGCGGGAGCTGGAAAATACCATCTATCGCAGCGCCGTGGTCGCGCAGGGTGACGCGATCCTCGTGAAGGACCTGCCGGCGGAACTCGGCGGTGGTCACTCCAGCGCCCCCTTCGCGCTCACCGTCCCGCCCTCCGCCCCCACGGCAGAGCCAGCCCCGGTCGCTCCGCCGGCGGCACCGCCAGCCGCCCTCCCCGCTCCCGCCCCACGCCCGATGGCGGAGCTGCTTGACGAAGTCTTTGCGCGCCTCTCCGCGACGGGGGACCCCCTGCTGCCGCTCCTCGAGCGAGAAATGACCGCGCGCGCGCGACAGGCCGGCCAGGATCTGCCTGAAACCGAGCCCGCGCCGCGGCCAGCCAAGACCGCCACCAAGCGCGGAAAGGCCCGAGGGTGAATCCCACGGCCCATCCTCCCCTGCGCCTCGTCCTCGCCTCGGGCAACCCGCACAAGGCGGCCGAGATGCGATCCCTCGCAACCGATTCCGGCCTCGCGCTGGAAGTCCTGTCCGCCACCGCGTTCGGTGGGATGCCGCCCGTGGTGGAGGACACCGGCACCTTTTCCGGCAACGCCCGTCGCAAGGCGCAGACACTGCGCGCGCGCCTGCCCGCCGGCCATTGGTCCCTCGCAGATGACAGCGGGCTCTGCGTTGACGCCCTCGACGGCGCCCCCGGGGTCGAGTCGGCCTACTACGCCGGCCCCGCCGGCGACGCGGCCGCCAACCTCGCGAAGCTGGTCGCGGTGATGGCCAATGTACCCGTGGCCCGCCGGGGCGCCCACTTCGTCTGCGTGCTGTGCCTGCTCGACCCAGACGGCCGCGAAAGCCTTTTCGAGGGGCGCTGCGCGGGGCGCCTTGCGCTGGCGCCCGAAGGCGGCGGGGGCTTTGGCTACGACCCCCTGTTCATCCCGGAAGGGCATTCTGCCACCCTAGCTCGGCTCGGAGACGCGGTGAAGAACAGCCTGAGCCATCGGGCCCGCGCGTGGTCCGCGCTCACGGCGGCCTTCCGCCACGGGATGCTCGGTTCCGCCTGACCCGCGGGGTCCTCAGCGGAGTAACCAATCCAGCGCCGCCGCCAATTCTCCCTCCGCGGAGCCACGGTGGTGCTGGAGATTGGCCGCGCCTCCGGCCGCAGCGTAAGCCCGCGCGGCGATCGTCTCTCCCGCCGGTTCCCCTGCAACCCACAGTGGATGCGGGGCGCTGAGCGCCAGCAAGCCCGGGACATCGAGGTACTTGGCCCCGCCGGGCAGGAACCGGGGATCGCGGTAGTCGAGGAGCGAAGCGAAGCGGAAGCCCCCGGTGGAAACGGCCGCGCGCGCGATCTCCCCACCCGCTAAGGCGCGGGCGGCAGCGGCCACCGGCCCCAGCTCACCGAGACCCAACAGGTCCACCTGGCGGACACCGGGGCGTTCCCGCGCAAACCGGGCGAGAGTCAGCAGGTCGTGCGCGCGCTGGGCGAACAGGGACGAATTGTAACCGTGCGTGTAAGCGGCGGACTCCCGCGGGTTGCGCACCACCCGCGTTTGGCGCGGCGGTTCAGCTTCGGCGACCAACTCGCCCTGAAACAGGAGATCGGCGGCGAGCACCGCGTGACCGGCTCCAAGCAGCCGGGAAACCTCGGGGCGTAGGCTGCCCTGCGCGTCCCGAAGCCCGGCCTTGCCGGCGGGGTCCGCCCAGAGCACCACGCGCCCGGACGGCTTCGCCGGCTCCAGCAACACCGCCGGCAGTTCCTCGCGGTGCGTCTCGTTGCGCACTCGGCCCGAGAGTTCCCGAAAGTCGCCCCGGTCTACGCTCGTCGCGGCGATCCAGCGAGTCGTGCCCGCCGAATCCCGTTCGCGGCCTAGCGCCGCCGCCAAACCGCCTCCGACCAACTCCCGGAAGCGCTCCGGCTGAGAAATGGTCGCCTCGAGCTGGCGGCGCGCATCCTCGGCGAACCAGCGCAGCAGCGCGCGCTCGAAGGCGGGATCTTCCTCTTTCGGGGCCGGGTGACCGGGCCCCCAGACCGTCAATTGTTCGCGGGTCAGCGGCACGTAGTCCCGCTCGATCACGGGCTCCTTCTGTCCGAGCCGAAAGTGCTGGTTGAGGAACGTATGAAAGGCCGACCGCGACACCGCGTTGTAGTTGTGCGGGAAGTGCTCGCCGCGGTGTAGGTGGACGTGCTTCGGGGCGCCGAGCAGCGTGTAGAGTCGCTGCAGCTCGGGGAACCCCTTGGTCGACATCTCACGGGTCCAGTCGTTCGCGGTGGTCATCCCCTGCGGCCCGGGGGCGAAGAGCGCGGCGAACTCGACATTCCCGGTGCCAATACGGAGCAGCGTGGAGTTTTCACAGGTGCAGCCGCCCTGCATCGCGGTGCTGACCATCACCGCGGGGAAGGACAGCTTCACTCGCGGGTCGATCGCCGCGAGCAGCATCGTCTGCGTACCGCCCCCGCTCGCGCCCGTAATTGCTACGCGCTCCGGGTCGACTTCTGGCAGGCTGAGCACGAAGTCCAGCGAGCGCACGGCGTTCCAGGTCTGCAAGCCCATCACGCTCTGCAGCCGCGACTCGGCCGGAGTGCTGTAGAGGCCCCAGTTTTCCACCGTGTTCATCTCCGGACGCTGCTTGGCGAAGCGGTGGATGACCTGCGCGGAAAACTGCCGGGCGTCGGAGTCGCTGAGCATATCCCACTGCCAGACTACGCACCCCATCCGGGCCAGTTGGACGCACATCGCCTGGAAACGACTGCGGCCACCTTGCTCAAAACGCTCCTGCCCAGTCGCGATCTCCTGGCGCAGCTTGGCCTCGGTCTCCTCCGAAAGACGCGCGTCCTTCCAGTGCCCGTGCGCAAAGAGCACCGCCGGCACGCGCCCCACCGGGCGCAGTGGCCGATACAGGCTGCCGGTCACAAAGAAACCGGGTGCGCTCTCAAAGTAGACCTTCTCCACCGCATAGTCTTCCCGCTCGATCCGTCCGTGGATGACGGCCTTCAGCGGCCCGCGCGTGGGCATCGGCCACAGGCCCTGCGAGACCAGAATCTGGCGCCGGACGAGGGCACTCCGCGCGCTCCACTCCGCGGCCGTGGTGGGCGGCGTAAACGGAAAATAGCCGTCGAGGTCCTTCGGCGGCTGCAGGCGGATGTCGTCGGGCAACTGGCCCGGCGGCAGGACCCGCGGCACGGCGGCCGAGAGGGAGACGAGGAGAAGGCAGGACAGGAGCAGGGGCAGGCGCATCGGGCTGAAGGGGTATCGGGAGCAGAGCAGGATGCGCGCGGGCGGGCCAAGCGAATTTCCCGGGCGCTCCGCACTTGCCGACGCGTCTGAGGCCCGGATTTCCGAACCGGTTGCGTCTTGGCAGACGCCCTTCGCCTGTCTCACGCTCCGGCCCCCCGCGATGAACGTCTGCCGCCTGCTCCCGCTGCTGCTGTTGCCCCTCGCCGCGCCCGCCGCCGCCCCACCCGCGCCGCGCCCCAACGTGGTGCTAATCGTCGCCGATGACCTCGGCTACGGAGAACTCGGCGCCTACGGGGGCACCGAAATCCCCACCCCGCACCTCGACCGCCTGGCGGAGGAGGGCCTGCGTTTCACTCAGGGCTACGTCACTGCCTCCGTCTGCGCGCCTTCCCGCGCGGCGCTGCTCACCGGGCGGCAGCAGACGCGCTTCGGCTTCGAGGGCAACGCCATCGGCGCGGTCAACGCTGACCCGAAGGTGGGCCTGCCGGCCAGCGAACGCACGCTCGCGCAGCACCTCCGCGCAAGCGGTTACGCCACGGCGGCGATCGGCAAGTGGCACCTCGGCGGCACCGCCGCCTATCACCCGCTGCGCCGTGGATTCGACGAGTTCTACGGCTTCCTCCACGAAGGCCACTCCTACGCCCAGCGTCCTTGGTCCGGAGGCGTCACCTGGCTCCGCCGCCTGCGCCTGCCGGATGGCGGGGAGGGCCGATGGACCTCGCCCGACGGCCGCACGGTTTGGACGACCCATATGGGCACGCAGGAACCGGACTACGACGCCGACAACCCGCTGCTGCGGGGGAGTCAGCCCGTGGACGAGCCCCAGCACCTGACCGACGCCCTGACGCGCGAGGCGTGCGACTTCATCGAGCGTCACGCCGGGCAGCCCTTCTTCCTCTACGTCGCGTACAACGCCGTGCACTCGCCGCTGCAGGCCACCGACCGCCAACTCGAACGTTTCCAGCACCTGCCGGACCTGCACCGTCGGATCTTCGCCGCGCTCCTCGCGCAGCTCGATGAGGGCGTCGGCGCCATTCTCACGCGGCTCCATTACCAAGGCCTAGACGCCAACACGATCGTCGCGTTCCTGTCGGACAATGGCGGCGCGACGCGCGAGCTCACCTCGCGCAACACCCCCCTGCGCGGCGAGAAAGGCAGCCTTCTCGAGGGGGGGGTCCGCGTGCCGTTCCTCGTGCGCTGGCCGGAGGGGCTGCCGGGCGGCCGCGTGGAGACGAGGCCCGTCGTTTCCCTGGATCTAGCGGCGACGATCCTCGCGGCCGTCGGACGCTCCCCGGCGGAGCTAGGGTTGGACGGAGAGGACCTGACGGCCGCGCTGCAGCAACCGGCGCGGGAGCGGACCCTCCACTGGCGGATGGGCCCCCGGGCCGCGCTGCGCCACGGCGACTGGAAACTCCTGCGCGATCCCGCCCGCGGGAAACCCTCCCCGTGGCAACTCTACCACCTCGGCCGCGATCCCGGCGAGACCGAGGACCTCGCCGCCAGGGAACCCGCGCTCGTCCAAGAGCTGGCGGCGCGCTGGGAAGCGTGGAACCGCACCCAAGCCGAACCCCGCTGGTGACCCTTTCCCCATGAACCGACTGCACCTCCTGCTGTGGCCCTGGTTCGCGCTTGCCGCAACCGCCTCCACTCCGATCGAGATCCGTCCGGAGCCGCTGCCCGGGGCCCGGCCCCGCAACGTCATCCTCATCCTCGTCGACGACCACCGCTACGACGCGCTCGGATTCCTCGGGCATCCGCTGGCGGAAACGCCACACCTCGACTCGCTGGCGCGCAACGGCGTCCACGTCCGCAACGCGCTGGTCACGACCTCCCTCTGCTCCCCGAGCCGGGCGTCAATCCTGACCGGGCTCTACACTTTTCGCCACCGGGTGATCGACAACAACCGCGCGATCCCGCCGGGCACGGTCTACTTCCCGCAGTACCTGCAGCGGGCCGGTTACCGGACTGGCTTCTTCGGCAAGTGGCATATGGGCGGCGAGGGCGACCAGCCGCAGCCGGGCTTCGACCGCTGGGTGAGTTTCCGTGGCCAAGGCGAGTACCTTCCCCCGACCCCCGATTACACCCTCAACGTCGATGGCCGCCGCGTCCCGCAGCGCGGATACATCACCGACGAACTCACCGATTACGCGCTGGATTTCATCCGCGAGCAGCCCGCGGGCGGGAATCCGTTCTTCCTCTATCTTTCCCACAAGGCGGTGCACGCCAACTTCACCCCGGCCGCGCGTCACGAGGGCCGCCTCAGCCACAAGACCTGGCATCGCCCCGCGGCGGCCACGGACCCAGCCACCCAAGCCGGCAAGCCCCGCTGGCTCCGCGACCAGCGCAACTCCTGGCACGGGGTCGACTTCCCCTACCACAGCGATCTCGACATCGAGCGTTACTACAAGCGCTACTGCGAGACTCTCCTCGCGGTCGACGAGAGCGTCGGCCGCATCCTCGGCGAACTGAAGGCCAAGGGGGTCCACGACGACACCCTGATCCTGTATATGGGCGACAACGGCTTTATGTTCGGCGAGCACGGGCTGATCGACAAGCGCGTCGCCTACGAAGCCTCCATCCGCATCCCGATGCTAATGCAGTGCCCTTCCCTCTTCCCGGGCGGCAAGGCCATCGACCAGGTCGTGGCCAATCTCGACGTCGCCCCGACGATCCTCGAGGCAATGGGCCTCGCCACACCTGCCCATATGGATGGCCGCAGCTTCCTCCCCCTCGCGCAGGGACGCTCCATCCCGTGGCGCGAGCACTTCCTCTACGTCTATTACTGGGAGAAGAACTTCCCCCAGTCGCCCACGGTCTTCGCGCTGCGCGGCAACCGCTACAAGTACATCACCTATTACGGTCTCTGGGATACCGACGAGCTCTACGACCTGCAGGCGGATCCCGACGAGCAGCGCAACCTGCTCCACGATCCGACGCACCGAGAGACGGCGGTCTCGATGGAGCGACAACTCTACCGGATGATGGCCGACCTCGGCGGGATGGAGATCCCGCTGAACCCGCCGCTCGGCGCCTCGCAGAACAAGCGTCTCCGCGCGCGGGACGGCGACCGCGCGGCCGACTTCCCGGCCCCGTTTGTCGTCGAACGCCCGATCAACGACAACGCGCGCTGAGGTCGCGGCCGCCCGCCCGTCAGGCGCGGACCTCCACGACCTCCGCGCGCGGGAACCGCACCTTCGGAGCCGCCGCGTACTTATCGCCCGGGGAACGGTAGCCAGCCGCACAGGCGACCACGGTGCCGTAACCCGTCCCCGCCAAACCGAGGATCTCATCGTAATTGCGCGGTTCGATCCCCTCCATCGGACACGTGTCCACGCCCAGCAGCGCCGCCGCGAGCATGAACTGGCCCAGCGCGATATAGGCCTGATGGTCCTGCCAAGTATCCAACGTGCCTTCGCCGCGGGCGCGCTCCACGCTCCCCTGCACCATCCCGCGGAATTTGACTAGCGACTCCTCCGCTACTCCGCGCACCGCGGCGGTCCGCGCGACGTGCCGATCGATGTGCGCCGCGTCTAACCCCCGCCGAACGGCGAACACCACAAAATGCGAGCAATCCCGCGGCTGGCTCTGGCCGTACGAGGCCGCCTGCAGCGACTCCCGTAGTTCCGGCTGGGTAACGACCAAGAAGCGCCACGGCTGGAGCCCGAGCGAGGACGGCGTCAGCACCAAGCTTTCCTCGAGCGCGGCCCAAGTCGCCTCTGGAATGACGCGCGCAGCGTCAAATTGCTTGGTGGCATAGCGCCAGCGCAGGGTCTCGAGCAGGGAGGCGGGGGAAGACGGGTGCATCAGATCGAAGACCGCGACGCTGAGCCGCGCGCGCCACCGGCGCAAGCCGCGGGGTTCACCGCTCCTCGCCCCAGCGCCGCGCGAGGATCCCGCCCGCCACCAACTGCACAGTGTGGTAGACCATCAACGGCAGCAAAATCATCCCGAGCGCCGGATGCGCGCCGAAAATCAACTTCGCCATCGGCACCCCGGCGGCGAGCGACTTCTTGGAGCCGCAAAACACGAGCGCGATCCGATCCTCGCGCGCGAGCCCCGCGAGCCGGGCGACCGCGGAAGCAGCGCCCAGCATCGCGGCCAGCACGGCAACGCTCAGCGCCAGCACGAGCGCAAGGGACCCGGGACCTTGCCGGCTCCAGACGCCCTGTTGGAACGAGTCGCAAAACGAGGTGTAGACCAGAAACAGGATCACGCCGCGGTCGACGTACCCGATCCTCGCCTTGCGCGCCGCAAGCCAGGCTCCCCACCACGGCCGTAGCATCTGGCCCGCCACCAACGGCAGCAGCAGCCACCGGATCAGATCCCAGATGACCGGTCCCAACGGCCGGGTTTCTCCCGCCGCCCCAAGAACCGCCGCGACCCAGAGCGGCGTGAGCACGATGCCGAGGAGGCTGGAAGCCGTGGCGTTGAACACGGAGCCAGCGATATTGCCCCGCGCGGCGGCCGTCATTGCCACGGAGGAGGAGACGGTCGAGGGCGCCGCGCAGAGAAAAAACAGTCCAATCCGCAGCGGCTCCGCCAGATGGCCCGCCAACACACGGTGCAGGACCAGCCCGAGGAGCGGGAAAAGAACGAAGACGCACCCTTGGGCCAACAGGTGCAGGCGCCAGTGCAGGATCCCGGCCCGCAGCGCGCCGAAGGACAGCGCCAGCCCGTGCAGGAAGAACAGCAGCGCGACGCCGACCTTGGTGAGCACCTCGGGGCGGAGCGCACCGCCGGTCGCCCCGGGCGCGGGCCACAGCCACGCCAGTACCGCCGCCGCGACCAGTCCGAGCAAGAACCCGTCCGGCCGGAACTTCACCGCCGTCCTCCGATTCGCTCGCGGAGCCGTTGCCCGATCGCGGCCAGTTCTTCCCGCCCCTCGAGGCGCAGCACCCAGAGGAGCGCGACGTAGAATCCGGCCGCGAGGCCGATCGTCACCGCCAGCCCGACCGCGTCCGTCACCAGCCCGGCAGGAGCCAGTCGTTGCCAAACAAGGTGCGTCGCCCGGACGACACCCGCCATCGCGGCGGTCGCGAAGAGGATCTTCCCTAGGTCACGCCGCAGGTGGTGGAACGCCAGCCCCGGACGGCGGCGCGCGAGGATCGCCTGCAGGTGCACGGCCTGAACCGCCAGCGCGAGGTTGCTCGCCACCGCCAGGCCGAGCGTGCCCCAGCGGCCCATCAGGATGAGGCTGAGGCCAAGGTTTACGATGAAGCTGAGCGCCGCCGCCCGCACCGGCGTGGCCGTGTCTTTCTCGGCGTAGAACGCGCGCAGGACCAGCGTGGTGAAGGCCAGGAAGGGGAGCCCCGCGGCAAAGATGGCGAGCACAGGCCGCATGGCCGCAGTGTCCGCCGGGCCGAATTGCCCCCGCTGGAACAGCACGCGCACGATCGGCTCGGCGAGCAGCGCCAGCCCGGCCGCCGCGGGCAGGTTGATCACCAAAATCAGCCTCATCCCCTTGCGGTAGGAGGCCGCGAAGGCATCCCACTCCCCTGCGGCCGCTTGCCGGGCAATCAGCGGGAATACCACCGTCGAGACCGCGAGCGTGAAGACTCCGATCGGCAGCTCCATCAGTCGCGTGGCAAGGTTGAGGATCGCCACCGCCGAGTCGTTAAGCGACAGCCCCACGAGCCGCGAAACGGAAATATTGATCAGGTGAATGGCCGAGCCGAAGACGGTCGGCGCCATCAAGCGCAAGATTTGCCGGAGACCGTCGTCCACCCCGAGTCCAAACCGGGGCCGCCAGCCCTCGCGCCGCAGGGCTAGCGCGGGCACCACCAGTTGGAGCAGCCCGCCCAGCAGGGTGCCCGCGCACAGCCACAACATCCGGCCTTCCGGGCTCGCCGCCCAGCCGCCGTAAGCAGCGCCGGCGAGGCAGCCGATCATCGCGAGATTCAACCACACGGGCGAAAGCGCCGGCTCGAGGAAGCGGTTCAGCGTCTGAAGCGCCGCGCTGAAGACCGCGGCGAGACAGATACAGACCAGATACGGGAAAAGAATCACCGCCAGATCCGCAGCGACCAGCCACCGCTCGAGCGCCGGAGCCACCTCAGTCCACCGGCCTCCTCCCGCCAGCCACCGCGGCACGACTGCTAGCACCAGCATCCCTCCGGCCACGATGCCCCCCGTGACAACCAGCAGCCAACTCGCGACGCGGTTCACCAGCAGGAAGGCCGCCTCACGCTGCGCCGCCCGAATCTCCTGCTGCAGCGTGGGCACCAACGCTGCCGTGAGCGCCCCCTCCCCCAGCAACCGCCGGAACAGGTTCGGCAGTGTGAAGGCGGTGTAGAACGCCGAGGCCAGCGCCTCGAGGCCAAACACGGCGGTCACCAGCGCGTCCCGCACTAGCCCGAGGCAGCGCGACGCCAGAGTGGCGCCCGCCACGACCCCGATGTTGAGGAAGCTCTTGGACACCTGCCCACTCTGCGGAGCGGCCCCGGCGCCCCGCAAGACTTAGCCAAAGACTCAGGGCGTTGGAACGCGGAGGCGGGCCTCCCAGCGATCTAGCACCGCCCGCGTCGCCGCCTCGAGCGCGAGGCCATCCGCCCAATCGCGTTCCCATTGGGCGCCCAGGACGGATTGTCGCCGATCACCGTCCGGACCGGCCGGCAGCGCAAACGCCTCCGCCAGAGTCAGCGCGGCGTTGCGGTAAAAGGGGTGCATCCCCGCGACGCTCCGCCCAAGCTCGGCGCCGCGGCGGGCCAACTCCGCGGCCACCAAGGGCTCGCTCCGGCGCGCCAACACCTCCGCCAAGGGCACCAACCGGTCCGCGCCCCCCTCGTCGGCAAAAACGAACCGCGACAACGTCACAAGCATCCCCCTCGCCTCCTCTGCCTCGAGTCCGGGGAGCACCCGCTGACGCAGGTGATGATGCCAGCCGGTTTGCCACCAGAGTTCCCGATCCTCCGCCCCTCCGAAACGGCCGACATATGCCTGCGCCAGCATCGCCTGCGGGTCACCGCCAGCCAGCAGCCGGGCGAGTAGCCGAGGCCATTCTCCGCCGCGGCTAGACTCGCCGAGCAAAAAGGTAAAACACCACGTCGCGCCCGCCGCATCCCCCTCGGGTCCAGCTGGACCGCGCGCGCCGTCAAGCAGGGCGGCCAAACCCGGCGGCGGCCGGCGGCGCGAGTTTTCGCGCAGGGCATCGAGCCGGGCCCCATCGACCCGTGTCTCCCACCAGCCCACAGCGCCCAGCACTAGCCAAGGGGCAACCACCGGAGGCGCCGTCGCCCCGTGCAGCGCAACCCCGAGGCGATGGAGCAGCGCGTCGACCAGCGCCACCCGCAGGGCGCTTCCCGCCTGCGCCCGCGCTCCCAGCCAGAGAGTCACGAGACCACCGGGTTCGACCGCAACCTCGTGCGCCGCCACCGCCCCCGATGTCCCAGCTGGAAGCACCCGAACAAAAACCGGCGAGGGAAAGGCCGGCGGCAGGCCCAGCGGGGCCGCCAGCACGCGCCACCCCTCCTCCGCCGCCGCCGCGACCCGATGGGCCACGGCGGCATCCATCGAGGCTACCTCGAAACGACCCGCTAGGCTGGCCGCAAGGACCGGCGCGGCCCCGCGCAAGGGCATTCCGACCAGTAGGCCGAACGCGAGCCAAAGGACGCGGTTCACGGCCGCCGCAACCGAAGCGTCGCCCCGGCAACCTCAAGTTCCCGCGCCCCCGGCAACGCCGCGCGCAACTCCGGCGGTAGCAACGGCTCCAACCCATCCCGCCACGCAACTTCTGCGACGACGGGCAGCCGATGCAACGCGAGCCCGCCGAGGTAAACCTCCCGCGCCTGCAGCGCCCAACCCGCCCCGGCACGCACCGGCTCCACCCGCGCCTGCAGCACGGGGCGATAACCGACCGGCCAGCCCGGCAACGCCAACGCGCGCGCCAACTGAATTCTCCCCTCAGCCAGCCGGACATTCGGCGCCGCGCCGCCCCGCGGCCGAACCAGCAAGGCATTCAACTCCGGCTCCGTAAAAGTCACATCCTGCCCCGCCCGCAGCGACTCGCGCCGCACCGGCGCCTCGCGCGCCCGCTCCGCCTCCGCGGAACCCGCCACGTACCGCGCCGAACCCGCCACCGGCCCCTCACCTGGGGCGACCGGCCTTAGCGCCAGCACCAGCCCGGCAACGACTACCCCAAGCACCAACGCCCCCGCCGCGGCCCACGCCACGCCGCTCCAGCTCGGCTCCTCGGTTGACGGCTGTTGGGCGCGCACCGGAAATCAGGAGGTTCCGCCCGCGGGCTTGGCCGGCGCCGCGGGCTTGGACTCGCCTCCCTTAGACTCGCCTCCGCCCTTGGCCTCGCTCCCCTTCCCCGAACCACCCTTGCGGTAATCCGTGATGTAGAATCCGGAACCTTTGAAGATCAGTCCGGCGCCACCTCCTAGGAGCCGTTTCAGGCTCTTTTTCCCGCAGGCGGGGCAACGCACCAGCGGGTCATCCCGCATCGACTGGAACTGCTCGAACGTGTGGGCGCACTTCTGGCAGGCGTACTCGTAGGTCGGCATAACAAAGACGCGGAGCCAATCTCGGGGATGGGTCGGAGGCGAGGCCGGAGTGAAGGGGGCGCAGCCCCGCTTAGGACCGCCCCACCGGCGCCGCCAACACGCGGCGGTAGAGCGCCTCGTACCTAGGAACCACCGCCGCCGCGGAAAAGACCGTCTCAGCCCGCCGCCGCGCCTCCATCCCCAGTCGGCGCCGCCGCGCCGGATCGTCCAGCAAAGCCGTCACCGCGGCCGCCAGCGGCTCCGCGCCCGCCTCCGCCACCAGCAGGCCAGAGCGCCCGTCCTCCACCACCTCGGGAATGCCGCCCACGGCGGTTGAGACGCTCGGACACCCGAACCACATTGCCTCTAACACCCCGAGGCAGAAGCTCTCCGACTCCGAGGTGAAGAGGCCGAGATCCGCCGCCTGGAGGTAGTCCTCAACGTCGAACACGTTTGCGCGCACCACCACCCGCGATTCCAACCCCAGCCGCCGCACCAGCGGCGCATACGGTTGGAAGTCCCCCCCCGCCAACACCAGCAGCTTCCACGGCCGCCCGGCCGGCACCCGCGCGAGCGCCTCCAAGAGCAGGTCAAACCGCTTTACCGGCCGCAGGTTCGAAAGGTGCACGAGCAGCGGCTCCTCTCCCACCCCGAGTTCCGCCCGCACCTCCGCGCGAGTCCGCGTGACCGGCCGCGGACTGAAGAAATTCGGGATCACATCGATCGGGCACTCCACTGCCAGCAAACGCCGCGTCTCGTCGCGGAGCCACGCCGAGACGGTCGTCACCGCGTCCGACTGCAACAGCGCATGGCGGATCGCCGGCCCGTAACCCGGGTCGCGGCCCAACAGGGTCGTGTCGGTCCCATGAAGAGTCGTCACCACCCGCGGCGCGCCCCCCGTCCCGACCATCGCCCGGGCCAAAATCGCGGCGGTGGCGTGCGGCACCGCGTAGTGCACGTGCAGGACATCGAGCGCGTGGTCGCGCGCCACCTCCGCCATCCGGACCGAGAGCGGTAAGGTGTAGTCCGGGTAGCGGAACAGCTCGTAGTCGTTGATGACGACCGGATGGAAGTGGATGCCCGGCGTCGCCGCCGAAAGGCGAAACGGCCGCTCGTAGCTGATAAAGTGGACCGCGTGCCCGCGCCGGGCCAGTTCCTCGCCTAGCGCCGAAGCGAGGATCCCGCTCCCGCCCACGGACGGGTAACAGGTAATCCCAACGCGCAGCGGTCGCTCGGCGGCCATCTCAGAACCGGCGCACCGCGCGCGTCAGGCCATCCAGTCCCGGCACCAGCGGAGCGCTCGCTGGATACAGCCCCTGAGCATACTCCACCCCGGCCCGCAGGCCGAGCACCCGCGCACGCGCGAGCTGCAGCTCAACATAGTTGCGGGTCCGCAGCTGCGAGGCGTGCGCCGTCATCGCGGCGGTCCAGGCGGCCACCACCTCCGGTGCAGAAACATCCACCACGATGCGGGCGCCCCCGGCAGGCTCGGCATCGGGGGTCACGGCGTAATGGAAGAGCTGCCCGATGGCGTGGGGCGCACCGCGAAGCCCGGCCAGCCCGCCAAAGCGCGCCAGCCGGGCCGCGTCGCGCGCGATGTGCCCGAGCGCGGCATGGTCGGGGTGCTGGTCCCCCTCGAGCGTCGGCGCAAGCACAAGCTCCGGCCGCAGCCGGCGGATCAGACCGGCCAGCACGCGGGCGGCCGCGGGACGGGCCTCCAAGCCCGCGTCACGCCCCAAAATCAAGAATTTGAAACTCGCGCCCAGCAGCGCGGCCGCGCGCCGCGCCTCGCGCGCCCGACCCGCGGGAGTGCCGTGGCTGGCAGCCTCGCCGCGCGTGCAGACCACCACGTGGACCTGCCGGCCGGCACGCGCCGCCTGAACGAGTACCGCCCCGCAACCGAACTCGACGTCGTCGGGGTGCGCTCCAAGGGCGAGCAATGGGGCGGGCTCAGACGTAGGCTTCTTCCGGGCGGTCGATGGCATCGCGGGGCACGAAGGTGATCTCAGGCGCGTCCTCGCGGCGCAAGTACGCTTGTTCCCCCGCCCCCGCGATATAGTGCGTGCAGCGAATCACCGACTGCATCCAGCGTAGGCGCGTATCCCGCGTCGGCGAAACCTCGGCCGGTCCAAAGGGAGCATCCGGCAGCTCGACATAGGCATCGCCGCCTTCGTGCAGGCGGAATCCGCCGGCGACGCGGCGCGCTCGCACCACCTCACCGCCGTGGGCCAAATCCACAAAGCAGTCGTCGATCGCGCAGGCCCCCCGCCGGAACGCCGGATCCGAAGAACGCGCCACGCGGATTCCCTCCAGCAGGCCGAGCCCCCGGTAGACGGAGAGGCAGAAGTCCGCAACGTTCGCGCCCTCAGCGGCCTTGAAGGCCGCGAGCGGCTCCGGCGGGACGTAAGCTCCCAGTTGCCGGAGCATCCCCGCCTGCCACCCCGCCGGGACCCGCTTGTGGTGGAGCGGTGACCACTTGCGCTGGAGGCGGTTCTCGAACGCGAAATTCAGGGTCGCCAATTCACCCGTGCGCCGGTGACGGAGCAGGGTCTGAGTCTCCCGCGAGTCGTGGTCGCTATCGTGGTAGAAAAACACGATCTCGCCCCCAAGTTCCGCCTGCAGCCGGCGCGCGGTCGCAAACTTCGCCGCTAGGAAACGCCGCGGAAAGAAACCGCACGGCTGCTGCCCGAAACAAATGACTGGCCCCGCGCTCATTGCGCGTCCTCCCGCGGCCGCGGCAGGAACGCCTGCAGGGCTAGGCTCAGGCCGCAGCAGGCACCGCAGCCGATCAGGTTGTACCAGAGGTAAGAGATGGTGAGCGTGCGGTAGAGGACCAGCACCAGCACCTGCGCCGCGATCGCACCCCAGAAGACCGCGGTGCCGCCAACGCGGCGGGCAAAAAACGCGACGAGGAAGAGTCCGAGCACCACCCCGTAGAAGAGCGAACCGAGAATGTTGATCGCCTCGATCAGGTTTTCGGAGAACCGCGCGAACAGGGCGAAGCCAATCGCGAACAGCCCCCAGCCGGCCGTGAACACCTTCGCCATCCGGACTTCACGGGCCTCGTCCACGTCGGCCCGCGGTCGAAGGTGCCGCCAAAAATCAACCGCCGTGGTCGTACCGAGCGCATTGAGCTCCCCGGCCTTGGAGCCGAGCGCTGCGGCGAACATCACCGCAACAAGCAAGCCGATCAGCCCGGGCGGCAATTGCCCGAGGATAAAGTGCATAAAGACGTAATCCGAGTCCTTGGTCTTAGCCCGCGGATCCGCCGCGACAAGCGCCGCCTTGGCCTCGCGCCGCACGGTATCTACCCCCGTCTGCGCCACCTTCAGGGCCTGCTTCGCCGGAGCCTCCAGCCCAGGATCGCCGGCCTCGCGCGCCGCGAGCCACGCGCGCGCCGCCGCCTGCCGCTGCGCGTGAGCCACGGCGTGACGCTCCTCCAGTTCCCGGAAGCGCTCGCCCGCGGGACCCGTGGCGTGCCGCTCCCATTCGGCGCGGTTAAAGAAGACCGGCGCCGGCTGGAAGTGATAGAAGACGAACATCATCGTCCCGAGCAGCAGGATCAGAAACTGCATCGGGATCTTCAGCAGCGCATTGAAGACCAAGCCCAACCGCCCTTCCCGTAGGCTCGCCCCACCGATGTAGCGCTGCACCTGCGACTGGTCGGTGCCGAAATAGGAGAGCGAGAGGAAAAATCCGCCGAGCAAGCCGCTCCAAAAGGTGTACCGACGGTCCGGATCGAGCGAGAAGTCCACCGCCTCCAGCCGCCCGAGCGCGCCGGCCACCGCGAGGCCATCCTCCGGCAGGCGCTGCCAAAGGAGCACAAACGCCGTCACCATCCCGCCAAAGATCACCGCCATCTGCCCCTTCTGCGTCAGGCTTACCGCCACACTGCCACCCGTGACCGTATACGCGACCACCAGCAGACCGGTCCCGATGATGGTCGCATCGATCGGCCAACCTAGCACGGTCGAGAGGATGATCGCCGGCGCATAGATGGTCACTCCGCTCGCCAAACCCCGCTGCAGCAAAAACAGCGCCGCGCCGAGCAGCCGCGTCTTCCCGTCGAACCGCCGCCCCAAGTATTCGTAGGCTGTGTACACGCCCAGCTTCCGGTAGACAGGCAGGAACACGGCACAGACCAGAATCAGCGCGAGCGGCAGGCCGAAGTAATTCTGGACGAAGCCCAGCCCGCTCTCGAAGCCCTGGCCCGGAATCGAGAGAAAGGTAATCGCGCTCGCCTGCGTCGCCGCCACGGACACGCCGATCGTGAACCAGCGCGTCCCCTGATTCCCTCGCAGATAGGCGTCGAGTTGCTCTGTCCGTCGCGACTTCCACGTGCCGTAGGCCGCGATGCCAAGCATCGTCCCGAGCAGGACCACCCAGTCGAGGGCATTCATCGGTAGTACGCGGTGAACCACGCGAGGCCGATCACCAGCAGCGCAAACACGCCGAGGATCAGCGCGTAGACTTGGCTCCAGCGGGATAAGCCCGGCAGCCCAGGCGGCTCATCGGCATCGGGCTTCCGCGGCACGGTGCCTGGGGCGGCGGAACGCTTCATTGCGCAGAAGAAAGGAGGTTGGCGAGCAGGCGGTAGGCGCCGGGCACGCCCGCAGGCAACTGCCGGAAGAAGGCGAGTCCCGTGTACACGTAGCGACCACGCCCGTGCGGCGCAACAAGCAGGCCGCTCCGCAAGGGCGCCTCCCCGGGGTCCGCGAGGGCCAACACCGCCTCCCAGCGGGCCTCGTCCCAGCTGCTGGGAAAGTAAGCGCCGCGCTCCTGCACCCAACCCGCAAAATCCTCCGGCCCGATCCGGTTGGGTGCGTTCAAGACCGGATGCCCCGGCAGCAAAAAGGTCACCGGCGCCCGTTCGTCAGTCACCCGCAGCGCCGGTGCCGGCCCCTGAATGGAAAGCGCGTGCGGACCGAGGTTCGGGGCGGCCAGACCGTTGGGCCGGTTGTACTGGGCGACCACGGTGCCACCCTGCTCCACCCACGCGAAAAGCCCGGGGAGGTTCGCCGCGAGGTCTTCTCGTTCATTGAAGGCGCGCACGCCGATCACCACCGCATCCAGACCAGCTAGGCCCTCAGGGGAAAGATCCTTGCCCTCAAGTCGCCGTACGGCGCACCCGAGTTGAGCCAAAGCCCGCTCGAGGTCATCGCCCGCCCCAGGCAGGTACCCCACCCGCCGCGCGCGCACCTGCACGTCGGCCGCCACGAGACGGACCACCGCCGGCGGCTGTAAGACCTGCGGCGCAAGGTGCGGGTAACGGATCTCCGCCCGCTGCCCCGCGTAACGCCGCCCCCCGACTTCGGCGAGGAGTCGCAAACGGCCACTCCCCCCGACCGCGGGCGCCGTCACCCGCACCGTCACGGTCGCGGGCGCGCCAGGACCGGCGCGGAACTCCGGCCTGGGCACCTCCACCTTCCACCCCCCCCCCGTTTCCGCCACCACCCGCCCGGCCAGCGGCTCGCCCTCGCGGGTCAGCTGGACCTTAACCTCCTTCGTCGCTCCAGGCGCGAACAACTCCACCTCGTGCGCCAATTGAAACACCACCGGAGCCACCACCGCCACCCCGCGGCGACGGCCAGCGCGATCCCCGTTCTCCGCGACCTCCCCCGGTATAATCAGGGACAGCGGCTCACCGCCGATTTCCAACACGAAGGTCCAACTAAACGCCGGCGGATCCTCCGCCCGCCCAATGAGACTGCGGTCCGCCACCGCGAACAACCCCGCGGCGCCCTCCTCGCGCAGCCAATAGGGATGCGTCAACGTCTGGTCGGCCGGCACCCGCGCCTCAGTCTGGAGCCGCCAGACGCCCCCGGGCGCGATCTCCCCGCGGCCCTCGGGCAACTCCCGTTCGCCCAGGCGCACGCCGCGCAGCCGCACCGCCGCCGCCCCCGTGGCCAATTCCAGATTCCACCGCAGCGGCGAGCCCGGCACCACCTCGGCCCGGTCCGCCGTCGCCTGCGCCCGCAGGCCCAGACACTCCTGAATGATTCCCTCCAACTGCCGCCGCCGATCCACGACGAGGGCATCCACCGGCAGCGCGTCCAAGCGCCTCCGCAGGGCGAACAGCGCAGGCACGCTCGCCGCCGGCTGCTCCGGCCGAAAGTCTCGCCGCACCCCCTCGATCGCCGCCGCCAGCTCCACGCCCGCCGGCCCATACCGGCCCCACGTGACATCCACGCCCTCGAACAGGTCCCGCGTCGCGGGCTCGCCAGCGAGCACGGTGAAGGACTGCTCGTTCGGCCCCGCCCCGCCCCCGCGGGCGCCAAAGCTGCCAAATCCCTGCGTGATGTGCCGCGCGCGGCTCCGACCCGCGATCGTCCCGAGCCCCTCACCCGTCGCCGGATCGGCGCCACCAATGTCTAGCCGCAGTCCGCCTTCGCCGCCGCCGCGTCCAGGACCGCCACTATTCAGGACCACCCGACGCGCCTGCCACGGCCGCAAACCCTCGGCGAGTTGCTCCGGATAGGCCGCCGGATCCGCCGCCATTTGAAAAGCCTCCACACCCAGAATTCCCGAGGCGGTGTGGTGCCCATGCGTGCCGCCACCCCGCGGGGAAAAGCGCGTGACAATCACATCCGGTCGAAACTGCCGGATGACCCGCACAACATCGCCCAGCACCTCGCGCCGGTCCCAGAAGCGCAGCGTCTCCTCGGCCGATTTGGAATACCCAAAGTCGATCGCGCGGGTGAAAAATTGGACACCCCCATCAAGCTTCCGCGCCTCCAGTAGTTCCTGCGTGCGAGCCACGCCCAGCTTGGCGTCAAACTCAGGCCCGATCTCATTCTGCCCGCCATCCCCACGCGTCAGCGAAAGATACCCGGTGCGGTAACCGCGCGCCCGGGCGAAGTAGGTGATGAGGTGCGTATTCTCGTCATCGGGATGCGCGGCGACGTGCAACAGGGTTCCCGTGGTGGCGAGGCTCGCGAGCTGCTGGCGCACGGCAGCGCCGGGAGCGGGTTCCCCACCGACAGCCACACCGGCGGCCACCAACGGCAGGATCAGGGCAGGAAGGGATCTCATGGGGCGGGGAAACGTCAGGGATGAGCGCTCCCCGCGCCCCACGCAAAACAGAAGTGCGCCGCGACCCTCAGCGCAGCTCGTAGACCTCGATCAGAGCCTCACCCGTGCCACCGTCCGACCCCTTCACCAGCGCCGTGTAACTGCCCGGAGGCAGCTCGGTCCGCAGCGCCGCGTCGCGGCTGCCCCCCGGCAAGGCGAACGCACCCACCGACCCGAAAGTCGCCGCCAACGCCGGGTCCCAAGTGTCGTTTTCCGCCACCTTCACGCCGGCGCCATTGTAAATCTCCAGCTTTGGGTCCGCGAGGGTTCCCGGCACCCCAAAGGCCGCCAGCCCCGGGCCGACGGCGCGGATCAGCAGCGGTTTCGCGCCGCTCCCGGCCAGGGTAAATCCCGCAATCAGCACGTCATCGCCCGTCCCCACCCGGTTACGCGCCGAGACGTTGATCAACCGCGCGGCGCCCGCCGACCCGGTCTCGTAGGCTTCGACGAGCACGACGCCCCCCGCCGCGCCCGGCACCTGCGCGGTGAACCCACCGGGCGTCAACGGCGCGACTAGCGCCGCATCCCGGCTGCCCGCCGGCAGCGCAAAGGCGCCAACCGACGCGAACACCGACCCCAGCCCGGCCTGCCAATCCTCGTTCTCCTGCACCCGCACCCCCGCGCCGTTGTAGATCTCGATCCGCGGATTCGCCAGCACTCCGGGCACCCCGAAGGCCGCCAAGGCCGGCCCCACCGCACGGAACAAAACATCCCGCGGCCCCTCGGCCACCGCCACCCCAACGATCAGGGTCGCCGCCGCCTCGAGGTTCGTCCGCACCGAAAGATTCGTCAGCCGCGCCGCCGGGCCGGCCGGGCCCTGCACGGTCAACACCGCCCCGGAGCTGACGACAAACGCCGCCCCCGCGCTGACCCGCACGGTGTAGGTGCCGGCATCCGCCGCCTGCGCCGCAGGCAGGGTCAGCACGGCCGCCGTCGCGCCCGCCAGCGCCGCACCCTCCTTGAACCACTGGTAAGTGAAGGGTCCCGCCCCCGCTGCCTGCACGGTGAAGGTCACCGCTTGGCCAACCGCCACACTACGGCCCACCGGCTCACTCAGCAAAGTCACCGCGCCGCCGCTCACCCCCCCGACCACCAGCTTCGCGAACGCCGTCTCCGTCACCGCGCCAGCACTCACCCGCACCCCATAAACACCCGCGTCCGCGGTCTGTGCCGCGGCCAGCGCGTAGGTCGCGCGCGTGGCCCCCGCCAGCGCGGCGCCGTTGCGCAGCCACTGGTAGGTTAGCCCGCTACCGGTCGCCGTCACCGCGAAACTGACCGCCTCGCCCACCGCGACCGACTGTCCGAGCGGGCGCGCCGTGATTGCCACGCCGACGGTGCCCACCGGCCAGACAGTCAATGCCGCCGGCTCGCTGTCCACGGCCCCGCCCGGACCGGTCACCCGGACCCGGTAGGACGCCTCGTCCTCGATCGTCGGTGCCGTCAGGGAGAATGCGGCCGCCGTAGCGCCCGGAATCGGAAACCCGTTCTTGAACCACGCGTAGGTCAGATTCCCGCCACTCGCGACCACCCGGAAGGTCACGGGCTGGGCAACCGCAACCTGCTGCTCCACGGGATGGATCGAGATCACCGGCAACGCCGCGGCGCTCGCCGGCACGGCGCGCCGGATTAGGTTGTTGCCGGAATCCGCGATGTACACCGCGTTGCCGTCCACCGCCACCGCCGCCGGATAATAAAACCGTGCTGCCGCGCCTACGCTGTCGGCGTCCCCAGTGATGCCCGGCGAGCCCGCAATGGTCTCCACCACGCCCGCCGCCGAGATGCGCCGCACGGTGTGATTGCCGTGGTCCGCCACGAAGAGGTTACCCCCCGCGTCCACCGCCAACCCCCGCGGCTGCTGGAAGCGTGCCACTGCGCCCGCCCCATCCGCATAGCCGGTCACGCCACTCTGGCCCGCGAGGGTGGAGACCACGCCCGCCGCCGTGATCCGGCGGATTATGTGGTTCTCACTGTCCGCCACGTAAACGGTACCAGCCGCGTCCACCGCGATGCCCCACGGGACGTTAAAGCGGGCGGCCGACCCCGTGCCATCCGCGAAGCCCGCGGCCCCAGCACTTCCCGCGAGCGTCGTGACGACGCCCGCCGCACTGATCCGGCGGATCACGTGCGACCCACCCTCCGCCACATAGGCATTACCAGCAGCGTCCACCGCCACGCCGTAGGGCAGGAGAAACCGAGCCGAGGCCGCCGGTCCATCCGCCGTCCCGGCCTGCAGGCCCGCACCCGCCAAAGTCGAAACTACGCCGGCCGCGCTCACCCGGCGGAGGGTAAAAGTCCGCGCATCCGCGACGAGCAGGTTGCCCCCCCCATCCGCCGCGACGCCCACCGGGAAGTTGAAACGCGCCGTAGCGCCCGTCGCGTCCAAGAAGCCGGGCTGGCCCAAAGTTCCTGCAAGGGTGGAGACCACGCGGCCCGGGGTGATGCGGCGGACCGTGTTGTTGATCGTATCGGCCACCACCACGTTGCGAGAGGCATCGACCGCCAGTCCATAGGGGGAATTGAAGGTTCCGGGCGTCCCGTCAGCCCCGCCGGCCACATTCGACGTGCCGGCAAAGGTGGTCACCGAGTAACTCTCGCCGCGCAGGGCGGTGACGGCACTGAGGATCGCCAGTAAAACGGTGGCGGGACGGAGACGACGAAGTGACATAGTCGGGCTTAGGGAAACGCGGCGGAGGCAGAAGTTCCGCCGTCACCACACCGTCGGCCCGCGGCGGGCGCAAGTCCCCGCTGCGCTCGGCCGGAATTCGGCTCGCCGCCCCGGCCAATTTGGCCTTGCTCGCGCCATGTCTCTGTCCCGTCGCTCCTGCCTGCAGCTGCTCCTCGGCGCCGCAGTGCCCTGGGCCGCGCGCGCCGCCGACAACCGGCGCTCAGCTCCCACCCGGCCGGAGGAGGCCGCCGACGCCGCCAACGCCTACAAAGGCGCCATCGTGCTCGACGCCGGAAGCGGCCGCACCCTCCTGACGGATCGCGCAGACTACCGCGGCCCGCCCGCCAGCGTGGCCAAGCTGATGACCTTCCTCATCGTCCACGACCGCCTCCGCCGCGGGGACGTGACCCTCCAGACCCCCGTGACCACTACCGCGGAGGCGGCCCGCACCGGCGGCTCCCAAGTCTACCTCGCCGAGAAGGAAGTCTTTCCCGTCGAGGACCTCCTCCACGCGCTGATGATCGCCTCGGCCAATGACGCCGCCGTGGCCCTGGCGATTCACCTCGCCGGCTCGCGCGAGGCCTTCGTCGAACTGATGAACACCCGCGCCCGCGAGCTGGGTATGACGCAGACACTCTTCCGCTCCCCCCACGGGCTCCCCCCCTCCAGCCGCCGGATCGAAGACGGGGACCTCACCTCCCCGCGGGACTTGGCCACCCTCAGCCTCCAACTGATCCGGCAGACGAACGTTCTCGCGTACACCTCCGTCAAGCAGCGCACCTTCCGCCCGGGCCCCAAGCGCATCGATATGGTGAACCATAACCACCTCCTCGGGAAGGTCGCGGGGGTCGACGGCCTCAAGACCGGTTTCACCCGGGGAGCCGGCTTCTGCCTCGCCGCCACCGCCTTCCGCAACGGACGCCGCGTCATCGTCGTCACGATGGGTTCCCCCGACAGCAAAACGCGGGATATCAAGATCGCGGAACTGCTGGAAAAGGGGTTTCTCGCCCTCCCGCCGGCCTCCCCCGAAGACACCCCGGTCCAGCCCGCCCCGAAACCGCCCGCGCCTGCCCCGGCCCCAGCCGAAGGGGAGACCACGGTACGGTTCAAGCTGCCCGGCCGCTGAGGCGGCCCGCGCCCGGGCCATCCCCCCGCCCTTTCCCATGCGCCACTGCATCTACCCCGGCACCTTCGACCCGATCACCTACGGCCACCTCGATGTGCTCTCCCGAGCCGCCCGGCTGTTCGACCGGGTCACGGTCGCCATCGCCGTCGGCGGAGCCGCCGGGAAGTCGCCCCTCTTTACTGCGGAACAGCGGATGGAAATGATCGTGCCCAACTTAGCCGCGCTGCCCAACGTCACGGTCACCACCTTTAATGGCCTGCTGGTCGAGTTCTGTATGGCCAATCAGGCAGATGCGATCATCCGCGGCCTGCGCGCCCTGTCCGACTTCGAATTCGAGTTCAATATGGCGCTGATGAACCGCCACCTGCAACCGCGCCTCGAAACGCTCTTCGTCATGCCCAATGAAGAGTTCAGCTACACCAGCTCCTCGCTGGTCAAACAAGTAGCCCGCTTCGGGGGCGATGTGCAGAAGTTCGTACCGCCCAACGTCGCCGCCGCGCTCCGGCAAGCCTACCTGCCGCCCGCGCCCTGACCCGGCCCAAGGTGCCGCCGCAGATGCTCGAGGCTGCGCGCCGCGATCGCCTCCGGCCCCTCCTCAAAGGTAAAAACCTCCACCGACACGGTGCCGTCATAGCCGGTCTCCCGTAGCGCCGCGGCGATCGGAACGTAATCGGTCTCGCCAAACCCCGGGCCCTTCAGGTTCCGGTCGTTCGCGTGCAGGTGCGCGAACTGGCCCCGCGAAGCCCGCAGGATGTCCGCCACCGGCAACGCCTCGTGGCTCATCGCCCGGACATCCAAGATGACCCGGAACGCGGGGGAATCCATCTCCCGCGCGAACCGCACCGCCTCGGCCGCCGTGTTGATGAAATTGGTGTCCTCAGCCGGCAACGGCTCCAAGCAGATCGTGAACCCGCGCTCCTCCGCGAGGCGCGTCGCGGGGCGGAATACCTCCTGCGCCCAACGCCAGCCCTGCTCCGGCGTCACGTCCGCACCGAGGCTCCGCTGCTTGGGCGACCCAACCACCATCACCGGAGCCCCCAAGTCGGCGCCAAAGGCCACCAACTCCCGAAAGTAATCCGCGGTGCGCGCCCGCGTCGCCGCGTCGGGCGACGTCAGGTGCAGGCCCTCGGTTTGCACCAGCACCCAATGGATGCCGGAGATCTCGATGCCCGCCGCGGCCGCCGCCGCGCGAATCCGCGCCCGCTCGGCCGCCGGGATCTGCCGCACATCCCGCGCGAGGGTAAACGGCGCGATCTCCACGCCGTGGTAGCCTAAGCGCGCACAATGCGCGAACACGTCCTCCAGCCGCCACCCTTGGAAGATCTCATTGCAGATCGCGTACTTCATCGGGCTCAGGCGCTCAGGGTCTTGATCAGCTCAATCATCGGCAGAAACATCGCGATCACGATAATACCTACCCCAACCGCCATAAAAACGATCATCACCGGCTCAATAATGGAGGTCAGCGCCGCCACCGCGTTGTCCACCTCCTCATCGTAGTTATCCGCGATCCGGGTCAGCATATCCGGTAGCGCCCCGGTCTCCTCGCCCACCTCGATCATACTGGTGACCATCCCGGGGAAAATCTTGGTGGATTCGAGCGGCTTGGCCACGTTGTCCCCCTCCTTCACCCGGTCGTGCACCACATTGATCGCATCCGAGATGTGCACGTTGCCGCTGGTCTCGCGGGTGATGGTGAGGGCCTGCAGAATCGGCACGCCCGAAGCCAGTAGGGTGCCAAAGGTGCGGGTGAAGCGCGCGATGGCCGCTTTGAGCAACAGGTCACCGAGCACCGGCACGCGGAGCACGATCCAGTGCAGGACCCGCGTGCCAAACCGGGAGCGCTTGAACAGCCAGAAAGCGGTGCCGCCCACCGATAGGGTCAGAATCACCCCGAGCAGATTTTCCCGCATCACGTTGGCGACCGCCACGACCACCGAGGTCAGCCACGGCAGCGGCTTGCCCTTCAGCATCGTGAAGAAGACCTCCTGGAACTTGGGCACCACGAACACCATCAGCACGGTCATAATGCCGCCAGCGACCACGCTGATGATCGACGGGTAAACCATCGCCGAGGTCACCTTGGAGCGGATCTTGACCGCCTTCTCCATAAAGACCGAAAGGCGGTCCAGCACAGTGTCCATCACGCCGCCCGCCTCACCCGCCCGCACCATATTCACGTAGAGCCGGTCGAAGGTCTTCGGGTGGGCCGCGAGACCGTCCGAAAAGTTCCCACCCGAGCGGATGGTGTCGGCGAGGTCCTCGATCACCTGGCGGAACGCCGGCCGTTTCTCTTGGCGGGCCAACACCTCTAGGCCACGCATCATCGGCATCCCCGCCTTCACCAGGGTCGCCAATTGCCGGGTGAAGACCGTCAGGCCCTTCTCGTTGACCGGACGGCCAAAGGTGAGGTTGCGCCGGCGCGCCGGCGCCGGCCCGCCCGCGGCCGGCAGGGCGATCTTCGGACCTCGCGCCGGCGGCTTGGCGGGTACGGTGGCCGGGGCAGGGGCGGCGGGGGCGCGGACAGAAAGCTTGGCCATAACAGAACGGGGTTCAGGTGTACTTGATCACCTCTTCCAAGGTGGTGTGGCCGTCGAGAATCGAACGCAACCCATCCTCCCGGATCGTCCGCATCCCCTGCTCGATCGCCTTCTGCTTCAGCTCCAGCGTCGGCGCCTTCCGGGTCACCATATCGCGCAGCGCCTCGGTCATCCGGAGCCATTCGTAGATGCCAAGGCGCCCCTTGTAGCCGGACTGGCTGCACGTCGGGCATCCCTTGCCGTAGGAGAAGGGCCGATCGCCCACCACGTCGCGCCCCACCCCAAGCTGGCTGAGGACCTCGGCGGTCGGGACATAGGTCGAATGGCACTGCTTACAGATCCGGCGCACGAGGCGCTGCGCGAGAACGGCCTCGAGGCTCGCCGCAATCAGGAAAGACTCGACGCCCATATCAACGAGCCGGGTCACCGCCCCCGCCGCATCGTTGGTGTGGAGCGTCGAAAGCACGAGATGGCCCGTCAGCGACGCCTGGATGGAGATCTGCGCCGTCTCGAGGTCACGAATCTCTCCGACCATGATCACGTCCGGATCCTGCCGGAGAAACGAACGTAGCGCCGCCGCGAAAGTCAGCCCCACGAGGGCGTTCACCGGCACCTGCATAATGCCCTCGATCTCGTACTCCACCGGATCCTCCGCCGTCAGGATCTTGAGGTCGACGGTGTTCACCAGCCGCAGGGCACTGTACAGGGTGGTGGTCTTACCGGAGCCGGTAGGACCCGTGACAATAAAAATGCCGTTCGGGCGCCGCACGATCTCGTGAATACCCTCCAGCACCTCCGGTGACATCCCCAGCTGGCCGATGTCGAGCCGGACGGCCGACTGGTCGAGCACCCGCAGCACCACGCTCTCCCCGAACTGGGTCGGCAAGGTGGAGACACGCAGATCCACCGGCCGCCCGCCAATATTGATCTTGATCCGCCCGTCCTGCGGAAGCCGCCGCTCCGCGATGTTCAAGCTAGCGAGCACCTTCACGCGCGAGACGATCGGCACCGCCAGCTGCCGCGGAGGCGGCGCCATCTCGTACAGCGCACCGTCGATGCGGTAGCGGATCTTAAACTCGTGCTCGAAGGGCTCGAAATGGATGTCGCTCGCTTTGTCCCGGATCGCTTGGCCGATGACCAAATTGACGAACTTGATGATGGGGGTCTGCTCCGCCATCGACTCCAAGTCCCGCTCCGAAACCTCCCGCGATCCCGCCTCCGCCGCCACCTTGCCGGTGCTAATCTCCTGCAGGACGTCGTCGATGGTGTCCTCCTCCTCGCCGTAATGCTGCCGGATCTGCACCTCCACCTTGTCCGGATCCGCGAAGTGCAGCCGCACGCTCCGGTCGAGCGCGAAGGACAAATCGCTCACCGCCTGCGTATTGAAGGGATCGGCAACCAGCAGGTCGATCGTGCGCTCGTCGGCCCGCAGCGGCATCACCCCGTAGTCACGCGCAAGCCGACCCGTCAGCGCCGCGATCGCGTCACCGGGAAACTGCGCCGGCAACTCGGCCACGTAATCGTAGCCCAACTGGTCGGCGATGCGGCGTAGCAGGTCCTCCTTCTCCAGCAGGCCGAGGTCCACCACCACGTCGGCCAGCGGCTTGCCCGTGGCCTTGTGCTCCTCGTTGAGCTCGTCCAGTTGGGCCGGCGGGACAAGCCGGTGCTCCTTCAGGAAGTCGTAGATCGCCGGGCTGTGAGACGCGAACATGGGGTCAAAGGGTCCGGGGCCGCCCGCCACCGGGCAGCAGCTTCTCCCGCATCAACTGCGGGTCCTGCGCGAGATCGATCGCGTCTTCCGCGCGGACCTGCCCCCGCTGGACCAACGCGGTCAGGTGGTTGTCGAGCGTAATCATCCCTAAGCTCGCCCCAGTCTGGATGTCGGACGGGATGCGGAAGGCCTTGTTGTCCCGAATCAACGCGGCGATCGACGTCGTGTTGATCATAATCTCAAACGCCGGGACTCGGCCCCCCCCCACCTTCCGGCACAGCACCTGGGAGATCACCGCCACCAGCGAGGAGGAGAGCTGCGTGCGGACCATCTCCTTCGTTTGCGCCGGGAACGCGTCCACAATGCGATCAATGGTCTTCGCGGCACTATTGGTGTGCAGGGTACCGAGCACCAAGTGACCAGTCTCGGCCGCAGTAATAGCGGCCTCGATCGTCTCCAGATCCCGCATTTCGCCCACCAAGATCACATCGGGATCCTGGCGCAGCCCACGCCGGATGGCCTCCGCGAAGCCGGGCACGTCGGTGTGCACCTCCCGCTGAGTCACGAGGCACCGCTTATGCGGGTGATGGAACTCGATCGGATCCTCAATGGTGATGATGTGGCCGTCACGCTGCTCGTTGATGTAGTTGATCATCGCCGCCAGCGTCGTCGACTTGCCCGAGCCCGTCGGCCCGGTCACGAGGATCAGCCCACGGGGGCGGTGGAGCAGCTCCCGGACCTTGTCCGGCAGGCCGACCTCGCGCAGCGAGAGGAGCCGGTTGGGGATCTGCCGAAGGACGAGGCCGTAATTGCCCTTCGCGCGTAACGCGGAGACGCGGAAGCGCGCCTGCTCGCCAAAAGCCAAGCCGAAGTCCGCGCCCCCCTGCATCCGCACCGCGCTCAGGTGCGCCTCGGGCGTGATCGCCTGCATCAGCCGTTCAGTGTCCGCCGGGGTCAGCGCCGGCCCGTCGATCGGCGTCATCGCACCGTGGACCCGGAGCACCGGCGGCTGGCCGACGCTGAGGTGCAGGTCGGAGGCCCCCTGCTCCACCATCAGGTCCAGAAGATCGTTCATCTCGTACTTCATCGCGGGATGAGGCTCAGGTGGAATCGCCGACGGTGATGGACACAACCTCCTCGATCGTGGTGAGGCCCCCGGTGACCTTGCGCGCGCCGTCCTCGCGCATCGTCCGCATCCCGAGCGCCCGCGCCCGCTCGCGCAGGCGCTGGGTCCCGACATTGGCGTAGATCATCTTCTGCAGCTCATCGTTCACCACTAGGATCTCAAAGATGCCCATCCGACCGCGGTAGCCGGTGGAGTTGCACTGCCCGCAACCCTCCCCCTGCGCAAAAGTCGCGTGCTCCGCCTGCGCCGGACTAATGTTCAGCGCCCGCAGCTCCCGCGCATCGGGGGTCACCGCACGCTTACAATGACGGCAGATCTTCCGGACTAGGCGCTGGGCCATCACCGCCCGCAACGAAGTGGAAACGAGGAACGGCTTCACGCCGATGTCGATCAAGCGGGTCACCGCCCCCGGCGCGTCGTTAGTGTGCAGGGTCGAGAACACCATATGCCCCGTCAGCGAGGCATTGATCGCAATCTCCGCCGTCTCCAAATCGCGAATCTCGCCCACCATCACGACGTTCGGCGCCTGCCGAAGCATCGCCCGCAAGGCCGCCGCAAAGGTCATCCCCACATCGTGCCGCACGGGCACCTGGTTGATGCCGTTCAACTGGTACTCCACCGGGTCCTCGACCGTGATGATCTTGCGGTCCGGCTTGTTGATGTAGTGCAGGCAGCCGTAAAGGGTCGTCGTCTTTCCGGAACCGGTCGGGCCGGTCACCAGCAAAATGCCGTCCGGCAGCGCGATCAACCGCTCGAACGTGGCGGCATCATCGCTGAAGAACCCCAACTCGGGCAACCCGAGGGTCAGTCCCTCCTTGTCCAAAATACGCATCACGATGCTCTCCCCGTGCACGGTCGGGAGCGAGGACACGCGCAGGTCGAGCTGCTTGCCCCCCCACCCCGATCTGGATGCGCCCATCCTGCGGGATGCGCTTCTCGGCGATGCTGATGTTCGCCATAATCTTCAAGCGCGAGAGGATCGACATCTGCAGGCGCTTGGGCGGGTTCTCCACCTCGATCAGCACGCCGTCGATGCGGTAGCGGACCCGGAAACGCTTCTCCAGCGGCTCAACGTGGATGTCGGACGCGCGGCGCTGGATCGCCTCGAGAATAAGCTGGTGCACCAGCTTGATGATCGGCGCATCCGCCTCGACCGCCTCGGCGGCGGGCGCCGCCTCGCCCTCGGGGGCCACCGCCTCGTCGCCCTCGTTCTCCGCCAGCTTATTGAGCAGGTCGTCGATCGAACTCGCGTCCTTGCCGTAAAACCGGTCGATCGCCGCCACAATGTCCTCCGGCGTCGCCACGACGCAGTCGAGGGGCAGCTTCACGAGATACCCGAGGGCGTCGATGCCATCGGTGTCCAAGGGGTCGGCGATCGCGACCCGCAGCCGATTATTCTCCTTGGTCAGCGGCAGCAGCCGGTGGCGGGAGGCCACGGCACGCGGCACCAACTCGAGCACATCGGCGCCCAATCGGATGTTCGCAAGATCCGGGGCCATCGGCAGACCGAACTCAGCCGCCAGCAACTCCGCCACTTGCCGCGCGGTCAGCACCCCTTGCCGCTGCAACAACTCCAACACGCGTGCCGGGTGGCCCGCCGCGTCCGGCGCCGGGGAAGCGCCCAACAGCGCCCGCGCCGCCGCCACCTGCGCTGGCTGCAGCACTCCGCGCTCCAGCGCCAGATCGATGATGAAGTCATCGGCGGCCGCGGCGGGGGAACCGGAGGAGGTGGGGGTCATTGGGGCGAAAGGACGTTCGGCGGAAAGGTTACTTCGGCGCGAGGCTAAGCAGGAACTCGGCGTTGGACTTGGTCTTCCGCAGCCGCGTGATGAGCATCTCCATCGACTCGATGGGCCCCAGGCCCTGCATCGCCCGCCGGAGACCGTAAATGCGCTGCAACTCCTCCGGGTGGTAGATCAGCTCCTCCTTGCGGGTGCCGGAACGGTCGATGTTGATCGCCGGGAAGATCCGACGCTCCACCAAACCGCGATCGAGGTGCAACTCGGAGTTACCCGTGCCCTTGAACTCCTCGAAGATAATCTCGTCCATTCGCGAACCAGTATCGATCAGCGCACTGGCGATGATGGTCAGGCTCCCGCCCCCCTCAATATTGCGCGCCGAACCGAAGAACCGCTTGGGCTTCTGCAGGGCGTTCGACTCGAGGCCACCCGACATCGTCTTGCCGCCGTTGCCCGCGAGCGCGTTGTACGCCCGCGCCAACCGCGTAATGGAATCGAGCAGGATCACGACGTGCTCCCCCATCTCGACCCGACGCCGGCAGATCTCGATCACCATCTCCGCGCAATGCACGTGACTCTCCGGAGTCTCATCGAAAGTGGACGACACCACCTCGCCGCGCGTGTGCCGGCGAAAATCCGTGACCTCCTCCGGCCGCTCGTCGATCAGCAGCAAAATCAGCTTCACGTCCGGACTGTTGGCCGAAATCGAGTTGGCGATGTTCTGGAGCAGGATCGTCTTGCCGGTGCGCGGCGGCGCCACAATCAGGCCGCGCTGCCCGAAGCCGATCGGCGTCAGAATGTCCACCGCCCGCATCGACACGTCCTTCACCACCTCCGGATCCTCCAGCAAGATCCGCTTGAGGGGATAATAGGGCACCAACTCCTCGAACGGCGTGATCGCCGCGATGTCCACGGGTGCCAGCCCCATCACGCGGTCCACGCGGATCGCCGAAGGGCAGCGCTCCCCGTCCCGCGGCGCCTGCGCGCTCACCTCGACCCGATGGCCACGCTTGAGGCCATAGCGGCGCACGAGCGACTCGGGCAGGTAGGTGTTCTCCGGGAATAGCCGGTAGTTCACGTGCCCGTGCACGATGAACCAACCCCGGTCATTCTGGTCCAAGTGACCGACGTCCCGCAGGCTCCGGCCCGTGGCCGCGGCGTGGCGGAAGAATTCGGCCAACAGCTGCCGCCGCCCGGGCGAACCCTCGACGACGACGCCCCCTTGGCGCAGCCGCTGGGCCAACTCGTGGGCGTTCAAGGCGTACAGCTCGGACAACGCCACCGGCTCGCCCCCAGACGCATCCAACTGGGCCGCCTCGGCATCCAACACCGCGACGTCCGCGAAGCGCGCCGGATTGGGCAGGTCCCCGTAGGACGGCGCCGCACTGGGCGGCGGCATCTGCGGCGGAAACTGCTCGCGCCCACCGTGGCCGCCCCCGTGGCCGCCTCCATGCCCCCCACCGTGTCCGCCGCCCTGGCCACCATGGCCGCCACCGGGCTGCCAAGGACCGCCGTGGCGCCCGCGCTTGCGCTTGCCGTGCTTCCAAAAGCCGCGCTCACCGCGGTCAAATTGCCCCCCCTGCCCGCCACCGCCAGCGAAGCCTCCTCCACCGGACTGCCCCCCCTCGGTCGGGCCTCCCTCCCCTGCCCCGCGTTCCGCCGCCGCCTCGGACGCCGGCATGGACTGGCTTTCCGCCCGCTCCACCCGTTCCGATTGCTCCGGCTGATCGGATCGCTCAGAGCGCTCCGTCCGCTCGGGCTGCTCTCCCCGCTCGGGACGTTCGTTGCGTTCCGGCGCGGGCGGCGGGGCCAGCGGCGCAACGGGCGCTGCGGGCGCGGGAGCCACCGGGGCCGGCGCCTCGTGGAACGAGAGGGTATCCTGAACCGGCCGGGAAATTTCCCCAGCCGCCGGCGTCGAGGCAGGCGAAGCCGCCTCCGCCGCACCCGCGCGGGGGCCCCGCCGGGTACGTGCCCGGCCCGCGGCCTTCGCCGGCGTCTCCGCCGCCGCTG
>CAIOTK010000152.1 GCA_903861185.1 uncultured Opitutia bacterium | reverse complement strand
TAACCCCTCGTATTGCTCACGATCGTCGCTCCCCGAGCCGCGGGTCAGCCCCCCGGAAGGCGAGCCTACCCGCTAAGCCCTGCTGCGCTGAAGCTCCGCAGGGCACCCTTCGCCCCCGGGGTTTCCGAAGGGTGGCCGTGCCACCCGAAGCCCGCAGCGCGAAGGATGGTGCCCGGAGTGGGAGTCGAACCCACAAGCCTTTAGGGGGCGGTGGATTTTGAGTCCACTGCGTCTGCCAATTCCGCCATCCGGGCCCGCGAACTTCGAACGGTAGGCGCCGGGCGGAAGGTGTCGACGCGAAATTCCCGGTTGAGCCCCGGCCGGGCCCGGGGAAGCTCGCGCCGTGCCCGACCTCCGCGCCCATTGCCCGCACGCCGCGGCCACCGCGACCGAACTCACGCTCGCCGAGGCGGAATCGCACCATCTGGTGACCGTCCACCGCGCCCGCGCGGGCGACCCCGTCACCGCGTTCGACGGACGCGGCCGCGAGTGGACCTGCACCGTCGCCACCCCTGACCGCCGTGCCGCGGTGTTGCGCGTGGCCGCCACCCGGCTCGCTCCTCCCCTGCCCTGCGTGCTGACCCTCGCCCAAGCCATCCCCAAGGGCGGCGCGATGGAGGACATCGTGCGGCAGGCCACGGAACTGGGCGCCGCGGCGGTGATCCCCGTGCTCACGGCGCGCACGGAGGTACACCTCGACGGCGAGCGGGCCGAGCGCAAGAGCGAGAAGTGGCTCCAGACCGCGATCGAGGCGGCCAAGCAATGCGGCAATCCGTTTGTGCCGGCTGTCGCGGCACCCCTCCCGCTGGCGGACCTCATCGCGGCGCCCCCCGCGGCGGAACTCCGGTTGATCGCCAGCCTGCACCCCGGCGCCCGCCCGCTCCGCGCTGCGCTGGCCGACTTCCGCGCGGCCCACGGCCGCTCGCCGCAAAGCGCGCTCTGGCTGGTCGGCCCGGAGGGGGACTTCACCCCCGCGGAGATGGCGGCCGCCATCGCGGGCGGCTTCGTACCGGTGACGCTCGGACCGCTCGTGCTGCGCTGCGTTACTGCCGCCACCTGCGCCCTCGGAATTCTCCGGCACGAGACCGGCTGAACCCGGGGCGCAGCGACCGCCTCAGGTCGCGCGCACGCCGCGCGCCACCACGGTGTCGGGCCGGTCGCGGCCGGCTTTGATGGTGTAGGTGCCGGGCGCGTACACGCGGGGCGTGAAACTCGCCTCGCTGGCGCGCACGGTGTAGAGGATCTCGCCGGTCTCCTCGTGGATGACCTGCACGACCGGCTCGGCGACGCCATCCAACCGCACTGCGGGGAGGCGCGCGTGGACCTTGCGGCCGTCGTTGGCGTCCATCGCGACCGTGAGGGGCCAGCCCGGGTACTGGGCAGCGTCGCCCTTCTTGGCGTCGGCGAAGCGCGGCCAGCACTCGAAGGTGATGGTGCGTTTCGCCTTCCGGAAGCGCGCGATGCCGTGGCCGTCCCCGCGCTGGCGCTCGTCGGACACATCCGCCGGGTTCGCGTAGGCGAGCATCGAGATGCGGTTGCCCAGCCCGTCCTTGTAATCGCCGGTCCAAGGCAGCGGGCTGCCGGGCACCGGGTTCGGGCCGGCCTTCTCGTCGAGCGGATGCCACCAGCGGCCGTAGATGGTGTTCACGAGAGCTGGCCCGGTGAAGCCATAGGGCCCGTCGCCGTGCTCGGTGAGGCCGTTCTTCACCACCACCGCGAGGTGCTGGTCGCCGCAGAGGTGCACGGCCCACGCGCGCCGGATCTCGGCTAGGGCGAAGTTGCGCTTGGTCTGGGGCCAGCCGTTGCAGTCGAGGTCCGCGAGGAGCCGCGACTGGCGTCCGCCGTGCATATGGACCGCGCCGCAGAACGCGGTGGCGGAGAGCACGGCCTTCATCCGCGTGCCGGTCCAGTCCTGGGTCCAGCTGCGGAGGAATGCCTCCTGCCGCGCGCCGAGCAGTTCGAGGCCCGGGAGGTCGATGGTCTTCGGGTCGTAAGCGGGATCGTTGATGTGGTCGGGGCGCGGCCCCATCTGCGGAATCTTGCCGGCTGGACCGCTCTTGAACTTGCGGTCCTCCAGGATGGCAAAGTCTACGCCGCCGAGCGTGAGCCGAGTGAAGTAGACGGTGATGCCGCGGTCGACCGGTGCCGCATCCACGGGGTCAGGCAGGTGCCACGTCTGCTGGCGCTGCACTTGGTTCACGTAGGCGACCGGGTAGCGATAACCGCCGTCGGCGTCGCCCTGGAGGGTCGAGCGCTTGCCGTTCTCGCCCCAGAGGTTGCCGTGACCGACGTCGTGGTCGTCGGGGATCGTGATGGTCGGGCGGTCGCGCATCACGTCGCGGAACTGCAGGCCGAACTCGATCCAGCCGGCGGTGTGCTCGGTGTGCCGGTAGGTCTGGTCACCCGCGAAGAAGAGCAGGTCGGGATTTTGCGCCCGCAGGGTGTCGATGATCTCGGGCCGCTGTCCGGTCGTGCGGCTCGAGTTACAGGACATATTGGCGACGACGATCTCGTCCTTTTCGACCGGATCGCGACGGATGAGGCCCTCGAAGCGAGCCTCCGCGCCGTGGCGCACGCGGTAAGGGACGTCGCGGGTGGAATCCCACTTTTCCGCGCGGAAGTGCGCGTCCCAGCCCGGGTAGAGTACCTCGGCGCGGGCGAGCTCAACCCACGCGCCAGCGCGCTGCACCTCGAGCCGGGCGACGCGCTCTTCGCCGGGCTTCAGGGGGTAAAGTTGGGCGGTGAGCTTCATCACCCCGCGTTGCACGGTGTAGAGGGCGAAGGCGACGACCTGATCGCGCGGCACGTTCATCGGCGGGGGTGGTGGCTGGCCTTGGCCCTTGCCCTTGGCCTTGCCGGGCGCGGCGGGGGTCCTTTGCCACCATTCGCCGGTAGCGAGGGAGTCTAGGTTGGGGAACTCCGCGCCGAACGGTGCCGCGACGGCATCCACGGCGGCGGCGGAGAGCGCGGCGGGGCGAAGGGCCAAAGAGCCAGCTCCGGCTAAGCTGAGCTTCAGGGCGGTGCGGCGGTCGATCGGATTCATGCGGGTAAAAAGGGGCGGGGCGGCGAGGCAGAGGCTGGCCCGGCGCACCGCGCGCGCGAGGTTTTTCCCGCGGCGGGACTGACCCTGCGCCCCGCGCTTGGCTTTCGCCGCCACGCGCACACGCTCCGCCGATGCTCCGGATCGCTCGCCCCCTCGCCCGCACCCTCCCGTTCCTCGTGCTCCCGCTCCTCCCCGCCGCCACCCCCACGCTGCCCGATGATTCCCACCTCTGGCTGGAAGAGGTTCAGGGGGAGCGCGCGCTCAGTTGGGTGCGGGAGCGCAACGCTCAGTCGCTGGGCGAACTGGAGGCAGCGCCGGAATTCGCGCCGCTGCGCGATC
>CAIOTK010000151.1 GCA_903861185.1 uncultured Opitutia bacterium | reverse complement strand
GCGCCCGAGGCGGGCGGGATGCCGTAGATGCGGGCGCTGAGGTTGGCGTTCGTGACGTTGAAGGGCACGGCCTGCCGGATGTTGTTCGGGCGGGTGGTGCTGGTCGACGTCGGGTTGTTCGAGACGAAGGGCGAAGGGTTGTTCGTGTCCGGGTAGAACGAGATGTTGCCACCGAGGAAGGCGATGTAGCCGCCGGTCGCCTTGTAGACGCCGGAGGTCTCGCTCCAGAGTCCGTTGGTCTGGAGGCCGCGAGTGTAGATGACCGGGGTGGTCGCGGGGTCGCTCATCTTAACGCCGCCGACGAATTCCCAAGAGGGGGCGCGGCCGGAGGTGAAGGAGGTGTGCAGCGTGTTGCGCTGGTTCGACGGTTGGATGATGAACGTCGGGTAGGTACCGCTGAAGGCGGGGTCGTTCTTCGAGAAGAAGAAGGTCGGGTCCGTGAGGATGTTGTTCTTCGCGAGGATGCCGGGCCACTTCCAGGCGAGCTGGGGGGCGTTGAGCACAGAGTTCGCGATGTTGATCGGATCGGGCAGACGGTCCTGGTTGTCACCGGCGTAGATCTGCGCCGCCTTGAGGATTTCCCGCAGGTTGTTGGCGTCGACCGCGCGCTGCGCCTTCTCGCGGACCGTGCCGACCGTCGGGATGACGATGGCGGCGAGGATGCCGATGATGGCGATGACGGTGAGAAGCTCGATCAGCGTGAAGCCGGAACGGCGGGCGGGGGCAATGCTCATAGAGGAGGTAAGGGTGCGGGGAAGACGCGGAAAGACAGCGGAGGGTTTCGCCGAAAAATCCCGGGCTCAAGCAGAATTTGCCCCGACGGGAGCGCGTCGGGCGGCGGGCTTGACAATCCCGGAGCCGAGCCGAATCCTCCGCGGTTCTCCTCCACTCTCTCTCCGGAAAGTGGGCCCTGCGGCCCGCTTTTTTTTTCCCAACTTTCCCGCACGTCCATACTCCCATGAGCAGCGAAATCCTCTCCGTCCTTGAGTATATGGAAAAGGAAAAGGGCATCCCCCGCGCCGAGATGATCTCGACGATCGCGAATGCCCTGAAGACGGCCGCCCAGAAGGGGGTCAACTCCGGCCAGGAGCTGCGGATCGACATCAACCCGCGCAACGGCCAGCTGCAGGCTTGGTGCCTGCTCAAGGTCGTCGACTCGGTCAGCAATCCCCGGACGGAACTGCACGTGGAGAAGGCGCAGGCGCTCAAGCCCGGGGCGGTCATTGGGGAGGTGCTGGAGAAGGCCGTCGACCCGTCATCGCTGGGGCGCATCGCGGCTCAGACCGCCCGCCAGGCGGTGATGCAGCGGCTGCGGCAGTTCGAGAAGGACCGGATCTACGACGATTTCAAGGATCAGGTCGGCAACATCGTCACGGGCACGGTGCGCCGCCGCGAGCGCAACGATCTCTTCATCGATTTGGGCAAGGCCGAGGCCGTGATGCCCGCCAAGGAGCAGGTCCCGGGCGAAGAGTACCAGCCCGGCGAACGAATTCGCTGCCTGCTGCTGGAAATTCAGAGCACGCCGCGGGGGCCCGAGATCGTCCTCAGCCGCGCCAGCCCCCGCTTCGTTCGCCGCCTGTTCGAGCTCGAGGTCACCGAGGTGGCCGACGGCACCGTCAAGATCGAGGCGTTCGCCCGGGAGCCGGGTTACCGGACCAAGATCGCGGTCACCAGCACCGACCCCAAGGTCGATCCGGTCGGCGCCTGCGTCGGCGCGCGGGGTGCCCGCGTGAAGACGATCGTCCGCGAACTGGGCGGAGAGAAGATCGATATCATCAAGTTCTTCGCGGATCCGCGGGAGATGGTGATCGAGGCGCTGAAGCCGGCGATCCCGCGCGAGATCGTCCTCGACGACAAGGCCCGCCGCATTCTGCTCCGAGTCGCCAACGACGATCTGGCCATCGCAATCGGCCGTAAGGGCCAGAATGCCCGGCTGACCTCCCGATTGGTCGGCTGGCGGATCGACATCGAGGAATTCCGCGCGATTGGCGCGGATCCGGAGGGAGACGCGAAGCGCAAGCTGGTCGCTGGACTCGGCGTGGCCGAGGACCTTGCCCTGCGTTTGGTCAAGGCGGGCTTCGTCTCGCTCGAACTCTTTGAGGGGGTGGAGGCGGCCGATCTGGAGGGCGCCGGCTTCAATCCCGAGGAAGCCGCCCTCGTCATCCAGCGCGTCGCCGCGCAGGCGCAGTAACCCGTAGCGTCCAGGTCCGACCGCATGAGCATCCGCATCCACAAACTCGCCGAGGAACTCGGCCTGGACAATAAGGAGATGATGGCGCTGCTCAAGGAGCGCCGGATCATCGCCCAGGACGTCAAATCGGTCTCGAGCACCGTGGACAATATCAGCGCCGCGGCCCTGCGCGAAGAGTATGCCGCGCGCCGGCCTGCTCCCGCGGCGGCGGTCGAGGCTCCGGCGGAGCCGGCGGCCCCAGCCGCCGAGGCTGCAGCCGCGGATGCGGGACCCGCGCGGGTGAATCTCCCCTCCGGAGTCTTTGTTAAGAGTCGGCAAGACATTGAGCGGGAGCGTGAGGCCGCGGTGGCGGCCAAGGCGGCTGCCCTGAAGGCCGCGTCCGCCCCCCCTCCTCCGCCGCCCCCCGCGCCGGTGGTCGTCGCCCCCGTGGCGCCGCCCAAGCCGGTGTCCGCCCCGCCCCCGCCCCCCGCTTTGCCCAAGCCGGTCTCGGCTCCGCCCCCGGTGTCCGTACCGCCCTCGGTTTCGCGACCCCCGCTGGTGGTTCCCCCGGTGTCGGCCCCGCCCGCCGCGCGTCCCCCGGTGGTGTTGAACGCCCCTCCGGTCCGGCCCGCCCCGGCTCCCGTGGTGCCCCCGGTAGTGCCCCCGGTGCGTCCGCCCGTCGCCGTGGCGCCCGCTGCCCCGGCTCCGTCGGTTTCGGCCCCCGCGCCCGTCGCTGCCCCCAAGCCGCCCGCGCTGCCGCCGGCCTTGCCGCCCCGCGCCCCGGCTCCTGCCCCCGTGATGGCGCCGAAGGCGCCGCCCTTGCCGGGCAACCCGGCTCCGGTCGCTCATATCACCATCCAGGGCGATCTGAAGATCCTCCACCTGAAGCCGCCCATTGTGGTGCGCGACTTCGCCGCCGCCCTGAGCCTGAAGCCCTTCAAGCTGATCTCGGAGCTCAACCAACTGGTGGGCTTCGCGGCGATGAACTCCACCATCGAGGAGGCCGTCGCCCAGAAGGTGGCCGAGAAATACGGCTTCGTGCTTGAGATTAAGCACCGCGGCGACGCCGCGGCCCAGCAGGCCGCCAAGGAGAAGAAGGAAAAGAAGCCGGAAGAGGATGAATCCAAGCACCTCGTCCCGCGTCCCCCGGTGGTCTGCATCCTCGGGCACGTCGACCACGGCAAGACCTCCCTCCTCGACGCCATCCGCAAGGCCAATGTAGCCGCGGGGGAGGCGGGTGGCATCACCCAGCACATCGGTGCGTACCAGATCGAGTTCAACGGTCGGAAGCTCACCTTCCTCGACACCCCCGGCCACGCCGCCTTCACCAAGATGCGCGCCCGCGGCGCGAGCGTCACCGATATCGCCATTCTTGTGGTGGCCGCGGACGACGGCTTTATGCCGCAGACCGATGAGGCCCTGAAGATCGCCCTCGCCGAGAAGCAGGGCCACCCGGAACGCTTCGCCCTCCTAGTCGCGGTCAACAAGATGGACGTGAAGGGCGCCAATCTGGATCAAGTGAAGAACCAGATGCAGCAGCGCGGCATCGCCCCCGAAGATTGGGGCGGGGAGACGATCACCGTCCCCGTCGCCGCGATCAAGAACCAGGGCATCACCGAGCTGCTGGAGATGATCTTGCTCCAGGCCGACGTGCTGGAGCTCAAGGCCAACCCGAAGGCCGAGGCCAGCGGGCTCATCATCGAGTCCGAGATCGACTTCGGCCGCGGCCCCCTCGCCACGGTCATCGTCCAGCGCGGCACGCTCCGCGTGGGCGACGCGCTCGTCAGCGGCCCCAGTTACGCCAAGGTCCGGGCGATGTTCGACGACCAAGGCCGCAACGTGAAGGAGGCCCTCCCGGGCTCCCCCGTCCGCGTGATCGGTTGGTCTGGCACGCCCGATAGCGGCGCCACCTTCAAGGCGGTCAAGAATTCCCGTGAGGCCGAGAAGCTGGCCGAGGAAGAGACGCTGCGATTGAAGAAAGAGGCCACCACTGCGGCCGCCGTCCCCAAGGAGGTCTCGGTCGAGCGGCTCTTCGCCAACATCGCCGCGACCCAGGCCAAGGTCCTCAAGGTTATCGTCAAGACCGACGTCTTCGGCTCCTCGGAGGCGGTGCGAGTCATCCTCGAGGGGATCAAGAGCGCGAAGGTCCAGCTGGAGCTCGTCTCCATCGAGGTGGGCCTAGTCACGAAGAACGACGTGCTGATGGCCGGGGCCTCTGGGGCCCTGATCATCGGGTTCCACACGCGGCTCGAAAACGGGGTTACGCCGCTCGCCAAGCACCACGGGGTGCGGATCGAAACCTTCGAGATCATCTACGAGATGGGGGACAAGGTCCGCGAGATGATGGCCGACCTGCTCGATCCCGACATCAAGGAGATCAAGACGGGTGCGGCGGAGGTCCGGCAGATCTTCCCGCTGGCGAAGGGCTTTGTGGCCGGCTGTCTGGTCACCGAGGGCAAGATCAACCGCAATGCCTCCGCCCGCCTGCGCCGGGGCCGCGAGATCCTGCACGAGGGCCGCGTCGGTACGCTGCGCCGGTTCAAGGACGACGCGAACGAGGTGCGCGCGGGGCTCGAATGCGGCATCAAGCTCGACGACTTCAACGGCTACGCGCCGGGCGACGTCATCGAGTGCTTTGAGGTGCAGAAGGTCCGGGCCTCCCTGTAGGCTTGGACCTTTCGCCCTGACCGTTCCCCTCCCGGCGATGAGCAACCGTACGGTGCGCGTCAACGAGCTCGTCCAGCGCGAGTTGGGCGATATCCTGCGCCGCTTCTACCAGTCGGAGGCGGTCAACGTCACGATCACCGAGGTCCGGGTCTCCCCCGACTTGCGGGACGCGCGGGTGTTCGTGGCGGTGGTGGGCGATGCCGAGGCCGCCGAGGCGAAGCTCCGCTGGCTCCGCGCGCAGGCGGTGGATATTCGCGCGGAGGTCAGCCGGCGAATCGTCCTCAAGTACCTCCCGAAGTTCGAATACGTTTTGGATCATTCGGCGGCCCGCGGCGCCCGGATCCTGCAGGTGCTGGACGAGGTGACTCCCCCGGTCCGCGCGCCGGCCCCCGCACCAGTGCCGGAGCCGAAGGAGTGACGATGGACGCCTTTTATCCGGAGCTGCGGCCGGCTTTCGCCCGGCTGCTGGAGCGCGTGGCCGGCCGGCCGGTCGCCGTTTGCGGGCACGCCCGGCCCGATGGGGACTGTATTGGCTCCCAAGTGGCCCTCGCCCGGGTGCTCGCCGCCCGGGGACAGGATGTGGTCTGCGTGAACCCGGACCCAGTGCCCCGGCGGCTCCAGTACCTCACCGGGGGGATGGAATTTCGCCGGACCGATGACGCGCTGCGCGACCCCGTGGCGCGGGCGGCGATCTTTGTCGATTGTGCGGACCACGCCCGCGGCGGCGAGCGGTTGAAGGCCCTCTACGCGCGCCCAGTGGGCGTGATTGACCATCACCTTTCGAACGCTGGCTTCGGCGAGGTGGACCTCATCGAACGAACCTCCGCGGCGACCTGCGAGATCCTGGCTGGACTCTTCCTAGACGCCGGGTTGCCGGTGGACACCCCGACCGCGCGGGCCCTCTACGCCGGAATTTTAACGGACACCGGTCAGTTCCGCTTTCAGGCGACCACACGGCGCTGCTTTATGCTGGCGGGAGAGTTGGTGGCGCGGGGCGCTTCCCCCGCGGAGGCCGGGTTTGAGCTCTACGAGCGGGAGACCCCGGGCAAGCTCCGGTTGCTCCAACGGTTCTTGGCCTCGTTGCGGCTGGAGGCTGGCGGGCGGCTTTGCCTCGGCGTGCTGCCGGCGGGGATCTTTGAGGAGACCGGCTCCAGCGCCGAGGACACTGAAGGTTTGGTCGACTACGCCCGTTGCATTGACGGGGTGGAGATCGGCGCGTTGGTCGAATGGCGCAAGGATGGCACGGCGAAGGCCAGCCTGCGGGCCAAGGAGCCGTCCCTGCGCGTGGACCTAGTGGCGGCCCGCTTTAAGGGGGGCGGCCACGCCTGCGCGGCCGGACTGAGCCTGCCGTCGGCCCCCGCGGACTTCGAGGCGCAACTGCTGGCCGCGATGGCCGAGCGCCTGTCAGTGCCACCCGCGCCCGCCGCCTGAATCATGCTGCTGCCCGCCAAGGAAATGGAGGGAATCCTCCTGGTCGACAAACCCGGGGACCACACCTCCCACGACGTCGTGGCTCGCCTCCGGGGCAAGCTGCGGATGAAGCGCATCGGCCACGCGGGTACCCTCGACCCGATGGCCACCGGCCTACTGGTTATCCTAGTGGGTAAGGCCACCCGGGTCTCCCAGTACCTGATGGGGGTCGATAAGGACTACGAGGGGACGGTCGAGCTGGGTAAGACGACCGACACGCAGGATGCGGAGGGCGAGGTGATGGAGACCCGGCCCGTGCCCGCTCTGACCGCGCCGGAGATCCAGGCGGCGATGAACGGGTTCCTCGGAGACCAGTACCAAACCCCGCCGATGTATTCCGCGGTGAAGATCGATGGCGTGCCCCTGTACAAGAGCGCGCGCAAGGGCCAAGAGGTGGAGCGCGAGCCGCGTTTCATCCGGCTGATGGAATGGTCCCTCACGGGGTGCGCCGTCCCGCGGTTCGATTTCCGCCTGAAGTGTACCAAGGGCACCTATGTGCGCACCTTGGCCCACGACCTCGGCAACCGTCTCGGGTGCGGCGCCCATCTGGCGGCCCTGCGCCGCACCGGGGCGGGCCAGTTCGGGGTCGCGCAGGCGCTGACCCTCGACCAGATCAACGCCCTGACCCTCCCGGAAATCGAGCGCCGGCTCGTTCCCGTGGTCGCGGCGGTGCCCCCGGTCGCCCTCTGAGCGGGGCTGCTGGTTATGCCGCCGGAAGTCCTCGCGAACCTGGCTGCGGTGCCCCCCTACGCCGCCCCGCTCCATCTGGCGGTGGGGATGTTCGATGGCGTGCATCGCGGGCATCAGGCCGTTATCGGGCGAGCGGTAGCGGCGGCGCGTGCCTCCGGCGGGACCGCGGGCGTGCTGACCTTCTGGCCCCATCCGAGCGTCGTGCTGCGCCCGGCGTCGCCCACGCGGGTGATGCAGGATCCGGCGGCCAAGGCGGAGGTCCTGCGCCAGTTGGGGGTTAGCCTCATCCTGACGGAACCATTCTCGGCCGGGATCGCGGAGGTGGAAGCGGGCGACTTTGTGACCTGGCTGCGGGCGCGGCTCCCGGGATTGGCAGGGCTCTACGTCGGCGAGAACTTCCGCTTCGGGCGGGGGCGCCGGGGCGAAGTGGCGTTGCTGGCACGGACTGGCCAGGAAGCCGGCATCGCGGTGGTGATAGCTCCGCCCGTGCTTTGGGACGGTGCGCCGGTGAGTAGCACTCGGATCCGGGCGCTGCTGGCGGCAGGAGAGATGGGGGCCGTGGCTGGGCTGCTGGGTCGACCCTACGCATCCTGCGGTCCGGTGGTGCCGGGGAAGCGGCTGGGACGCACGCTGGGATTTCCGACGCTCAATCTAGTTTGGTCGCCCCCCGCCCAGCCTCGTTTCGGCGTCTATGCCGTCCGGGTGCGCGGCGCCAGCGGCCTGGCCCAACCCGCGGTGGCCAATTACGGGCTCCGTCCGACGGTCGAGCAGGCGACGGATCCCCGCCTAGAGGTGCACGTGCTCGGCGACTGTCCTTGGGGGGAGGGGAAGGTCCTGCGCGTCGAATGGGAGCGGTTTCTCCGGCCGGAGCAGGCGTTTCCGGACCTCGCGGCGCTGCGGCGCCAGATTCTGCAGGATTGCGCCGCAGCCCGGGAGTTCCTCGGCCTCCCGCCCGCGTAAGGGCCAAGGTTTTTCCTTGCGCTGGCCCGGGGCGAGGCTGTTACTGATTCTCCTTCCGGTGCGGACCCTTAGCTCAGTTGGTTAGAGCGTTTCCTTGACATGGAAAAGGTCACTGGTTCGAGTCCAGTAGGGTCCACCATCGCGCAACTTATTCTCCATCAAGTGATTATTATGAGAATTGGTTCGTGGCCGGCCGCGGTCTTGGGGCCGGGCGGTGAGTCGATGAAGCGGGTCGCCGGGTGGATGCGGGGCGATTGCTCGACGCTGTGAGCAGGGACAAGACGCAGGTGTTGCCGGAGGAGGCCGAGCGGGTTGCGACCGTCGGTGCGTGGCGCGTGGTGGTGCTCAATGACCCGGTGAACCTGATGTCCTACGTGGTCTTGGTTTTCCGTCGGGTGCTGGGCTTCGATGAGGCGACGGCGCGGCGGAAGATGTTGGAGGTCCACGAGCAGGGCCGCTCGGTGGTGTGGACGGGCCTGCGCGAAAAGGCCGAGGCGTATGCTTTCACGTTGCAGGAATGGCACCTTTCCGCGGTCGTCGAAGCCGATGAAGCGCATTGAGGTCAAATTGGCGGTGCCGGTGGTGGCGCCCCTCCTCGACGTGATCCGGGCGCTCGGCGAAGCGCCTCCGGTGCCGCCTCCTGGGGTGAATGTGCCCCCGGACGCCGATCCCGATCTGCGGGGGGCGTGGATCGGGGAACTGGCCGCCGCAGAGTCCACCGAGGTGCGCGCCCTGCTCGCGCTGTTCGATGAGGCCTTTTTTCGCGAGGGAGTCGTGGCGTTCGATGCGGAGAACGCGGAGGTGATCCTGCGCGCCTGTTCCGTCCTCCGCTTGCGCCTCAGGGAATCCTACCTTCGGGCGTGGGGGGATGACGCCTTGGAGAGCGGCGACGTGGAGGCGGGGCCCTTCGAGCCTGGCGGCCACAAGGCGATGGCTTGCTTCCTGTTCCTCGCGACCGTGCAGGAACTGATTTTGCAGCACCTCGGCGACAACATCCTGACGAACTGAGCGGGCCGAGTTCGCCGTTGACCGCGAGGGTAGGGAGCCTAGCGTCCGCGGCGACACTCTGCGGTGTGCGAGGTGCTTTCAATAACAGCTCGTTGCCTTAGGATTCCATCGGGAGCCGAAGTCCTCGGGAGGAATGTCAGGCCGTAAATCGGAAGACAGGAGACCCGGGGATGGCGCCCACCTTAACCTAAAAAGGTCTTGAGCCTTTGAGCATACGGCATCGGCGGAGTGTCGTTTTTTTCTTTTGCCGGTAAATTACCCAGATCGTGATGTAATCTGTGATTGCCATGACGGGGATTTCGGACCTCTCTGGGGTTTTTACTGGAATGAACCCCAAACCCGTCGAGGAAGCTACGCGGGCCCCGGCAAACTTGGCCGGCCCGGGCGGCGCGCAAACCCCGCGTCGCATCTGGATTGTGGAGGACCACATTTCGGTGCGGCAGTTGTTGGAAGCGTTCATTAACCTGATCCCGGGGTTCAAGGTGGTCGGGGTGAGCGCGAGCGAGGTGCCGGCTTGGGAGGCAGCGCGCCGGGGTGAGATCGATCTGGTGGTCTTGGACCTGATGATCCCGGGGATCGGGGGCATCAACGCGCTGCACAAGCTACGCGCGCTGCCGTCGCCGCCCCGGGTGATCATCTATTCGGGGACGACGACGGTGCACTCGCTGCAACTCGCGCTGGCCCACGGTGCAGCCGGTTATGTCGACAAGGGAGACTCCATCGAGGAGCTCAAGGCGGGGCTGCAGCGGGTGAGCGAGGGCGGGATCTATTTTAGCCAAGGGGCTAGCCGGCTGATGTCCTCCCTGATGCGGAGCGGCCCCGGCGGCATGCTCAAGCTGGATCCGACCGAGTTCCGCGTGTTGGAACTGCTGGCCGGCGGGTACTCCATCAAGGACATCGCCAAGGAGATGAAGCTTTCGGATCAAAAGGTGTACCGCACCCGCCAGAGCCTGATGGAGCGGGCGGATGCCCGCAATGCGCAGGACTTGGTGCGTTACGCCTTCGAGATCGGTCTCGTTGGCCTGCACCGGGCCGGGGCGGAGGCCACCGAAGCGGCCGCTCGCGCCGGCGAAGCCCGTCGTCCCGGCTGAACGCCGCGAGGTCCGCGGTCGGGGTGATTCCCAGTGGTGTATCCCCTGGATTTCCGCCGCCGTCGCTAGGTAGCGCCCACCGCCTCGGCCGCTGGCGTCCCCGCGGTCCGCGCTCTCGACTCCTCCCATGCCTACCCCACTCGCCCTGCAAGGTTTCCGTCCGGTCGCGCCCGCATCACCGGGAGCGGTGGCGGCTGGCCTAGCGGTGCCGGCCGATTTTCAGCGGCTGCTGGCGCACGAGATGAAGAACCACATCGCGTCGCTGCAGAGCGCCTCTTACCTCCTTTCGCGGCACGGGCGGGATCTGACCGAGGAGCGGGAGCGGAAGTGGCTGGCGACGTGCGATCGCTCGATTGAGGCCCTTCGTCGTCTGGTCGAACAGATTGAGCAGGTGGAACGTGCGTTGGGTGACGCGGATCTGGACCGGCGGGAACCGGTAGAGGTGCGTCCGTGGTTGAGCGCGCTGGCCGAGCGCGCCGGGGTGGAGGCGGCCGATTGGACGTGGGAGGTCGAGAGCCAATCGGACGAGTGCTGGGTCTTGCCGCGCCGTGCGGTGGAGGAGGCCTGGACCTGCTTGTTCGCCAATGCAGCGCGTTTCGCGGAGCCCGGGTCGCGGCCCGCGCTGCGGATGCGCGGGCGCAACGGTGGTTTGGAGCTGGAGGTGGAGAGTGCCGGCGCCGGGCTGTCGGCCGAGGAGGCGGCGCGCCTCGGGGAGCCTTTCTTCCAAGGCCACAACGCCCGAGGGGGTGAGGGCGCCGGGTTGGGGATTCCCCTCGCGATCGCGCTGTTGGCTCGTTGTGGCGGTGCCGTGTGGCACGAGCATCCCGCGCCGGACCGGACTCTTTTCCGCTCTTGGATTCCGGCCGACCGGGCTCCGTAAGCCCTCGCCGGCGGCCGCGGCCGGCGTTGGTCGGGTGAAAGCGGAGGGGCCTCGCGATCGTTTTTCCGATGAGGGCGTGGCGGCGCGCCTTGACAGCTGGGGCGGCGCGTCGTTACTGCCGCTTCCCGGAATGGACGCCGCGCTTGAGCAGCCCGTACTGGTGTTGAACCGCCTCTGGCAGGCGATCAACATTGTCGCCGCCCGGCGCGCGTTCGGGTTGCTGGCCCGCGGGCAGGCGCAGGTGGTGCTGCAGCAAGAGGACGACTACCGCACCTTCTCGATGCTGGACTGGATCGACTTCTCCGCGTCGAATCCGCCCTTAGTTCCGCAGGAGGCGGTACGCACCCCGCACCGGGTGATTTTGCTGCCGAAGGTCATTCTGCTCACCGTGTTCGATCAGATGCCCTGCAAGGAGTTGAAGCTGACGCGGAGCAACGTCTTTGCGCGGGACCAAGATACCTGCCAGTATTGCTCGCGCGTCTTGCCCCGGGAACAGCTTAACCTCGACCACGTGATCCCGCGCGATCAGGGCGGCCGGACGACGTGGGAGAACATCGTTTGTTCCTGCATCAAGTGCAACACGCGCAAGGCCAACCGGCTCCCGCACGAGGCGGGGATGCGGCTGATCCGCCGCCCGGTGCGGCCGAAGTGGCGGCCGGTGATCGCGCTGGCCCTCGGCGGCCGGCGGCAGGAGCAGTGGCGCGATTTCCTCGACGTCGCCTACTGGAACGTGGAGTTGGAGGAGTAGCCGCGGTTCCCGCCATCTGATTTTCCTATGACCCAGACCTTGGTGATGACCCTGATTGGCGCGGACCGGCCCGGACTCGTGGAGGCGGTGGCCACGCGGGTGGCTGACCACGGCGGCAACTGGCTGGAGAGCCGGATGTGTCGGCTGGGGGGGCGATTCGCGGGGATTGTCCGCGTGGAAGTGCCCGGGGAGCGGCGATCCTCCCTGGAGCGGGCTTTGGCGGGGCTGGGCACGGAGGGGCTTGCGGTAATGGTCCAGGCGGAACAGGCGGAGGGCGCGCCCGCCCGCGCGGCCGGTGCTGCGGGCGAGGGGATGCTGGCGGTGGTGGAGTTGGTCGGGCACGATCGCCCGGGGATTGTGCGTGCGGTTTCCGCGGTCTTCGCGCGCCACGGCGTCAACGTGGAGGAGTTTTCCTCGGAACGGGGCGGCGCCCCGATGGGCGGGGGAATCCTGTTTCAGGCGCGGGCTAGCATCCGGGTTCCCGCGCCGGTCCGGTTGGCGGCCTTGCGGGCGGATTTGGAGCAGATCGCGGCTGACCTGATGGTCGACCTCAGCTTGCGGGAGGCCTGAGGCGCGGGGAATTCGCCCTTGACGCTCCTGGGCCCGGGTGCTGCGCTCGGTGGTTCCCGAGCCCGGTCCCCTCTCTTTCCATGCGCGACGATTACATCAAGGAAGCCGTTAAATCCATCCCGGATCCGAACGTCCTGATCAACGTGGTTTCCCGCCGCGTGAAGCAGCTCAAGCGGGGTAATCGCCCGTTGGTCGAGTCGCTCGAGAAGCTCTCCCCGGAGGACGTCGCGCTGCGCGAGGTCATCGAGGGCAAGATTAGTTTCGAGCTGGCCTCCTCCTGACGCTCCCTCTGAGCCCGATCCCTTGGCGGCGCGACCTTGTCGGCGCCGCCTTTTTTTTCCACCCTGCCTGCGGCTGACCTCCTCCTCCGATGGCCGCGTCCAAAGCATCCGGCGCCCCGCGCTTCACCGAGATCCGCAATGCGAAGGCATTGCGGGATTTCTCCGTGGACGAGCGCTTCGAGGCGGGAATCCAGCTGCGCGGCACCGAGGTGAAATCGATCCGGGCGGGGCGGGCGCAGATCAGCGACGCTTTCGCCAAGGTGGAGAAGGGGGAGCTTTGGCTGCACAATGCGCACATTGAGCAGTACGCGTTCGGGAATATCCACAATCACGATGCCAAGCGGATCCGGAAGCTATTGCTGCACCGCCGGCATCTGGAGCGCATCCGGGTCGCGCTGGAGACGGGCGGTAACCGGGCGGTGGTGCCGCTCAGAATCTACTTCAAGGCTGCGCTGGTGAAGGTCGAGGTCGCCCTGTGTACAGGTAAGAAGCAGTTCGACCGGCGGGAGGATCTGCGGGCTCGCGCGCACCAGCGGGAGGTCGAGACCGCGCTCAAACACCGCCGCTGAGGGTGCGGGATGCTGCACGTCGTCCTCTTCCAGCCAGAGATCGCGCCCAATACGGGCAACATCGGTCGGATGTGCGCGGTCACTCGCACCCGACTCCATCTGATCCATCCGCTGGGCTTCGTGATCAACGACCGCAACCTGCGGCGAGCGGGGATGGATTACTGGCGTTTCCTCGACGTCCGCGAGCACCGGGATTGGGCCGCTTTTCGGGCCAGTCCGGATGCTCCCCGCCGGCTCTGGTTGTTTACCACGCGTGGCGAGCGAGTGTTCTGGGATGCCGGTTTTACGGATGGAGACGGTTTAGTTTTCGGTTGCGAGAGCGCGGGGGCGCCGGACTGGCTGCACGCGGAGCTGGCGGGATGGCGGCTCACGTTGCCCCAGCCGCACCCGGAGGTCCGGTCGTTGAACCTAAGCACGGCGGCCGGGGTGGCGTGTTACGAGGCGCTGCGCCAAGTGCGTGCTGGCGGCGCGGTCCCGCCGACTTGACCTCGCCGGGGCGCCCGGGAGGATCGGAGGGTGCAGCCCACCCCCGCTTTCGACCCGCGACTGCGTCGGATGGCGCGGTGGGGACTGTTCCTCGTGGGGTGCCTCTATTTGGCGATTGGCTGGTGGCCGTGGGAGCTGTGGCCGGACAATCGGGTGCAATGGCGCCGTGACGGACCTGGCTTGGTCTTCAGTCCGCCCTCGCTGGCTTGGATGAAGCCGCTGCCGGCGGGACTCCAGACGTCCACGCCCGGCGCCTGCTGGATCGAGTTCGAGCTGGTCGCCTCGCCGCAGGCGGTTCCCGCGTTGCAGCAGGTGCTGACGCTCCACGATGGGCAGCTGCCGGCGAAGCTGGCGGTGTGCCAGTGGAAGGCGGACCTACTGCTGTGGATTCCCGCGCCCGGGGCCCCGCGGGGCATCCGGGAGATCGGCACGACGGTGGCGGATGGCCGGCCGCATCTGATCACGCTGGTCTTTGGGGAGAGCGAGACTCGGATGTATGTAGACGGGGTTTTGCGCCGGCGCTCCACGGAGTTTCGGGTGCCTCCCGAGGCGTGGCGTGGCAGTTGGGTCTTGGGGGATGCGCCGCAGGGAAAGCGAGGTTGGCGGGGCGAGTTGCGCAGTCTGGGGGTGGGGTGGGAGCCGCGGAGCGCGGAGCAGGTCGCCGAGCGGCAGCGCGAGTGGGAGCGCCGGGAAGCCGAGGGGTGGGGGCCGGCTGCCGGGATGGCGGCCTTCTTCGCCCTGAACGAGGGTCGGGGGCGGATGGCCGGCGGCAGGTCGCCGGGCGTTTGGTTGGAGTTGCCGGCCGTCTATGAGGTGCCGCACAAGCTGCCGCTGGCGGGGACTTCGGATTGGTCGCAGATCTGGCGTCGCGATGCCCGGGACACCTTTATCAACGTGCTGGGTTTCCTGCCCGTGGGGGTGCTGGC
>CAIOTK010000150.1 GCA_903861185.1 uncultured Opitutia bacterium | reverse complement strand
TCCTTGCGGCGGTCGAGGAGTTGGAGGGCCGCGACGCGGCTGGCGACGGGCCGGGACTCGTCGCGCAGGAGCGCGAGCAGCGTCTCGGTGGCGCCTTCTAGCTCGAGGGATTGCAGGACCTCTAGGGCGGCGGTGAGTACCTCGGCAGGGGTGCCGGGGGCAAAGAGGCGGGGGATCACCGGGGTGAGGGCCGAGGTCGCGACGGTTCGGTCGCGGGTGGGCGAGGCGGTCGGCCGGTAGACGCCGACGAGGCGGTCGCGCTGGAGGGGCTTCGGCCACTGGGCGAGCTGGGCGAGCGCCTCGGCGCGGGCCCGGGGCGGGGCGTCGGCGCGGGCGGCGTAGGCGGCGAGCGCGTTGGCATTCGCGGGGCGGCCGAGCCGGAAGTGGGCATTGAGCGCGCGGAACAACACGGGCTCGTCGCGCGTCGGCCCGTCGAGCAGCGCCGCGAGGGCGACGTAACCTTCCGCGATCGGCACGTCGTTGATGGCGATGGCCGCCTCGCGGACGAGGGCGGGTTCGGAATCCTGCAGGACTTCCGTCACCTCCGGCCGGCCTAGGCGCCGCAGGGCGAGCAGGGCGCCGAGGCGGATGGCCGCCGAGGCGTCGTGAGTGGCCGTGCGGAGGGCGGTCAGATTGGCGCCGCCGGTGAGGCCCATCACGAGGGCGTGGCGCAGGGCGACGTCGGCATCGTGGTTTCGCTCGAGCGCCGCGAACAGGGCGCCGGCGGCGGGGGCGTGGCGGAGCTTGCCCAGGCCTTGGGCTGCGAAGTAACGGACGCGCAGGGGCTCGGCATCGAGTGCCTCGAGGAACAGCTCGGCGTCGGCCGCGTCGCGCGCGTCGCCCAGCACCCGCAGCGCTTGGGCCCGCAGTTCAGCGTGGGCCGGCTCCGCGTGGCGCGCGTGGTTGCGGACGGAGGCGAGGGCAGCGGGTTGGCGGGCGCCTACCTGGCCGAGGCCCCAGAGGGCGTGCCGCCGCGCCAGCTCCGGCAGCTTAGGGTCGTCGAGTGTCGCCTCGAGGGCCGCCGTGTCGCCGCGGCTGGCCAGCTCGAACTGGGCCTCGAGCCGCACGCGCCAGTCGGCGTGGCCGAGCAGACGCGCGAGTTCCGTCGCGGGGCGGCGGGTCCAGTCGCCGCCGATCAATGCCCGCGTCTCGCGCACGAGCGGGTCTTGGGCGTGTTTGGGGTCGGCGATCGCGTAGATGCGGCCGCGGCGCGACTTCGGCCAGCCGTCCGCCCAGTCGGCGGTGTAGAGGCGGCCATCGGGGCCGAACTTCACGTCGGTCGGCAGGGCCGAGCGGAGGAACGGCTGGGCGGTAGCGACCGTGTACGAGGCGCCGCGGGGCTTGAGCGTGTAGGTGTGAATGCCGCTGCTCGCGACCGCGCCCTTAAAGTGTGTGATGAAGAAGTGGCCGCGGTACGACGGGTTCAGGCCGGTGCCGGGGTAGTACTCGATGCCCGACGGGCCGTCCTCGAGGTTGAAGATCGGCGGCACGAGGTACGCGGGCTGGCCCTCGTGGCGGGGGTGCCAGAGGCGCTCGAGGTTCCACGGGCCGGCCCTGCCGAGCGGGGCGAACTGGTAACCCACGCGCCAGCCGCTGTCCCC
>CAIOTK010000149.1 GCA_903861185.1 uncultured Opitutia bacterium | reverse complement strand
CCGCGCCCCGCCCTGCAGGCGGCCGGTCAGCAGATCGAGCGCGAGGTGCGCCTTGCGGCCGGTGGCGTAGGCGGCCCCCAGCAGGCCCACCCAGATCATCAGGTAACGCGCGACTTCCTCGGTGAAGCTCGAGGGGGTGCGGAGGACAAAACGCGTGCAGACTTGCCAGAGCACGTTGAGGACCATCGCGGCCATCAGCACGGCCAAGCCGGTGCTGAGGATCCGGTCCAGCGCGCGGCATACCGTCCTCACGGCCGCACCTCCCCGATGCGGCGCGCGAGGGGCCCGATGACGGGATCGTCGCGCACGGACTCCCGCAGCGCGGCCGCCGCAGTGTAGAAGGCCGCCCGATCCGGCCGGATGACCTCGACGCCGGCGGCCTGCACCGCGGCGAGCGAGGCTGCCTCCGATTCCGCCCAGAGGCCCCGTTGGTAGACCGCGGACTCCTCGGCGGCCTCCTGCAGCCAGCGGCGCTCTTCGGCCGTGAGGCGGTTCCAGAGGTCCGTCCCGACGACCAAAACGTCCGGCACCGAGGTGTGCTCGTTCAGCGTGTAGAAGCGGCAGACCTCGTAATGACGGGCGAGGTGGAAGGAGGGCGGGTTGTTCTCCGCCCCATCTACCACGCCCTGTTGGAGCGCAGTATAGAGCTCGCCGAACGCGATGGGCGTGGCCGAGGCGCCGAAGGCCCGGATCAACGCAAAGGCCATCGGGCTCTCTTGCACGCGGATCTTCAGGCCGCGCAGGTCGGCCGGAGTCCGAACCGGTTTCTTGGTGTAAAAGCTGCGGCTCCCGGCGTCGTAGTAACACACGCCCCGGAGAAACTTCCGCTCGGGCGCGGCGAGGATCTCCCGGCCGAGGGGACCGTCGAACACGGCCTGCCGGTGCGCGGCGTCCCGAAATAGGTACGGCAGGCCGAATACTTTGAACTCCGGCGCGAAGCCCTCGAGCACGCTGGACGACACCTTGGTCATTCCCAGACCGCCGAGTTGCACCAGTTCGAGGCATTCCCGTTCGCTACCGAGTTGCCCGTTGGCGTAAACCTCCACCCGCAGCCGTCCGCTGGATTTGGCGGCGAGCAACTCGCCCAACCGTACCATCCCACGGTGCACGCTGTGGGTGACGTCTAGCCCGTGGGCCAGCTTGATGACGCGGCCTGACTCACGCCCCCGGCACCCGGCCCCCGCCACGGCGAGGCCGGCGGCGAGCAGCAGGAGCAGCACTGGGATCCGGGCGGCAAACATTGGGGTAGGGCAAACGCTCAGGCGCAGGCCCGGGGTTTGTCGAAGGCAAAAGCGGTGGCGCCGCGGAATCACTTCACCTTTGCCTCTCGGCCCGCTGTCTGTTGCTTCATTGCCAGCATGGCTGACCCGAAGATCCTCGAAACCTTCCCGAATCCCGCGCCGGGGCGCGACTACCTGATCGAGCACACCCACCACGAGTTCACCTCGGTGTGCCCGATGACGGGTCATCCAGATTTCGCGGCCATCACGGTCCGTTACGTGCCGGACAAGACGTGCGTCGAGCTCAAGTCGCTCAAGCTCTACTTCCACGCCTACCGGAATGAGGGTATTTTCTTTGAGGCGGCCACCAACCGCATCTGCGACGACCTCGGTGCCCGGCTAAAGCCTCGTTCCCTGACGATTGTGGCCGACTGGAAGGCGCGGGGGGGCTTCTCCTCCGTCGTGACCGCGGATTGGCGGCCGGCTCCCCGGCGGCGCTAGTTTTTGGCCAGCCGAGGCTTGCCAAGGCAACGGTTAACCCTACCCAAATGGGAGTGATGCATCTTGGTGGCAGCTTTGATCGTGTGGCGTTCGGTTTCGGGCGGCCGGTCCGGCAAGTGCTATGAGTCCTCCCCCGCTTTCGGCCCCTCCCGTGGCGAAGCCGGATCCGGCCGCGCTGCGTGAAGTCAGCCAGTGGCAGCGCACGGCCGTGCTGCTGTTGATTTACGCAGGGATCATCGCGGTCAGTTTTTACCTGGCTTACGAGGTCCGCTTCGACTTCCAGGTCGCCGACGAGTTGGAGCGGGAGCGGCTGCGGCTGATTGGGATGATGCTGGTGGTGAAGCTGTTCGCGCTCTATCTGGCGCGGCAGTTTGGCACGCTGATGACTTATTTCAGCCTGCCGGACCTGTTCCGGTTGGCCTGGGCGATGGGCGGGGCGAGTCTGGTGCTGCTGCTGCCGCGCCTGCTGTTGTACAAGCCCCTGGCGGTCCCCCGGGGGGTGCTCCTGATCGATTTCATGCTCTGCTTTGGCGCGCTCTGCGCCGGCCGGCTCGCCGCCCGGCTCTTCCGGGAGCGCACCAGCCGGGCGGCCCGTGCCGCGCGTGGCCTCCAGCCGCAGATCCAGCGCATCGCGATTGTCGGGGCCGGAGATGCCGGCGCCTCCCTAGCCAAGGAGTTCATTGGCGCCCCGCATCGCGGCTTCGAACCCGTGATGTTTTTTGATGATGACCGCACCAAGCACGGCAAGTTGGTGCACGGCGTGCCTGTAGTCGGCCGCCCCGAAGACATCAGTCGGATCAACGGCGCGGCGACGCTTGCGAAGGCCATCATCGCGATGCCTTCCGCGCCCGCCCGGCGCGTGCAGGAGGTGGTGAAACTCTTCGCGCAGCAGGGTCTCAAGGTCGAGACGTTGCCCTCAATTGAGGAGCTGGCGTCCGGGCGCGTGCTCACCAGCCGGATCCGGCCCGTGGAGGTGCAGGACCTGCTAGGGCGCCAGGCGGTCGAGCTCGATTCCGAGGGCATTCGCCTCTCGCTCTTCAAGCGCGTGGTGATGGTCACCGGGGCGGGCGGCAGCATCGGGAGCGAGCTCTGCCGGCAGATCGCAGCGGTCAATCCCGCCCGGCTGCTGCTGGTCGAGCAGTCCGAGGCCGCGCTCTTCCTCATCGAGCAGGAGTTGAACGAGGCGGGCCTCGGCGGGGTGATCGTGCCGCTGGTCGCGGACGTCCTCGATCGCGACCGGATGAATTACATCTTCGAGCGCTACCGGCCCCAGGTGATCTTTCACGCGGCCGCCCACAAGCACGTCTACCTGATGGAACGCCAGCCGGCGGAGGCGATCCGCAACAATGCGGTCGGCACCCGCCGGCTCGCCGAGTTGGCCGCCGAACACGGGGTCGAGGGCTTCGTCCTGATCTCCACCGACAAGGCGATCAACCCGACCAACGTGATGGGCGCGACCAAGCGGCTCGCCGAACTCCAGTTGATGGCCCTCGCGGCCAGCGCTGAGCCGGTGCTGTCCGATCCGCCGCTCTCTCCCGCCGCGGCCGCGGCCGGCTCGCCTAGCCGGGCGCCGTTCGATCGCCGGCCCCGCGAACACAAGGGCCCGACCAAATTTATGGCGGTCCGGTTCGGCAACGTCCTCGGTTCCTCCGGCAGCGTCATCCCCATCTTTAAGCGCCAGATCGCCAATGGCGGCCCGGTGACGGTCACCCATCCCGAGGTCACCCGCTACTTCATGACGATCCCCGAAGCGGTCGGGCTCGTCTTACAGTCGTTCGTTCTCGGCCGTGGAGGAGAGATCTTCGTCCTCGATATGGGCCAGCCGGTGAAGATCGTCGACCTCGCGCGCCAGATGATCGAGTTGAGCGGGTTCCGGGTGGGGGAGGACATCGAGATCGTCTTCTCCGGGCTCAAGCCGGGCGAGAAGCTCTTTGAGGAGCTGCAGCACCACTCCGAGGCGTACACGCCCACCGCGCACGCGCGGATTATGCGTTTCACTAGCCGCGCCCTGGTGGCGCTGGATGACGTGCGTGCGCTGGAGGACCGCCTCTTCAAGCTGGATTCGAACCAGCTCAAGGGTGAGTTGAAGCGCCTCGTGCCCGAGTACCGTCCGCACTTGGACTGAGCCGCGGGCGGGGTCCTGCCTGGCCGCCAGTTCAAACGTGCCTCCGTGGCAGTGCGCGTGCAGGCTACGGTAATGCCCGTGCCCGTTCGCAACCCCGTACTCCTCCACCATCCCCGGACGGGTCGGACCTACCGACTAGTACCGCTGGACACCCTTACGCCTGCGGCTGCGGTACTGGAACGGCTGGGCGCCCTCTGCAACGAGCCGGAGCTCTTCCGGTGGCTGTTCGCCGCGCGCTGCGGGGACCGGCCCTACGGGGCGGACGACGCACGCGGCTGGCTGGAGTGGGGGGCGGCGGGCTGGCGAGCGGGCGGGCATTTCGCGTTCGTGGCGCTCGACGAGAGCGGTCTGCCCGCGGCGGCGTGCGACCTCCAATCAGCCGACCCGGAGCCAGAGATTGGCTACTGGTGCGGCGCGGGGCACCGCGGGTTGGGCACGCCGATGGTGGAGGCCCTCGCGGTCCTTGCATCCACCGCCGGATTTTCAGGCCTGCGGGCGCGAGTGCGGCCGGGGAACGGGCGGTCCGAGGCGTTGCTGCGCCGATGCCGCTTCACGGCCGCGGGGGTCGCGCCCGATGGGTTCTCCCTCTGGCACCGCCCGCTCGGGGGCAGCTAGGGCGCGGTCGCCCGCGGGGCGGCGGAGCGTCGGGCGCGGCAGGCATCGGAACAGTAGCGCACCTCGTCCCAGACTTTCGCCCATTTCCGCCGCCAGACGAACGGGCGGCCGCACACCGCGCAGTCCTTGGTCGGCAGGTCAGCTTTGCGGCGCATCTTTGGCATGGGGCATGCAATCCGGCCCGCGCGGCGGCGCAAGCGGCCGGCTATACGCGGAACGCGATGATCGTGCCCGCCACGCCGAGGATCTCCCGGAAGCGGCCGTCTCGCGTCGCCTCGAAGATCGCTTGCGTCACGCCGTCCGCCCGGCTCCCAAAATCGTGGAACGCGATCACGCCGCCCGGTTTCACGAACGGCGTCCAGGCCGCGATGTCCGCCGCACAGGCGGCGTGGGAATGATCCCCGTCGATGAACACGAGATCGATCGTGCCGCGCCGGTCCGCGAGGCTCCGGGCCGCGGCGAGCGAGTCGCTTACGACCGGTTCCATCCGCGCCGCGAAGCCGAGCGCGGCCGCATTGGCGCGGAAGATCGCGAGGGTGCTGTCCGCGCCAAGGCGACGGAAGTGCCGCTGGTACCAGGCGGCATCCTCGCCGCAGGTGGAGAGGCCCTGGAAATTATCAACCGCAAGGATCTTGGCCCCCGGTCCGCGCAGGCCAGCGGCGAGGAAGCAGGTGGAGGCGCCCATCCAGGAGCCGACCT
>CAIOTK010000148.1 GCA_903861185.1 uncultured Opitutia bacterium | reverse complement strand
GGCCGGGTCGAAGGTCGGCCTGAAGATGAACCTGCCTCGCGCCGCCTTGGAGCGGGTCTCGGCCCAGTTGCCCGCGCTGCGCAACCCGACGATCGCGCAGCTGAGCGCGCCCGACTGGATCGCCCTCGAGACGATCATCGACGAGAGCGTGGTCCGGGAGATTATCCCGCAGCTCAAAGCGCTGGGCGCCGAGGGGATTGTGGAGTACCCGCTGAACAAGGTCGTCTACTGAGCCATGGCCAAGATCACCCTCGGACTCCTCCAGCACGCGTGCGGGGCCTCGCCCGCCGCGAACCTCCGCCGCACTCTCGCCCTAGCCGAGAAGGCCGCCCGCCAAGGCGCCAACATCATCTGCACGCAGGAGCTGTTCCGCTCGCAGTACTTCTGCCAGGCCGAGAAGCACGAGTACTTCCGCCTCGCCGAGCCGATTCCCGGGCCCAGCTCCCGCGCCTTTCAGGCCCTCGCCCGCAAGCACGGGGTGGTGGTCATCGCCTCCCTCTTCGAGCGCCGCGCCGCGGGCCTTTACCACAACACCGCGGTGATTTTTGATGCCGACGGCCGGATGGTCGGTCGCTACCGGAAGATGCACATTCCGGACGACCCGCTCTACTACGAGAAATTCTACTTCACCCCGGGCGACACCGGCTTCCGCGCTTGGGACACTCGTTTCGGCCGGATCGGCGTTCTCATCTGCTGGGATCAATGGTACCCCGAGGGCGCCCGCCTCACCGCGCTCCAAGGCGCGGAGATCCTGTTCTATCCGACCGCGATCGGCTGGCACCCGGGGGAGAAGGCCGAACACGGCGCCCGCCAGCACGGCGCGTGGGAAACGATCCAGCGCGCTCACGCCGTGGCCAACGGCTGTTACGTCGCGGCCGTCAACCGGATCGGCACCGAGCGGCCCGAGGGGGGCGACGGGATCGAGTTCTGGGGCCAGAGCTTCGTCGCGGGCACCAGCGGGGAAATCTTGGCCAAGGCCGGCACCGACCGTGAAGAGGTGATGCTCGTGCCGATCGACCTCGCGCAGGTCGAGACCACCCGCACCCATTGGCCCTTCCTCCGCGACCGCCGCATCGACGCGTACGGCGACATCACCCGGCGTTACGTGGATAACGTATGAAGCCCCGCGACCAACTCTTCCTCCTCTCGCCCCAGTTCCCGGATCCGCGTGCGGGCCCGGACCTCTACCACTGCCCGGAGTGCCTCCAGGTGGAGGGGCTGCTCGCCTCCTACCCGTTCCTGCGCGGGGTGCTGGACGTCGCTTACGTCGATTTCCCGCGGCCGCGGGCCGCGATCGTGCCCTTGGTCGGGGCCGAGAACCAAGGGTGCCCCGTGCTCGTGCTCTCGGCGGCGGCGCCGGAAGGGGTCGCCGTTCGCCACCACCACGCTACGGGTCGCGACTTCGTCTCCGGTTACCGCGAGATCAGCGCTTACTTGGCCGCGGTCCATCGGATCCCTGCTCCTCACCCGTGAAATCGGCCCGACTCGGGCTGGTCGCGGTCATCGCGCTGGCGGGGTTAGCGACCGGCTTGGGCGGCTGCGCCGTGGCCGACGCGGCCGGGCAGGCGGTCCAGCGCCGCCTGCAGGATCCCGCGGTGGAACGGGTATTTCCCGGTGCGCCCCGGGAGGTTTACGGTTCCCTCCGCGCCGTCGTGATCCGGCTCGGCTACCGGGTGGTCCGCGGTTCCCCCGCGCAGGGGGAACTGGAGGCCGTCAGCGCGGTCGCGCCCGGGGCGGACCCCGGCACTTCCCGGCAACTGGTGCTGCGGCTGCGCCTAGCGGCCGCGCAGGCTGGCACCACGGTGCGGGTGCGTTTGGCCGAAGTCCTGGAAGCCGACTCCTCCCGGCGGGCGGGACACGCGACCGAAGTGCCCCTCTCGCCCGGTCCCCGGCACGAGGCTCTGCTCGCTGAGTTGGCCCGTGAGCTCGCGACTCAAAAATCCCGTTGACGCCGAGCGCTCCGCCGGGCGTATTCGCCATTTCCTCTTTCTCTTCCGTACTGTTCCAGTCGTCCCATGCCCATCGAAATCAAGATCCGCAAGAACGAGCCCATTGACCGTGCGCTGCGCCGCATGAAGAAGAAGCTCGAGCGCGAGAACATCATCAAGGGAACCCGCGCCAAGCGGTACTACGAGAAGCCCTGCGAGAAGCGCCGGCGGAAGGAGAAGGTTCAAGCCTTCACCCAGATGCTGCGCCGCCGCTACGCGGAGTAAGGCTTCCTCCCCCCCGTTTTCGGGCCGTGCGGCCGCTTCGGCGCCGCGCGGCCCTTTGCTTTCCGCCCCCCGCGCCGCAACCGGCGCCCGACCGGCCGCGTCTCCTCTTCCGCCCCGTGACGCCCCTCCTTGCCCTTTCGACTAGCTGGTGCTCCCACCGGCATCAGGATGGCTACGCGATGCTTTCCGAGATGGCCGCCCTCGGGTTCTCGCACGCCGAACTGAGCCACGGGATCCGCATCACCCTCGTGCCCGGCATTTTGCGCGCGGTGGCCGAGGGCGTCGTGCGCATCACCTCGACGCACAACTTCTGTCCGCTCCCCACGGGGGTCGTGCAGGCCGCCCCTAACCTGTTCCAGCCCTCCGCCCGCGACCGCCGCGAGCACGACCAGTGGCTGCGCCACACGCGCCGCTCGATCGAGTTCGCCGCGCAGGTCGGCGCCAAGGTGCTGGTGCTGCACCTCGGCAGCGTGGAATTCTTCTGGTTCAATCCCGCCCGCCAGCTGGGCCAATACCTCCGCGATCATCCGGACGCGGGCCGCACCCCGGGCGATGAGACCTACGCCGGGATCCTCCGCTCCTGCCGCGAGCGCCTCGAGCGCCGCGCCCCCCCGTTCTGGGCGCAGGTGCAGGACCGCCTGCGCGAGATCAGTGACTTCGCCCGCGAGAAGGGCATCCGGCTCGGCTGCGAGAACCGGGAGAAATTCGAGGAGCTGCCCCTCGATGGGGAATTCCCGGCCTTCTTCGGTGGCCAGCCCGCCGGTTCCCCCCTCGGCTACTGGCACGACACCGGTCACGCTGACATCAAGGAAGGAATGGGCCTGCTCCGGCACCGGGAACATCTCGCGGCGATGGCGCCGTGGACGATCGGCTGGCACCTCCACGACGTCGATGCCCAGGGCCGGGATCACCAGGCGCTCGGCGCCGGGCACATCGATTTTGGGATGGTGAGCGAGTTCTGGCGGCCGGAGCACCTGCTCACCTTGGAGTTTTCGCCCCGGGTTTCGCCCGACGAGGTCCGGGCCTCGAAGGCGCGCATCGAAGCGCTCCTCGCTCGGCGCGGGTGAGGCGCCCCCGCCGGCCTCAAGGGGCCAGCAGTTCACGCACCCAACGCCGGTGCGGGCCGGACAGCGTGATCCCGTCCAGTTCGGCCGCCGGCACCCACACGAGGCCCTCGTCCCCCCGCGCAGGCAACTCCTGGGCGGGCACCTTGTGGATGAACTCGGTGATGCGGTAACGGGTGATGCCGCGCCGCTTGCGCGCTAGCAGGGCCCCCTCGCGGACCTTCTCCTCCGTCAGCCCCGCCTGCTCCGCGCTGGGCAACTCGTGCACGCGGGCGAGCCGCCGGGCGCCCTCCGGCGAACGGTGCAAGAGCAGCGTCCCCGCCCGCTGGCACCAGACCCGCACCACGGTCCGGTCCTCCAACTGGCGCGGTTGCAGCCGGGGTAGTTCCTCCGGCCGACCCTGCCGCGCGCCGGCGCAGAAGGCCCGCACGGGGCAGGTAAGGCACGCTGGAGCGCGGGGCAGGCAGACGGTCGCGCCGAGCTCCATCATCGCCTGATTGTGATCCCCGGGAGCGCCGTGGTTCAGTAACCCCTCTGCCAGCGGCCCGAGGGCCTTGGCCGCCGCCACACTGTCCCGGTAGGCCGTGCCATCCGCCGTGAGCCGCGCCAGAATCCGTACGACGTTGCCGTCGACACAGGCCGCCGGGTGGCCGAAGGCGATGCTGGTGATCGCCGCCGCCGTGTACGGTCCTACCCCCGGCAACTCCCGCCACGCTTCCGGGGTCCGCGGGGGCTCCGGGAGCGCCGCCACCGCTCGCGCCAGCCGGTGCAGATTGCGCGCGCGGGAGTAGTACCCGAGCCCTTCCCAGAGCCGCAGCACGCGTTCCTCCGAGGCGGCCGCCAACGCCGCGAAGTCCGGCCACTCCTCCAGCCAGCGCGCGAAATAGGGCAGCACCGTCTTCACCTGCGTCTGCTGCAGCATAAATTCACTCACCACCGTCGCGTACAGGCCGGGTCGCTCGCGCCAGGGTAGGCGGCGAGCGTGGCGCCGGTACCAGTCCAGCAGGGCGGCCCGGAACGCGGGGGCCAGTGGGGTCAGTTCGGACGGCACGGCCCCAGCACACCGCGGGCAACCCTCCGGGCCCAAGCAGAATCTTTTTGAGCTTTCGGCCGCTTTGGTGGCCAATGCCCGCAATGACGTCCCGTTCCCGCGACGAATCCGCCCGTCCGAAGCTGGCCTCCCACACGGTGAAGCTCGACGCGGCGCAACTGGAGACCCTCCGTGGCCTCCTCGCCGGCCGGGGCTGGGAACCGTTTTCCGTCGCCCACACCCACTTCGCCTTCCGCGCCGACCACCTCAAGGTGAACGTCAGCGCCTACACCAGCGGCAAGGTGGTGGTGGCCGGCAAGGGCACCGAAGACTTCGTGCGCGATGTGCTCGAACCGGAGGTGCTCGGCGAGGCCCGCCTCGGTTACGACGAGGTCCGCCACCCGGATTGGTTCGAACCGCACGCGGGACTGGATGAGAGCGGCAAGGGCGATTTCTTTGGCCCGGTAGTCGCCGCCACGGTCATCGCGGACCGCCCGGCCATCGCCGCGTGGATCGAGGCCGGGGTCAAGGACTCGAAGCAGATCACGGAGCCCCAGATCCTGCGGCTCGACGCCCTGATCCGTGCCACGAAGGGCGTGGTGGTCCGCACCTGCCTCTGTGGGATGCCGCGCTACAACGAGCTGATGGCCCGGCCTGGCGCGAACTTGAACCGGCTCCTCGCCTGGCAACACGCGACGGCGCTCACCCAAGCCCTCGCGGAGCGCCCGGTGCCTTGGGGCCTGTTGGACCAATTCTCAGAGCAGCCACTCACGCAACGCGAACTCGCCCGGAAGGGCGTCGCGGGGTTTGACCTGCGGATGCGTCCCCGCGCGGAAGAGGACCCGGTCGTCGCAGCCGCCTCGGTGGTCGCGCGGGCGGAGTTCGTCCGGCAGATGAACGAGCTCTCGTCCCGCCTCGGGGAAAAGCTGCAAAAGGGCGCTGGCGCGGCGGCCAAGGCCCAAGGGGCCCGGATCGTGGAGCGACTGGGCGCGCGCGCGCTGGGCGACTTCGCGAAGCTGCATTTCCGGACCGCCTACGAAATCGTGTCTGCGGCCGGCCGCCTCGATGAGCTGCCCCTGCCCGCCCCGAAGGCTCGGATGGATTTCTGAACCCGTCGGAGCGACGCGCCCGCTCAATCCAGTCGGATGAACGGCACGGGCGAGCCCAGCAAGTCGGGCTGGCCCCAGCCGGCGGCCACCGCCCGCCGCAGCGCCTCCGGGTCCCGCTCGTGGCGCGGGACGAGCTCCTCGCGCACGAAGCTCACGTCGATGCGCCGGTCGGAGACGCGGCGGCAATGGAGGAAATGGTGCCGCGGCGCGGAACCTTCTAGGTTCCGCAAGGTGAGAAAGTCCTGCCCCGCCACCCGACTGTGCCAAGCGCGGAAGACTGTGCCGTTGTAAACGAGGATGTAATGGTCCGCATCATAACGCGTGACCTTGGCCCAGCCGTCGGGCGCCGCCCAGCGCCCCAACAGCCGCTCGTCCACCGGTGCCTCGGGTTTGGCCGAGAGGGGCGCTTCGAATTCGCAACCGGTCGCGAGGAGGACCAGCAGCAGCAGCGGCAGGACGCGGAGCAGCCGAGAGGCACAGAGCGTTTTCATCTGGGCAAGGTGTCGCGGATGTAACCCCGGGGCAACCTTGCCGCCGGTCCGCGGCGCGAGAGGGGCAGGACCGCGCTCCTTCGCCGCAAGGGCGGGCTGGCCAAGGCCCGTGGGCGCGTGCTTGGCTGCGCCCGATGCCCCGCTTCCCGCGCCTTCTCCCCCTGCTGGCCTTCCTCGCGTTTGCCGCCGCCCCGCTGCCTGCCGCCGCGCCTTCCCCCAATATCATCTTCATCCTCAGTGATGACCTCGCCCAGGGCGACCTCGGCGTCTACGGCCAGCGGCTGATCCGCACCCCACGGCTCGACCGGATGGCCCGCGAGGGCACGCGTTACACCCAAGCCTACTCCGGGACCACCGTCTGCGCTCCTTCCCGCGCGTCCCTGCTCACTGGGCTCCATACCGGACACGCCCCGATCCGCGGCAACTGGGAGCTTCAGCCCGAGGGCCAACTGCCCCTGCCAGCGGAGACGCCCACCGTTGCCGAGGTCCTCCGCCGCGCCGGCTACGCCACCGCCGCCATGGGTAAATGGGGGATGGGGATGTTCGACACCTCCGGTAGCCCCCTGCGGAAAGGCTTCGACCACTTCTTCGGCTACAATTGCCAGCGCCACGCCCACTCCTACTTCCCGACCTACCTGTACCGCGACGACCGCCGCTTCGAGTTGCCGGGCAACACCGGCACGGGCGTCGGCCCGGTGTACGCCCAGGACCTGATTCAGGAAAACGTCCTCCGCTGGGTCCGCGCCCAACGCGACCGCCCCTTCTTCCTGTATTACGCGATCACGCTCCCGCACAGCCGCTTCGAGATCAATGACCTCGGGGACTACGCCCGCGAGCCTTGGACCGACCAGCAGAAAGCCTACGCCGCGATGGTCACGCGGCTTGACCGCGATATCGGCCAGCTGCTCGACCTCCTCGCCGAGCTTGGGCTCGACGGCCGCACCCTCGTGATGACCGCCGGGGATAACGGCTCCTCCTTTGACCCAGACTCCGAGATCGGCCGCCGCTTCAATCAGGCGAGCAACGGCCTCCGCGGCTACAAGCGGGGTCTTTACGAGGGCGCCTTGCGCCAAGCGGCCCTCGCCCGCTGGCCTGGAGTCGTCCCCGCCGGGCGCGTCTCAGACGAACCTTGGGCCTTCTGGGACTTCCTCCCGACGGCCGCGGAACTCGCCGGCGTGCGTCTGCCCGCCGATCACCGTACGGACGGCCGCTCGCTGGTGGAGTTCCTCCGCGGCGGACCCGCGCCCCGCCGCGATTTCTTCTATTGGGAACTGCACGAGCAACGCCCCCTCCAGGCCGCGCGCTTCGGCGATTGGAAGGCCGTCCGCAATGCCCACGACCAGCCGATCGAACTCTACGACCTCGCCCGAGATCCGGGCGAACGGGCCAACCTCGCCGCCGCGCATCCCGACCAGGTGGCGCGGGCCGCCACCATCTTCCAGTCGGAGCACACCCCGGATCCGCGTTGGCCGCTCGATCGTCGCTCCGCCGCCCGCCAGCTGCCGGCCGCGAAGAAGAAGGCCGGAGGGACCAAATGAGCCCGGCCCGCCGCTTGCTCCGGCTCTGGGGCGCCCTCGGCTTGGCGCTGACGGGCGCCGCTCCCGCTGCGGCCGCCGCTCCACGTGCCCCCAACGTAGTGGTGATCCTGCTCGATGATCTCGGTTGGGGCGACTTCTCCTGCTTTGGCAACCAGACCGCGCGCACGCCCCATATCGACCGCCTCGCCCGTGAGGGCCTGCGCTTCGAGCAGTTCTACGTCGCTTCCCCCATCTGCTCGCCCTCCCGCGCCGGGATCACCACCGGCCAGTACCCGCAGCGCTGGCGGATCTCCTCCTACCTGAACAACCGCGCCGAGAATGCTGCCCGCGGGATGGCCGACTGGCTCGACCCCCGCGCGCCTTCCCTCGCACGGCAGCTCCGCGCCGCCGGTTACGCCACGGGCCACTTCGGGAAGTGGCACCTCGGGGGCCAGCGCGACGTAGCCGATGCCCCGCTCCCGGCGGCCTACGGCTTCGAGGCCTCGCTGGTGAACTTCGAGGGGCTCGGCCCCCGCGTGCTGCCCTTGCTGGACGCATACGACGGCAGCTCGCCCCGCCGCCACGCCCTCGGTTCCGACACCCTCGGCCAAGGCGAGGTCGCCTGGCGCCCCCGGCCCCAGGTGACCCCGACCTTTGTCTCCGCGGCGCTTACGTTTATGGACGCGGCCACCCGTGCTGGCCGGCCCTTTTTCCTAAACCTCTGGCCGGATGATCCGCATTCCCCGTTCTTCCCCTCCGCGGCGCGCCGTGGCGACGGTTCCAAGGCCGCCCTCTACCGGGGCGTGATCGAGGAACTCGACGCCCAACTGGGCGAGTTCTTCACCGCCCTCCGCGCCCGCCCCGAGTGGCGGGACCAGACTCTCGTCGTGCTTTGCTCGGACAACGGCCCTGAGTTCGGCGCCGGCTCCTCCGGTGGCCTGCGCGGCAGCAAGGCGATGCTGTACGAGGGCGGCGTGCGTTCGCCGCTCATCGTCTGGGGACCCGGGCTGATCGCCCCGGCGCGCGCGGGGTCTGTTAACCGCGCTTCCGTCCTCGCCTCGATCGACCTCGCCCCGAGCCTCCTCGCGCTGGCCGGGGCCGCCGCGCCCGCGGATCAGGTTTTCGATGGCGTGGACGTCTCCGCCACGTTCCTGGGGCGAGCGGAGGTGGGGCGGGGCAGGCCGCTCTTCTTCCGGCGGCCGCCGGACCGGAATACGTTCTCGGGTGTCGCGGATCTGCCGGACCTCGCCGTGCGCGAGGGCCGCTGGAAGCTCCTCTGCGAATACGACGGCTCTCGCGCGGAGCTGTACGACCTTGAGGCCGATCCGGCCGAGAGCCGCGACCGGGCCGCGGAGTTTCCGGCCGAGGTCGAGCGCCTGCGGGCTGCGCTGCTGGCGTGGCACCGGCAGCTGCCGCCGGACCTCGGTGCGGCGTATCGCCCTGCGCCCAAACGGAAGGGCTGAACCCAGCCGTTTGGCCGCGCCCTGGGCTTGCCTCGGGCGTCGCTCCGCGCCGTGGTGAGGGATGCCCCCGCTGCCCCTGATGCGCCGAGTGCGGCAGGTCTTTCCGCCCACCGCGCCCCTCGATTTACCCGCGGCCGTCGCCGCCGGGCTCGACCGCCTAAGCCCGGCCCTGCGCCCGGGTAGCTCGGTGGCAGTGGGCGTCGGCAGCCGGGGTATTACCGGCCTCGCCCGCCTCGTGGCGTTGGTCGTGGCCGGGCTGCGGGAACGCGGCGTGCGGCCGTTCCTGTTTCCCGCGATGGGCAGCCACGGCGGCGCAACGCCGGAAGGTCAGCTGCAATTGCTCGCTAGCTATGGGGTAACGGAAGCCGCGTTGGGCGTTCCGATACGCTCTTCCCTCGAGGTGCGGCAGGTCGGCATCTCGGCCGAGGGGGTGCCGGCCTATTGCAGTGTCGAAGCCCTTGCGGCGGACGCGATCGTGCTGCTGAACCGAGTGAAGCCCCACACCGACTTCTTCAGCCCGACCCTCGGCAGCGGCCTCATCAAGATGACCGTCGTGGGCCTCGGGAAGCAGGCGGGCGCCTCGGCGATGCACGACGCCGCCTGTCGCATTGGCCACGAGCAGGCGATCCGCGGGATCTGGCGGGTCTTGCGCGAGGCGACCCCGCTGATCGGCGGACTAGCCGTGCTCGAGGACCAGCACCACGCGACCGCGCGGGTGACGGGCGTCCGCGCCGCGGACTTCGAGGCCGTGGACCCCGGGCTGCTCGCGGACGCGCGGGCGTTGCTGCCGCTACTGCCGTTCGAGGAGATCGACCTGTTGGTGGTCGACCGGATCGGCAAGAACATCAGCGGGACCGGGATGGATACCAACGTGATCAACCGCTCGGTCCACGGCTATTCCGCCGCGCTGGCGCGGGAGGGCCGCCCGGCGCCGTTTATTCGGCGCATCTTTGTCCGCGGGCTCACGCCCGAGACCCACGGTAATGGGGTGGGCATCGGCCTCGCGGATGTCACGACCGCCCGGGCGGTCCGCAGTCTGGATCAGCAGGCGATGGCGATGAACGCCCTGACCGCGATGGCGCCCCAGTCCGCCAAGGTGCCGTTGTGGTTTGCCGACGACCGGGAGGCCATCGAGCGGACCCTCGGGGCGCTGGCGTTGCTTCCCGGGGAGGCACCCCGAGTCGTGCGGATCGCCGACACGCTGTCCGTGGCCCAGATGGAGGTTTCCGCGGCGTTGTGGCCGGAGGTGGAGGGTAGGGCAGGTCTGGAGTTCGCCGGTCCGCCGCAGCCGTGGACGTTTGATGCGGAAGGTTACCTGCGGGAGGAACCTGACACCGCAGAGCCGGCTTGAAGGGGGCTGCCGCCTCGATGCGCTTTTCCCGATGCCCTCCCGTCTCGCCTACACCACGCTCCTGATCGATGACTACGACCGGGCGATCGCGTACTTCACGCAGGTCCTAGGGTTTCAGGTTAGGGCGGACGAACGCCTGTCCGCGACCAAGCGCTGGGTGGTTGTAGCGCCCTCGGGCGCGGGCGGGGCGTTGTTGCTGGCGCAGGCGAGTACTCCGGCCCAGCGTGCGCTCGTGGGTGGGCAGGGTGGGGGGCGGGTGTGGTTGTTCCTCCACACGGATGATTTCGCGGCCGAGCACGCGCGCCTGAGCGCCTGCGGCGTGCGGTTCGAGGAGTCCCCGCGGGACGAGCCCTACGGCCGGGTTGCCGTGTTCGTCGATTGCTGGGGCAACCGCTGGGACTTGGTCCAGCCCTCCGCCGCTGCCGTTTGAGCGCGGCATCCGGAGGGCCGGCAAAGGCGCAAGGGGCTGAGCTGCGAGCGGGATTTAACGTGTTTCGGACGTTTCCTTCACGTTCCCTTCACGCGGCGATCGGTAGCGTACCGGCCTCCTCTCCTTGTCGGCGCCAGAACGAGGCTCCATCTGGGAGTCCTCCTTCCGAGGATTCCCCCGGCAGCGAGCGGAGATCTACGATGTACTCCCTCCCGTCCCGTTCCTTGCGTGCAGCGATGCTCCCGGCTGCGCTCGGTCTGACCGCCCTGTTCCTCGCCTCCTCGCCCCTCCGGGCTGCGGCCACCACGCCATCGGTCACCTCGGCCGCCCCCACCTCCGCGTGGTTCACCGAGTTTTCCGCCGGTCTCAGCGTGATCCCGGCCGGGGATGTCGCGCTCGGCGGTCGGACCTACGAAGGCGACTTCAAGGACGGTCCTTTCATGCGCGGGGCGGTCGGCCGGCGATTCGGCGCGAACTGGGCCGTCGCGGCCGAGTGGTTTTACCGGAAAAACGAGCTGGGCTCCCTCGACGCGGGGGACCGTCGGTTCACTCGCGGAGACGTCGCCTCGAATAGCCTCTTCCTCAACGCGACTTACGCCCCCGGCCCGCGCTTCTCGTGGCTGGGGATCGAGCCGTACGCGGGTCTGGGCTTCGGCTGGATCCAAGAACTCGATCTCGATCTGCAAGGCCCCGATGGCGGCGGCTTCGAGTCCGGATCGTTTCCGGCCTGGCAATGGAGCCTCGGCTTGAAGCGGCCGCTCGCGCCCCGGGCGGAGCTCTTCCTCGAAGGGCGCGCGGTGGCGGCTGGCGAGCGGGAATTGCAGGGAACGGGCGGCCGCCGGTTGCGGATCGCCTACGATGCTTGGGGGCTCCTCGCGGGCCTGCGCTGGTCTTTCTGACGCACCTCGGTTTCCTGCGGGGATGGGTTCGACCGGCCAACGCCTGCTGCTCGTGGAGGATGATCTGGACCTCGCGGAAAGCATCGGGGATTTCCTCGCCCGCCGCGGTTGGCAGGTCGCGCACGCGCGCCACGGGGCCCTCGCCCTGCGGCTGGCCGCGGCGGACCGTCCCACGGTGATCATCCTCGATCGGATGATGCCGGGAATGGATGGCCTGGCCGTCTGTCGCACGCTGCGTTCCGGTCCGTTGGCCGCCATCCCCATTCTGATGCTCACCGCCGCCGATAGTCTGCCGGAACGGCTCGAGGGCTTCGCGGCGGGCGTCGACGATTACCTCGTGAAACCCTTCGCCCCCGCGGAGTTGGAGGCGCGGTTGACGGCGCTGATCCGCCGTTCGGGTACGGCGGTGCTGGGCGGTACCGGGGTCCTGCGCTATGCGGGCCTTGAACTCGACCCCGCCACGCGCGAGGTCCGGCACGCCGGCCACCCCGTGGAGCTGACCCGAATGGGATTCTCCATTCTGGAGATCCTGCTGCGCCACGCTCCTGCCGTGGTGCCCCGGGCCCAGCTCGAGCGCGAACTGTGGGGGGATGAGCCGCCTGGCAGTGACGCCCTTCGCTCCCACGTCTTCGCGCTGCGCACCGCGCTCGACGCGGCCGGCGGCGCCGCCCTGCTCCGGACGCATCGGGGCATCGGCTACCAGATCCACTCCGACGAGGGCGCGCCGTGAGCCGCCCTCCCATCGTTTCCCGCGTGGTCCCGCGACGCCTGCGGTCTCGGATCCCGCTGGTGCTGACGCTGGCGGCGCTCGGCGGCTTCACCGTGATGGCCGCGGCGGGCTGGTTGCTGGTGCTGGAGGCGGAGGATGCGATCTTGGAAGCGCTCGTGGCTGAGGCCGTGCAGGCGCAGGAGCGGCCGGAGGGGAGCCCGGCCCGACCGCAATGGCTGACCTATGTGCAGGACGATGCGGCGTTGTGCCAGAGAACGGGCCTTGCTGCTGCGCCCGACACCCCGGGTCCACACGAGCTATTTGCCTCGGCGGACGGATCGGCATCCGTCCTGATTGCGGGTATAGCCGATCGCTGGCGGGTCTGGCTGGCTTCCGATCGGGAGCGGGAGTTCCGGCTGCGGCGCGACCGCGCCGGGCGCGGCTGGTGGCTCGCCGACTTGTCCTACTTCGAATTCACCGAGGAGCGCGTCGCGTCCGTCCGCACCAGCATCTTGGCGGCGTCCGTCGGCGTCGGCCTGCTGGCGCTGCTGCTCGGCGGGTTAATCGTCCGCTGGACGGTGCGGCCGGTGGTCGCGCTGGCCGCCCGGGTGCAGGCGGGGTCCGGGCTCTTGGGGGCGCCGGCGCGGCCGTTGGCGGACGGATGCGCCGACGACGAGGTCGGGTTTCTGGCTCGGGCGCTGGATGAGTCCCGGTCGCGGGTGGCCGAATCCCTCGTGCGGGAACGGCAGTTCATCGCGGAGTGCAGCCACGAGCTGCGCACGCCCCTGGCCGTGCTCAAGGCTGCCACGGTGTTGCTCCCGGAGGTGGCGGAGGAGCCGGAGGGCCGGGCGCGGGCGCTAGCGCGGATGACGCGTGCGGTGCAACGGGCTGAGCGGCTCGTGCAGTTTTTCCTCGTCCTCGCGCGGGAGGGCCGGGAGCGGGCCGAGGCGCGGTGGGTGCCCCTGCGCGCGGTCGCGGAGGAGGCGATCGAGGATCAGCGGGCCATCCGTCCGGATCCGGCGCGGGAACTTGCGGTCGCGATTCCGCCGGAGCTGCGCGTCTTGGCCGACCGCGAGGTTCTCCTGATGCTGGTGCATAACCTGGTGGGCAACGCCCTCCAGCACGCGCCCGAGGGCGGGGTGACGGTCGCTTGGTCGGCGGACGCCACGCTCACCGTCGACGATGAGGGGCCGGGTTTCCCGGATGCCGGCGAGGAGGTGCGGCCGCGGGGCTACGGACTGGGCCTCGCGCTGGCCCGCCGGCTGTGCGAGACGCAGGGTTGGGCGCTGCGGACTGCGCGTTCCCCGGCCGGCGGCGCGCGGGTGAGCATCCAGTTCCCGGATGCGGCGCTCAGGGAAAGAATCGCGGTATACTGAGGTAGTCGGTGAGGCGGTTCTGCACCGTGTTCCACTCTTCCGTGGTGAGGAGGCCGAGGCGACGTTCCAGGCGGGATACGGACACGGATTGAACCTGCTGCAGGTGAAATGCGCCCGGCTTCAGGAACGGCTTCGGGATGGCCAGTTCCCAGCGATTTCCGCGGAGTGCCGTGGTGTGCGGCAGGACCGTGATGAGCGCGAGTTCGTCGTCGGCGGGATAGTCGGTGAGGAGAAGACAGGGTCGCACCTTCGCGACCATCCCGAGATCGATCATCCAGACCTCACTTGCCTTTGCCACGCGCGTTGTCTTCCGCCTCCATCCGATCCAGCAGAGCGAACCCTTCGGCGGCCGTGTGCTCAAGAACCGCGACGTCTTCTGCCTCTTCGAGCGCAAGCGCGCGTCGGCACAAGAGTCGACGCTCCTCGTGCGTGAGGCGCGGCAACTCGTCGAGAATTTCGGCTAGGCTCATCGATGGGAGTGTCAACCGTTGGGCTTGGCGTTTCAACTCCTGTGTTCGCGCGGCCGCGGCTGGACGCGAGGATGTTTCGCAGGTGCGACCGCGCCTTCGATCAGCGCGATCCCACCCGGAACCCGTCCGCGCCTTGATCCTCGGGCGCGTTGGGTCGCCATCCCGCCGGCAGCTCTCGCGTGGCCTTTCCCTTCGATACTCGGAGCTACATCCTTCGGTTATCCTTCGGTAATCCTTCGGTCTTACCTAGGTAAATCGACGTAAAATGTTGATAAGACCGAAGAGTAACCGAAGGATGACCGAAGGATAAAGATTGGAACAAGGTTCCAGCTCTGAACGGGAGAGCCAGGGCTTATCGGCTCAAAGCCAAGGGGTTAGATTGTCTCCGGGCTGGCCGAGAGCCGTGGCGCCGTCGACTGCGGGAGCGCGGGGGCGGGCACCGGCCTAGGCTGGCCGGGCTTACCGGCAAACAAAAAGCCCCGGAAACCTTTCGGTCTCCGGGGCTTATGTGGGAGTGGGCGTTCGCCACGCGCTCTTTCCCGTGTACACACGCTTGGGCGCTCTCGCTTTCGCGGGCGGTGTGTTTCCCGACGCCACTCTCCGCGGCAGGCGGAGTTCCGGTCTCATGGCGGGACCGTCCCGGCCGTTTCCAGCCGGAATCTTTCGAGTGAGGCCTCTGCGCCCAGTTCGGACGTCCCCTGCCGGGGACCTCGCGCCGGACGTGGTGCTGACACGCCTGCAAAGGTGCTTCGCGTCGGCACCGTGACCACGGGGACGGCGCCGGGGATTAGCCGGCCGTTGGCCCCGTGTTACGGGTCTGACCTCTTGCCTCTCAGGTTGCGTTTCGCGTTTGCAGGGGGGTGATGCCGTTTTTCGACACCGCCCCCGGAGGAGCTGGACGGACTTTGCCAGGTCCGTGCGCTCCCCGCCGTAGCCTCTCCTTTGCGCGCCCGTTCCCGTCTGGGGAGCGGGCCTTTTGGCGGGGTCGTCCCGCCGGGAAAGGCTTTGGCGTTCTGGTCGGCGCAGTAGCAACCGATACCCTCTGGGGTGACTGCGTGGATCCGCGGTTCGAAACTTCCCGCGGATCTGACTCGGCTGGGCGTGGTTTCTGATCACGCCTCGCCGCACAGTTCCTGATTCGTGCGTGAACTGACCGGACACGACTCCGGCCAGAGGAACTGGTGACATATGCCTGGGCGCGGCTTGCGCCGCGTCGAGGGGAGTGCGGCACCAGTTGCCGCCCTCCTTTCCCCGGTTGCCCGGGAGTATCCCAGTCGTGCTCTCAGCGGCGTTTTTCAGACCGCTGCACTGCGACTGTTCTATCAAGGAACAAGACAGACACTGTCCGCCCTGCCCCGAAACGAAAGCAGGAGTTCCTCACTATCGCTGCACCGCCCGGAACGGTGAACAAGTTGGGCCCAACCTTGTTCACCGGTTATTCACCGCCGGCGGCGGCGGGGCCGCTGCAGCGTTTCACCCCGAGGGCGCTACCAGAGCCCTCGGATCGGCGTGTCGCGTCGCCGGGATCGGACGAGGCCGTTGGCCGATCACTCTCAGGGCGAGGAAAGGATATCGATCCCCTGCAGACCGAAGTGCGGGGCGGCGGCGAGTAGGTGGCGATCGTGGCTGTAGATCGCCTTTAGGCCGGTGCTAGCCGCGCAGGCCAGATGCAGCGCATCCGCGGCGCGGATGAAGACCGAGGGCGGCAACGCCGCGAGGCGGGCGCAGGCGTTCTCGAACAGGTTGTTTTCCACCGGTAGCCAAACGATGAGCCGACGGGCCTCATCCGCGGCC
>CAIOTK010000147.1 GCA_903861185.1 uncultured Opitutia bacterium | reverse complement strand
CGCGACGCAGGCGCGCCCCTCGTAGGTCGCGGGCGCGACCCCGAGAGTAATCCGGCCCTGATGGGTGAATTTCGCCGCGTTGCTGAGCAGGTTGAAGAGCGTTTGCCGAACCTTGGTCACGTCAGCCCGCATCCGCCCCACGGCGGGGTCGACCTCGACGGCGAGGGTGTTGCCGTTTTTGGCGACGAGCGGCTGCACGGTGGCGGCGGTCTCGGTGATCATCTCGGCCACCCCGAAGGCCTCAACGTAGAGGGTCATCTTGCCCGCCTCGATCTTCGAGAGGTCGAGGACGTCGTTGATGAGCCCGAGGAGGTGTTTTCCGGCGCCGTGGATCTTGCGCAGGTCGGGCAGGAAGGCGTCCTGGCCCGTGTCCTCGGCCTCCTCCATTAGCATCTCGCTGTAGCCGATGATGGCGTTCATCGGGGTGCGCAGCTCGTGGCTCATGTTGGCGAGGAAGGCGCTCTTGGTCCGGTTCGCCTGTTCCGCCGCTTCCTGGGCTGCGCGCAGCTCGGCCTCCGCCTGCTTGCGGTGGGTGATGTCCGTCTGGACTACGATGTAGTTCCGGACCTCACCCTGCTCGTCCAAAATCGGCTGGCCGTCGGCGAGGATCCAGACGGGGCGGCCGGACTTGTGGTAGTTGAGGATCTCGAGCTGGAAGCCGCGCCGCGCCTGCCGCGCCCGCTTCTTCTCGGCCAGCGTCGCCGGCGAGGTATCCGGTCCCATCAGAAACTCGTCCGGATGGCGGCCGAGTGCTTCCGCCTCGGGGTAGCCGGTGAGCCGAGTGAAGGCGTCGTTGATCCACTCGATGCGGCCGGTCGATCCGGTGATGAGCACGCCGTTGTGGGTCCGGCTGGCGACCAGGGCTAGCTTGCGCGCTTCCTCGCGCAGGCGTTCCGCGGTGGTCAGCGCCTGCGAGAGCCGCCGGGCGAAGAATAGCCCGAGCCCGAGCGCCGTGAGGATCATCGGGCTCATAAAGCCGAAGACCGGCAGGACCTGCTCCCACGAGGCGCGGTCGATCTGGGCGAGATCGACGCCCACCAGCAGGGTGAAGCCCCACTCAGGGAACAGCTCCTTGCGCCAGGACCAATCGCCGTCGACCCAGTTCGCCGCCGCACCGGCCGCGCCCGCCCGCGCCGACTCGAGCAACTGCACCTTGGTGGTGGGCACGGGAAACAGGGGATCGCCTCGCCGGTCCAGCAGGGCGATGACGCTCTGACCGAGGAGTTGGGCTTCCTCCAAAAGGCGGCCGACCTGCGAGATGGCCTCGATCGGATAGCCGACGTAGAGCACCCCGATGACAGCGCCGGCTGCGTCGCGCACGGGTTCGTAACCGGTCAGGTAGGCCCGGCCGAGGATGTCCGCCACGCCGTAGTAAGCATCGCCCCGCCGCAGGGCCGCCATCGCGGGGCCGGCGGGGTCCAGCACCGTGCCGATGGCGCGGTTGCCGTCGGCGCGGCGTACGTTGGTGGAGATGCGCACGAAATTGTCGCCGTCCCGCGTGAAGAGCGTCGCCGTCCCCCCGACGAGGTCCACCGTCCGGTCGACCAGCGTGTTGCCGGCCGCACCCCGGAGGTTGCCGAAACGGAGGTCACGGACGGTCCGTCCCTCCACCACGACGGGATCCCCCGCGGAGGCCGTGCCTTCGGCGGCTGCGAGTTGCCGCAGCACGCGCATCGAGGACTGGACCCGCTCGAGGTACAGGCTGCGCATCGTCCAGAGGGTGCGGCCGACCTCAGCCACCTGCTGGTCTACCTCTGCGTGGAGGGTCTCGCGGATTTCCTGACGGAGCAGGCGGAAGCCGCCGGCGAGGCCGCCGCCGACCAGCGCGCAGAGGAGGAGGAAGCCGCCGAGGAAGCGGAGGTTGAAGGCGGTTTTCGGGGCCATCGGGAAAGTGGCGCCGGCGGCCTTCAGAGGTCCAGGCGCATGATCGAGAAGTCGTCGTCTAGCATGGTCGCGCCGCGCAGCGCGCGGGCGCGGGCGAGCAAGGCGGCGAGGTCCTCCGCGGCGGTGCCCGTGGGCGGCGCGGTGAAGTGCTGCTCGAAGTCCGTCACCGGCCACATCTCGCCTGAGGGCAGGGTGATCTCGAAGGTGCCGTCGCTCACCACGTAGAGCTGCGCTCCCGCGGGGATCGCCCGCTCCAGGGTCCGGTACACGGTGCCGCTCATCCCGCCCAGAATCATTCCCGGGCCCCGCAGGCGCTCGACCTTCCGCTCCGCGCCCGCCGGCGTGGCGAGCAGCGCCGCGGGGTGCCCGGCGCTCGCGAGGCGCAACCGGCGCGACGAGGGCGACCAGACGCCGTACCAGATGGTGAAGTACATCCCGTTCTGGTTCTCCATCAGAAAGACTTCGTTGAGGGCGGTGAGCACCGCGCCCGGGTCCCGGAAGTCTACGCCCGGAAGCGACCCGTGCCGGAGCACGTTGCCCGCCGTCACTGAGAGCAGGGCGGCGCCCACCCCGTGCCCGCAGACGTCGAGCAGGTAGATCGCGAGGTGGTCCGGATCGATCCAGTGGTGGCCGAAGGCGTCACCGCCGAGTTCGGTGGAGGGCACGAGGAGCCACTCCGAGCGCACCGGTCCGGAGGTGAGGGGCGGGGGTAAAATTGACCGGACGTAGTTCTCCGCTTCCTGCAGTTCCGCCTGCAGGCGCTGCTGGGTCTCCTCGATGGTGCGGACGTAGGCCCGCTCCTGGTCGCGGAACCGCTTCTTCTCGAGGCCGGCCCCGATGCGGGCCCGCAGCAGCGTCGGGTTGAAGGGCTTGGGCAGGTAATCTTCTGCTCCCCGCTCGATGCAACGCACGACGCTGCCCAGCTCATCGAGCGCCGAGATCATAATGACCGGCAGGTGGCTGAGCGCGGGGTCCGCTTTCATCTCGGCGAGCGTGCCGTGGCCGTCGAGCACCGGCATCATCAGGTCGAGTAAGACAAGGTCGTGGGGGGCGGCGCGCAGGCGCTCGAGGGCCTCGCGGCCGTCCCCGGCAACGGAGGTTGTGTGGCCCTGACGCTCGAGTTGCCGGGCCAGCATATCCCGGTTCCCGGGCTGGTCGTCCACGACGAGGATTCGTCCCGTGATCGGGGCGCGCGCGTCCTCCGCGGCCGCGAGCGGCGGGGCGGAACCGGCGGCCGGGGCGGCAGCGGGCGCGGTGGCCGCGATGATCTCGCCCGCGAGGGTGACCCGCTCGTCGGTGAGGTTGCGGTTGATCAGCTCCAGCAGCTGTCGGGCGGCGCCGCGGATGCGCTGGAGGTCAGGTGCGTAGGTCTCGTGCCCGGCGTCCGCGGCCTCCTCGGCTAGCAACTCGCTGTAGCCGATGATCTGGTTGAGCGGCGTCCGGAGGTCGTGCCGCAGGTGCGAGAGCGACGAGCGGTCGGTTTGGTCGGACATCGGGCGGCGGCGCGTTAGGCCGCTGGGGTGCCGGGCCCGGCGTACTTCTCGATCTTGGGCAGGAGGCGGGTGAGGTCGATCGGCTTAGTGTCGTAGTCGTCGCACCCGGCCGCGAGCGCCTGCTCGCGGTCGCCGGCCATCGCGTGCGCGGTCAGGGCGATCACCGGGATGGCCTTGGTCGCGGGGTCCGCCTTGATCCGGCGCGTCGCCTCCCACCCGTCGATCACCGGCAGACTCATATCCATCAAGATCACGTTCGGCTGGGTCGTGCCGGCGAGGTCCACGCCCTGTTGGCCGTCGACGGCGATCACGACCTCGTAGCCGCGGCGGAGGAGGCGCCGCGACAGCATATCGCGGTTCATCTCATTGTCTTCGACAAGGAGGATCTTGGGCATCGGAGGGCGGGGTCAGAGGCGCAGCGGCGAGGCACCGAGGAGGGCCTTGCCCAGGGCGTCGATCGCGCGGGAGACCTCCCGGCCAACGAGGTCCATCTTCGCAAGGGAGGCGAGGCGGTCGGCACGGGCGTTGTACTCGGGGCCGCGGAAAATCACCGCGGCGAGCTGGCAGGCGCAGAGCAGGCTCAGCAGCGTCGCGTCACGAGGGTCGGGAAGATCGTCGCCGAGGATCAGCGTGCGGAGGCGGGTGCGCACCTCGACCCGCTCGTGGTTGTCCACCGTCGGATAGCGGCGAACCCCGAAGACCCAGAGCACCTTGTTCTCCTCGCGCCGCAGGATCCCGCGCTCCACCAACCGGTCATCCGCCGCGGCTTCCAGCCAGGCAGAGCGTTGGGCGAGCACGCCGAGCCAGGAGCCGACGGGCTCCGGGGTCCGGGCCGCGGCGAGAACCTTCAGCACCTCATCCAGAATCGGATCCCCCGTCGGCGCCGTGCTCAGCACGGTCAGCGCGGCGGGGTCCGTGTCGATCCGGCCCAGATGGAAGAGATCACAGAGCGCGGCGCCGGCGAGAGCGTAGCTGAAGCCGAGGGTCGGCATCGGCAGGCGCTTGCCGGTGGCGTCGTCGAGGGCGAGGAGCGCGATCTCCTCGACGAAGGTGAGCTGGTGGGACGGGATCATCGTCAGGCGAGGCTGGCGGCGGCAGCGGCGGCTGAGGGGTGGACGGCCAAGACCTCAAGGAATCCGGACAACTCGAAGACCTCGTGCACCGCCGGGGTGAGGGCGGCGAACGCCGCGCGGCCGCCCGCGGACTTGAGCTTCTTGGCGCCACCGAGGAAAACGCGCAGACCGGCGCTGCTCACGTAGTTGAGCGCGGAGCAGTCGAGCACCACCTTGCGCGTACCGGCTGCGACTAGGGCGTCCAGCCGCTGCTCCAATTGGGGACTGGCGAGGCCATCGAGGCGGCCCTGCAGGGCCAGTACCGTGATGTCATTCTGGGTCGAGGCGGTGATTTCCATAAGGATCAGGGGGCGGGAGGGGCGAAGGTGCGGACGAGGGTCAGGACGTTGCGGCCATCCCGACGCTCGTAGCCTGCGGAGTCCATCAGCTTTTTCACGAGGTGCACCCCGAGCCCGCCGATGGCGCGTTCGGCAAGGGGCGCGTGGATGTCCACCTCCGCCCGAGCGAGGGGATCGTAGGCGGGCGCGTCGTCCGTGAGCACGGCGGTCACCCGCCGTTCCTCGCGCCGGAGCTCGAGGGTGAAGGCGTGTCCGGGCTGTTCCCCGTAGCCGTGGGTGATCACGTTGGTGACGGCCTCCTCGAGGGCCAACTGGAGGGCGTGGAGGTCGCGCGGCCCGGGTTCGAGGGGGGCACAGAACGCCTCCACCGCGTCCGCCAGACCCGGGATTTCCTCGAGCGAGCTCGTGAGGGGGAGCAACTGGACCGCGGCGGACATCGTTCAGACGTAAAGCTCCCGCAGCATCGCCGCTGCACCCTCGTCGAGTTGCTCACGGCGGCGGATTTCGTCGAAGCGGTCGATCAGGTCCTCCTGCCGCAGACGGCGTTTCTCGGCGCCGCGGAAGTCGTGCACGACTTGGCCGCGGTGCATCATAATGATGCGGTCGCCGTAGGCCACGGCCTGCGCCATCGAGTGCGTCACCATCAGGGTGGTGAGGCCGTCCCGCCGGATTACCTCGTCAGAGAGGCTGATGACCTGGTCCGCGCTCTTGGGGTCGAGGGCAGCGGTGTGTTCGTCGAGGAGCAGTAGGCGGGGGCGAAGCCAGGTCGCCATCAGCAGGGTGAGGGCTTGGCGCTGGCCGCCGGAGAGCGAGCCGATGGCGTTGTCGAGGCGGTTCTCGAGGCCCATCCGCAGTCCGGCCACGCGTTCCCGCAGCGCGCCCATCAGGTCGGGAGCGAGGGCCCAGCCGAGCCCGCGGGCCCGGCCGCGGCGGGCGGCGAGCGCGAAGTTCTCGGCGATGGACATCCCGGGCGCGGTCCCGCTGAAGGGGTTCTGAAACACGCGGCCGATCAGGCTCGCGCGCCGGTGCTCGGGCCAGCGAGTGACATCGTGGCCGTCGAGGCGGATGCGACCCTCGTCGACGAAAAAGGAGCCCGCCACCGCGTTGAGCAGGGTGGATTTGCCCGATCCGTTGGTGCCGAGCACGACGATGAACGAGCCCTCGTCCAACGTGAGGTCCACGCCTTGGAGGGCGCGCACCTCGTTCACGGTACCGGGATTGAACGTCTGGCGGAGGCCTTGGAGCTCGAGCATGGGATCAGGCGGCCGGGGCGCCGCCCCGCCGGCGGGCGAGGAGGCGCGGGAGGACCAACGCGGAAAAGACGAACAGGGCGGTGATGAGTTTGAGGTCGTTCGGGTTGAGGCCCCAGCGCAGGGCCACGGCGACCAGCAGGCGGAACAGCACGGAGCCGAGTACGGCGCCGGCGAGGGCGAGGCCGAGACTCCGGGTGCCGGTCAGCGCCTCGCCGATGATCACACTGGCGAGACCCCACACGATCATCCCGATGCCCATCTGGGCGTCGGCGAAGCCTTGGTACTGTGCGAGCAGCGCGCCAGATAACGCGACCAGGCCGTTGGAGAGGGCGAGGCCGAGGATGGTGTAGCGATCGACGTCGGCCCCGAGCGCCCGGACCATCTGCGGGTTATCGCCGGTCGCCCGCATCGCCGTGCCGACGTCGGTACGAAAGAAGAGGTAGAGGACCACGCCGGCCGCGACCGCCGCGAGGAACGCGAGGGTGAGGACCGCGAGGTCGCCGGGGGTCACCGGCCAGCCGAGCACGTGCAGCGGCCCGGCGCCGAATAGGGCTTGCCCGAGGCGCTCGCCCTGCGTGGCGAAGCTGTTGGCCTGCAGCAACGGCACGTTGCTGCGGCCCATCACGTGCAGGTTCACCGAGTACAGGGCCGTCATCACGAGAATGCCGGCGAGCAGGGAATTGATCTTGAAGCGGGTGTGGATCACCCCTGCCAACGCGCCCGCGACGGCCCCGGCGAGCGCGCCGGCCGCCGTCGCGAAGATGGGGGATGTGCCCCCCACTAGGAGCACCGCGGCCACCGCGGCACCGAGGGTGATGGAGCCGTCCGTGGTGATGTCCGGGATCGAGAAGATCCGGAACGAGACGTACACGCCCATCGCGAGGAGCGAGAGGATCAGGCCGAGGGTCAGCGCGCCGAGGAGGAGGGTCATGGCGGGACGGTGGAGGTCAGGCTGGATGAGCCGGGGCGCACCAGAGTGCGCCGCGGAGGAATTCGCTGTCGCCCGCCCCGCCCGCGCCCCGCGGATCGGCGAGTAGATGCAGGATTGCTTGGAGGCCCTGACCGTCGAACAACTCGCGGACGGTTGCCGCCAGTTCGACCGCGCCCTGCCGCACGGGACGGTAGGGGAAGACCGCCGCGTGGACGTGCGCCCGGAGGCCGTCCCCGCCGAGTGGCCGCAGCAAGGGCTCGAAGGGCGTGCCCGCGCGCGCCACCACGCCCGCCAGCAGGGCCGTCGAGTCGCGGAAGGAGCGTTCCGGCGTGAACGACAGCCAGTCCCGCACGGCCGGAAAAGCGAAGCGCTCGTCCGCGCCGGTCCCCGCGGCGGGTGACTGGCGCAGGGTGGCGCCGACGAGGCCTGCGGACTCGACGACGGCGACGAAAGCGACCGCGGGTGCCGCGCCCAGTGCGAGCGCCTCGGCCGCCAGCGCCGCGAGCGGCACGGAACGGCGGTCACCCATCGGGGTGAAGCGGGAGAGCAGGGCGAAGTCACCCTCGCCCGCCAGCCCGAGTAGGAGGTGGCCGGACGGCTCGAGGCCGCGCTCGGTCACCACGAAATCCGGCCGCCCCGGCCCGTCCGTCGGCTGGTAAGCGGCGGCGCCCCCGGCGGCTAGCAGTTCGCCGAGCCGGCTGCGGCTGTCCGCCGCGTCGGGGCCCAGTGCGCCCACGCCAAGGGCGAAGGTTCCCGGGCCGAAGCGGGTGGGGCAGAGTGCTTCCGGGGTTGCCCCGTGGAGCAGCCGGCCTGCTTCGCCGGTGATCCGCACGCGGAGTCCGCCCGGCCGCGCCCCGGCTACGGGGTGCAGTTCGTGCCGTGCCGCCGCGCCCTCGTGGACGCGCGTCGCGACCGAAACGGCGGGGGCAGCGGCCGGCGCCGGGGTCGTGATGAGCTGCTCGAGGCCCGCCAACTCCAGAACTTCACGCACGGCGAGTGAGGGCGCGAGCACCCCGAAGCTGCCGCCGATGGACTTCGCCTGCCGGTGGGCGGTGAGCAGGGTGCGCAGCCCCGCTGAACTCACGTAGCCCACGGCCGACATCTCGGTCCGCAGGTGGTGCTCCCCGTCCCGGATCGCCGCCGTGAGGGCGTCGGCCACGTGGCCGGCCCAGCTCGCATCGAGCCGGCCCCGCAGGATCAAAATCAGTTCGCCGCCGCGCTTGTCGCGTTGGATGTCCATCGTTTCAGCGTTTCCCCTCGAGTTCCGCGACGAGCGCGGGATCGAGGCGGAGCCCGAGCCGCGTGATCGCCTCGCGGCCGATCCGGATCTCGTTCACCGCCACGTTCTCCATCGGAATGCCGGCCGGGCTTTCCCCGCCTAGCACTCGCGCCAGCAGCGGCGCAGCCGCCTTGCCGCTGTGGTAGAAGCCTGGTCCCGCTCCCATCAGCGCGCCCCGGCTGGCGGCGTCGGGGTCTTCCACGATCAGGGGGAGACGCGCGTCCTGGCAGACCTTGCGGATGCCGTCATAGGCGAGGAACGCGGTGTTGTCGCTCGTCAGGTAGAACACGTCGACCTGGCGCGAGACGATGCCCTGCGCGGCCTGCAGCACCTCGTTGGTGTTGCCGGCCGTGAGTTCCACCAACTCGATCCCGCGACGGCGGGTCGATTCGCGGAGCAGGCCGATGACCTTCACCGAGTTCGCCTCCCCGCTGTTGTACACGGTGCCGATGCGGCGCACGGCAGGGAGCAGACGCACCATTGCGGCTACGATGTCCTCGACCGGCGTGAGCGACCCGACTCCGGTGATGTGCGGCAGGTGGTCGGTGAAGGAGCGCCCGGCGCCGGCCGCGATGGGATCGGTCACGTAAGTGAAGACAACGGGCTTGGCGCGGACTTGGAATGAGGCTTGGAGCACCGGCGTCGAGAAGGGCACAATCACATCGACCTCCGAGGAGTCGAAGTTGCGCATCATCGGCAGGATGTTGACCACCTCGCCCTGCGCGTGTTGGCGGACGACGCGGAGGTTGGTTCCTTCCGCGAAGCCCAGCTCGCGGAGGCCGTCCAGCAGGCCCTTCTGGCAGAGGTCGACCTGGGGGTCGGGGGCAAAGGCCGCGAAACCTAGAGTGTAGGTGCGCCCGGGGCTAGGCGGCGGCGGTGCTTTGGGCCCTGGCGCCGCGCGGGGTTGCTCGCGGCCCTGTTCGTCAAGGATGAGCTGGGCCCGGGCGACAAGGGCCGGCGGGAAGGACCAGCCCTCGCGGAGGCCGATGAGGGCTTGCCGGTTGAGGCAGAGGTTCTCCGCCATCAGCGGGCCGACCGGGATGGTGGCGGGGTTGCGGCCGTTGAGGACCTCGCCGGCGAGCCGGCCGGTCAGGCGCCCGATCTCGAAGTAATCCGCCCCGAGGTCGAAGAGGGTCCCCTTACGGACGCTCGGCGGGTTGACGGTGAGGACGGGAATACGCGCCTTGCGTGCAGCAGCGACGATCCCGTCGAGCGCCACCATCACCGCGACGTCGCCGGGTAGCCAGAGGGCGTCGACCCCACGGGCGATCAGCGCGGCCGCGGCCTCTGGGGCGGAGCTGGCGTTCTCGGCGTTCCCCTCCTCAAGGGTGATCCCGAGAGCGGCGCAGGTCGCGCGGGCCACTTTTATCTGCGAGAGCGAGTTCGGTTCCGCCGGATTAAAGAGAGCGCCGAGGCGCCGCAGGCCCGGGTTCAGCTCCCGGGCGGTCCGCAGGCAGGCCTCGACCGGCTGCATCGTGGCAAAGCCGGTGAGGTAGGGAGGGTGATCTAGGTGGTTCTCGCGGTTGATCCCAACGCCGGCCCCGTAGGGATCGGACACCAAGCCGAACACGTGGGGCGTCTTGCCGGCGCGGTTGGCGTTGGCCACGGCCTGCAGGGAAACCGTGGTAATCGTCATCAGCAGGTCGTGGCCGCCCGCGGCCATCTGGCGGGCGATGGACTGCGACACATTGCTGTCGCCCTCGGCGTTGAAGAGCTTGATCCGGGCGTTGCGGCCCTGTTCCCAGCCCATTTCAGACAGGCCCTTCACCATCCCCTCGCGCCCATCGTCGAGGATGGTCTGCGACGCGTGCTGTAGCAGCGCGATGCTGACCTGCCGGCCGGGTTCCGCGCGCGTCCGCGCGGCGGCCTCGCGCCGCGAGCCGAGATCCGAGAGCAGGAGCACGGCCGAGGTGGCGGCGATCAGGAGCAGGCCGAGACTCAGTCGGCGGAGAAAGACGCGCATCAGATCTAGGGAGGCCAATACATTTCCCTTGAGGAGTGCAAGGCTGCGGGAGTACCCCCGGTGCGATGCGCGTCCTCCGACTTCCTACTCTGGCCGGTTTTCTGCTCGCCGCCTGCGCCGCCGTCCACGGCGCCGCCCCTGCCGATCCCTTCGCCGGTGGGCGCTGGGTGGACCTCTCGCACGATTACGCGGCGGATACGCTGTACTGGCCCACCGCGGATGGCTTCGCGCTTGAGGTCGAGTTCAAGGGGGTTACGCCGCAGGGCTATTTTTACGCCGCGAACCGGTTCCGGACCTCGGAGCACGGCGGCACCCATCTCGACGCGCCGATCCACTTCGCCCGCGATCGCCGCACTGTCGACCGCATCCCGCTGGACCAGCTGATTGGCGCGGCGGCGGTGGTGGATGTCCGCGCCGCCTGCGCGGCCGATCCAGACCACGAGGTGGGGGTGGGGGAGCTGCAGGCTTGGGAGCAGCGCCACGGACGAATTCCTGACGGTGCGATTTTACTGCTGAATACGGGTTTTGCCGCCCGTTGGCCCGACGCGGTGCGCTATCTCGGGACGGCGGAGAAGGGGCCGGCCGCGGTGGCCAAGCTGCGTTTCCCGGGGCTCGCGCCGGCGGCCGCGCGCTGGCTAGCGACGGAGCGCCGCCTGAAGGCGGTGGGTATCGACACGGCCAGCATCGACCGCGGCCGCTCCCAGCTCTTTGAGTCCCATCGTATCCTGTTTGAACGTGAGATTCCGGCCTTCGAGAACGTGGCTTCCCTCGACGCGCTCCCTGCGATCGGAGCGCGGGTCGTCGCGCTGCCAATGAAGATCCGCGGGGGCAGCGGCGCTCCCCTGCGGATCGTTGGGTGGGTGCCTGCGCCCTGACCCGAGCGCGTCCCTCGACGGGTTACTGGCCCGGTCGCGGCGCCACCTCGACCGGTGTCCCGACCTTCACCCGGCCCTCGGGGACGTTCATATTGCGGGCGAGGAACGACTCCACCTTGGCATAGAATTCGAGCTTGTTTTCGAGCTTACGGAACCCGTGGCCCTCATTCTCCTCGATGATGGCCTCGTACTCCTTGCCGTGCTGGCGGAGCCGCGACTCCAGTTTCTGCCACTGGTCGAAGCGCACGCGGGGGTCGTTCTTGCCGTAGGCGGCCATCAGGGGCGCGCGGATGGCGGGGATGTGGTTGATCGGATTCACCGCGCTCAGGCGCGCAGCATCCTTCACCGGGTCGAGGTTGGTGAACGAACGCGTCTCGGCGAAGATCCGCGGCAGGGCGAAGCTCCGCCCGCCCCCGCGCAGTTCCAGATCCGCCACGCCCACATAGTTGATGCCGAGGCAATACAGCTCCGGGGTGAAGGTCAGGCCCGCCATCGTCGCGTAGCCGCCATAGCTGGCGCCGAAGATGCCCACCCGGGCCGGGTCGGCGTAGCCCTGCGCGACGCACCAGCGCACGGCGTCGGTGAGGTCGTCCTGCATCTTCCCGCCCCATTCCCGGTAGCCGCCCCGCTGGAAGGAGAGGCCGTAGCCGCCGCTGCCCCGATAATTCACCTGCAGCACCGCGTAACCGCGGCTGGCGAGGAACTGCACCTGCTCGCTCCAGCCCCACTGGTCGCGCGGACCGTACGGGCCGCCGTGGGGTACGAGGATCATCGGCAGTTTCCGCAATTCCCGGCCCGCCGGCACGCTAATGTAGCCCGGGATCTCGAGGCCATCCCGCGCCGGGAATCGGATCGGGCGCATCTCGGCCATCCGCGCCGGATCCACCTTGGGCCGCACCTTGCCGATCACGGACATCTCCTGCTTGCCCGCGTCATAAAGGTAGTAAGTCCCGGGATCCCGGTCGCTGGCGGCGAGAATCACCATCACTTGGCCGTCCCGGGTGGCACTGGCGATGAAGTTACGCGTCCCCGGGAGCGCTCCATCGAGGTCGCGCTGCAGCTTCGCCATCGCCGGGTCGAGCCAGCGGACCTCCGGATAATCGTCGTGGAAGGACACGCCCGCGAGGTCGCCTGCCGGGTTGAAGAGCAGGCCATCGACCGCCGCCCGAGAGGACAGGCCGCCGCGCCGGTAATTGGCCAAGCGGTCTCCCGGTTCGACGCGCGGGTGCTCAAACACGATCGGGCCCCAGGTGCCGGTCTCCGGGTCGAGGGTCCGGATCACGGCCTTGTCGTGCTCGAGGAAGCTTTTGACGTACAAGGTGCGGTCGTCCTTGGCGAAGACGCTTGGCCGCCAGTGCGGGTCGATGGGCGACGCCTCCTCAAACAGCAGCGACACTTCGCGGCTGAACTCCCCGATCGGCCGCCAATCCGCCTTTTCGGTCGAGCGGTACATTACCTGCACCGGCTTCTCGAAGTCCGTGCAAATCGCGAGGCGGATGACGCCCTTCGAGTCCGCCAGCCAGACGCGCGCGTTAATGTGATTCTGCTCGTGGATGGTCTCCCGGCCGGTCCGGAGGTTGACCTTGATCACGTCGCCCAGCCCGGAATTCCCGCGCAAGCGGTTCATCAGGATGTGGTCCGGATCCCGGGACAGCAGCGAGACTAGGGTCTTCGGCAGGTCGCGCTCCGACGAGGGCGCGTCGCCTTCCCCCAAGCCGTCGGCGGTGGACTCCACGCCCTCTAGCTTGTTGATGGTCACAAGGTTCGTCCCGTCCGGGGAGCACGCGAACATCCCGTACTGCTCCCGCCCGCCGAACTGCTGCGCGAAGAGGATCCGGTCGGGCTTGGCCCAGACGTAGGCGACCACGCTTTCGATCTTCATGTCGGTGAGCCAGCGCATCTTGCGCGTCTCCCGGTCGAGGATGGCGAGGTTCATCCGCTGGTTCTTGGGGGCGAGCCAAGTGAGGTAACGCCCGGTGGGCGAGACCTGCACCGCTTGCAGTTCCGGATCCGCGAAGAGATCCGCGAGGGCGGGCGGGGTCGCGGCGGGGGAGGGGGCCGCCGCGGACAGGCAGGGAAGGGTGAAAATGCTCAGGAGGAGCAGCAGGAATCGGCGCATGGCTGGGGAGAGAGCGGGGTTGCGGCCGGGAGTCAAACGTCGCCCGGCGGCCAAAGTTGGGCGTTGCGTTGCGAATTTAACCTCACTTTCACTTATCCGTTCATTATCGGATTTCGGCGCCGTCGCCGGATTCGCACCCTCCCAACCAACCAAACCACCATGAGAAAACTGACCATCGCGGCCCTGCGCTGCGTGCTGGCGGGTTCCGCGGGCGCCAGCGTCGTCTGGGCCCAGGCCGTTACCCCCGCGAAGAAGGAAGACGCCCCGATCAAGCTCGAGAAGTTCGAGGTCACGGGCTCCCACATCAAGCGGGCCGAGACCGAGGGACCCTCCCCGATCAAGATCATCAACCGCGCCGACATCGATGTGTCTGGCCGTACCAACCTCACCGACCTCCTCCGCGAGCTCCCTGAGGGCGGCAACATCGGCATCAACGAGGCCGGCACGGTGACCGCGGTCCGCGGCTCCACCGCCCTCGACCTCCGCGGCCTCGGCGCCAACAACACTCTGGTCATCGTCAACGGCCGTCGCGTCGCCCCCACGGGCAACAACTCGGGCGGCACGGTGTTCGTCGACCTCAACCGCTTCCCGATCGCGATGGTCGAGCGCGTTGAGGTGCTCAAGGACGGCGCTTCCGCCATCTACGGCGCGGACGCCACCGCGGGCGTGGTCAACGTCATCCTGCGCAAGGACTACTCCGGCGCGGAAGTGGGCGTGAGCTACGGCAACTCGTTCAAGACTGACGTCGCCGAGAAGACCTACTCGTTCTTCGGCGGCGCCGCCAGCGGCAAGGCCAGCGCGACGGTCGGTATCTCCTACTTCGAGCGCGCCGCGCTGCGCGCCTCGGACACCTCGTTCGCGAACAACGCTGACCTCTCGGCCCGCTTTGCGGCTCGGGGCGCGGACTACGCGGACAATGTCGCCGCCGGCGCCTTCGACCTCCGCTCCGGCACGGGCCCGCAGGCCCGCATCGGCCTGACCGGCGCCGCCGCTGGCCAAGTCAACGGCGTGAACGGCGTCAACATCCCCGGCCTGGCCGCGGGCACCGCCATCACCCGTCTACCCGGCACCGGTGGGGTCGTCGCCGGCACGCTCGCTTCGGCCTCGCCGAACTTCGCCAGCGCGAACCGCAATCCTTCCGGCGGCGCGTTCAGCGCGCCGGGCGCTTCCTCCTTCGAGCCCCAGCGCCTCGTCCCCCAGGGCAATCCGTCGAACCTCTACAACTTCCAAGAGTTTGTCTGGCTCACGCCCGCCACGGAGCGCCTCGGCATCAACACGACCTTCCGCTACGACCTGACCAAGGACGTCTCGTTCTACGTCGAGACGGCCTACCAGCAGAATAAGTCCCACATCGAGCTCGCGCCCTCGCCGATCTCCACCGCGGGCGACAACAACATCATCGTCCCGAAGACCAACTACTGGAATCCCTTCGGCGTCGACGTCTCGTTCAACTACCGCCCGGTCGACATCGGCCCCCGGATGGCCGACATCACCAACGACTCCTGGCGCCTCGTCGCCGGCGCCAAGGGTAGCATCCTCGACCGCTGGAACTGGGATATCTACTACTCCTACGACAACGACAAGGTCGTCGATCAGACCAAGAATGCCATTTCCGAGAGCCGCCTCCGCGCCGCCCTCGCGAAGAGCACTCCGGACGCCCTGAACATCTTCGGCGGCGCCTCCTACCGCAACCCGAAGAACGTCCTCGATGGCATCCGCGTCACCACCCAGAAGGGCGGTTACTCCACTCAGGATCTCTGGCACGCCCAGCTGTCCGGTGAGATCGCCCAGCTGCCCACCGGCCCCCTCGGCGGCGCGCTCCTCGTCGAGTGGCGCAAGGAGAAGTTCGGCGAGGCTAACGACGCCATCTCCACCACCCTCGATGACATCATCGGCCAGGTCCGCCTCGCCGACTCCACCGATGCCAGCCGCCGCGTGAAGGCCGGCGCCATCGAGCTCAACGCCCCGCTCGTCAAGGCGGGCACCGTGAAGGGCATCAACCGCCTCGAGCTCACACTCGCCGGCCGCTACGAGCAGTTCTCCGACGGCTATGACTCCGGCCTGACGCCCTACGTCGGCCTGCGCTGGCAGCCGGTGAAGTCCCTGATGCTCCGCGGTACGTACAACGAGGCCTTCCGCTCCCCGACGCTGCCCCAGCTCTACGGTGGCGTCCGTGAGTCCCTCCCCAACGGCCTCGCCGACCTTCGCCGCCCGCAGCTCCTCACCGGGGATCCGTTCGACGGCGCCGCCACCCAGCGCCTCGTGCGCGCCGGCGGCAACCCGAACCTGACGCCTGAGACCGCCAAGGGCTGGCAGTACGGCTTCGTGTACGACGTCCCGGTCAAGGCCCTCCAGGGCCTCTCGCTCGGCGCGTCGTTCTTCCACATCGAGCAGAGCAACATCATCACCTCTGTCGGCACTTCCTACATTCGTCAGAATGAGGTCGGCGGCGGCACCGAGGACCTCGTCGTCCGCGACGCGGGCACCGAGACCTACACCAACCGCACGACCAGCCCGATCAACGTGCTCTCCGGCCCGAACGGCGCCGTCTCCCCGGTCGCCCCCGGCCAGACGGTCACGGTCCCCGGCCGTATCCGCTACATCAGCGATAGCGTCGTGAACCTGGCCTTCCAGAAGGTCGAGGGCTACGACTTCGAGGTGAACTACCGCAAGCGGACCACCGACTTCGGCCAGTTCAGCCTCCGGAGCAACGCCACCTACCTGAAGTTCTACGGCTTCACCCGCACGGTGAACCCGGCGAACCTCGCCGGCCGCGACGGCTTCCCCCGCACCCGCATCCAGACCAGCCTGCTCTGGACCCGCAAGGAGCACAGCGCTGGCATCACGAACAACCATATCGCCTCCTATAGCGACATCAACCGTGACGGCTACGAGGTGGACGCCTACTACACCTACAACGCGTTCTACGGCTGGGACATTCCGGCCGGGCTGAGCCCGTACCTGAACAACACCCGCGTCACCGTGGGCGTGGACAACCTGATGGATAAGGCGCCGCCCCTTTACTACGACTCGATCGGCTACGAGAGCGGCTACGTCTCCCGTCCGATGGGCCGGTTCTTCTACATGTCGGTGCGCAAGAGCTTCTAAGCTCCCGCGCCCAAGTTCCGTTCCCTCCCCGGGGCGGCCGGTTTCACCGGCCGCCCCGTTGCTTTTGGGGCTATTTACCGCCGCGCTGGGGCGGTGGGGAAGGCTTGTGGTGAGCGTCGCGCGGCCTCAGGCGCGCCTGGGCCCACGCCAGCGCGCCCGCCTCGTCCTGGAATATGCCGTCGAGCTGAGCTTCGAACGCAGCCTCCAGCAGTGGGCTGAAGTCTGGACCGGGAGGGAGGCCCAAGCGGATCAGGTGCCGCCCGAGCAAGATCGGCCGCGGCGCGAGCTGCTCGAGCGCTAGGGCGCGGGCCCGCGCCACAAGGGCGTCGATGCGTGCGTGCACGTCCGCCGCCGGCAGCGGGGGCCGGCCCTCCGCGTCGGCCCGCATCACGAGCGCCAACTCGTCCACGGTCGCCGGGGCGAGCCGGCGGGCGAGGCGTCGCACCGCCGAGTCGGAAAATTCCCCCTGCCCGTGATGGTGCGCGAGGTGATTGACGACCAGGGCCCGGACCGGCGCGAGGTAGCGCGTCGGCGCGCCCAGGCGCGTGAGGAAGGCTTCCGCGGGTGGTCCGCCCGCCGCCTCGTGCCCCGGGCTGGTCCAGCGCGCGCCGCCGGGCCGCTCCACCCGCACGGTGGTTGCCGGTTTCCCGAAATCGTGCGCCAGCACCGCGAGGGTCAGCAGGACTCGCCCGCCCGCGTCCCGCTCCCGCCAGCCCGCCAGCTGCACCAGTGCGTCCAGGCAATGTCCCGTGTGAACGAACACGTCGCCCTCGGGGTGCCACTGCGGATCCTGCGGAGTCCCGCGGAGCGCGGCGACCTCCGGGAAATGCGCGAGCCAGCCGGTTGCCTCCAGCACGGCCAGGCCGCGCGAGGGCCGCAGCGCCTTGGCGGCCCACTTCTCCCATTCGCCCCAGACGCGCTCCACGGGCAGCTCGGCGTACGCCGGCGCAATGGCCCGGCACACGGCCGCGGTCTCCGGGGCGAGCGTTAGATCGAACCGCGCCGCGAGCTGGAACCCGCGGAGCACCCGTAGCGGATCCTCCGCGAAGGCCGGACTGGTATGGCGCAGGATTCGGCGCGCCAGATCTTCCCGTCCGCCGTGCGGATCGATGATCGCGTCGGAGAACGGATCGTACGCGATCGCGTTCAGCGTGAAGTCGCGCCGCGCCGCCGCCTCCGCGTCTCCCAGCCCGGGTTCCGGCGCCACCGCGAAACCCCGGTGGCCCGACCCGGTCTTCGACTCGCGGCGCGGCAGCGAAAAATCGTACTCCGTCCCTGAGGCGGCGCTCCTCACCTTGATCACGCCGAAACTTCGGCCCACCACGTCCGTCGCCCCGAACGGCGCGAGCGTCCGGTGCAGCGTTTCGAAGTCGATGCCGCCTACTTCGACGTCGAGATCCTTCGGCTCGAGACCCAGCAGCCAGTCCCGCACGCCTCCGCCGACGATGCGCGGCCGGCCGACGCGGCGGACGGCCTCGAGCATCGCCCGCAGGTCCGGCGGCAGCAGCAGAGGCGCGTTCATTCCGTCCGGCGACCGCGCAGAGCGGCCAGCGAGAGGAGCAACCAGCCGGCGAGCAACGCAACTCCGCCTATCGGGGTCACCGGCCCCAGCCAGCGGGGACCGCCGAGGGCGAGCAGGTACAAGGAGCCCGAAAACAGGACCGTCCCGGCCGTCCAGCAGCGGCTCACCCAGGCGAGGCTCGGGGTGGGAGTCGGATCCCCGCGCAGCCAGGCGGCCAGTGCCGCGAGGGCGAGAGCGTGCCCGAGGTGGTACTGGGCGGCGGTGGACCAGACTGGTTCCATCCCGCGCGCCGCGAGCGTGCCCTTCAGGGCGTGCGCGCCGAGGGCGCCGAGGGCCACGCCGCTCAGACCGAGCAAGCCAGCCGCACCGAGCGCACGGCGGGCGGGCAGGGAAGGGGAGGACATCGTCAGAGGTTGCGCCGGGAGTCTCCGGGAAACAAGGCCGCAGGCGTTCCGGGTGGAGGGCGGGAAAGCGCCCAGTGGATTTTCCACCCAAAACTCGGTTGACACTCACGGGGCGGACCTTAGCTCTTGACCTCTTTTCGCATGAAAACGTTCCTCGCCAAGAAGGAGGCAGTGCAGCCCAAGTGGTATCTTATCGATGCCGCCGGCGTGCCGCTCGGTCGCCTCGCCGTGAAAGCCGCCAACATTATCCGCGGCCGCCACAAGCCGAGCTACACCCCCAGCGTGGACACCGGTGATTTCGTGGTGGTCATCAACGCCGAGAAGGTGGTCCTCACCGGTCGTAAGGAGGAGGCGAACGAGTATATGTTCTTCTCCGGCTTCGTCGGCGGCGAGAGCTACCGCAAGGTCTCCCTGATGCGCGAGCGCCACCCGGAGTTCATCATCGAGCACGCCGTCAAGGGGATGCTCCCGAAGAACCGGATTGCCGCGACGATGCTGCGCAAGCTGCGCGTTTTCGCTGGCACCGCCCACACCCACGAGGCGAACGCCCCGCAGAAGATCACCGTCTGAACCCCTCCCACCGACCGCTATGAGCGCTGCCTCCCCCGCCACCGTGTTCCTCGGCACCGGCCGCCGCAAGACCTCGACTGCCCGCGTCCGCCTGACCGAGGGTTCCGGCAAGCTGACCGTCAACGGCCGCACCTTCGACGACTACTTCTCGCACGAGAACTTCGCCAAGCAGGCCTACGCGCCGCTGCTGACGATGGAGCTCAAGGAGAAGGTTGACGTGACCGTCAATGTCTCCGGCGGCGGCGTCGCCGGCCAGGCCGGCGCGGTCGCGCACGGCATCGCCCGCGCGCTGCAGAAGCTGAACGCCGAGCACCGTCCTAAGCTCAAGAAGAGCGGCTTCCTCAAGCGCGATCCGCGCGAGAAGGAGCGCAAGAAGGCCGGTCAGCCGGGCGCCCGCAAGCGGTTCCAGTTCTCCAAGCGCTGAGCGCTGTCGGAGTTTTATCTTCCGCCGCCGTCCCTATCCGGGACGGCGGTTTTTTTGCGTTGGAAGATGGACCCGCGCACTTGGGCCCGCAGGCCACTTTTTTGTTGGCGAAGCGGAATGGGTCCTGCTGTATCGGCGGCATGAACCAGTTTTTTGTCCGTTCCGCCGTGGTGTTCGTTGTTCTTTCTGCCGCCGTCGCCCGCGCGCACCCCGGCCATGACGGGCACGAGGGCGGCGATTTCACTTGGGATTTCAGCCACCTAGCCGCTCACCCGCTGGCGTCCGCCGCCTGCCTACTGATCGTCGGCGCCGCGCTCTGGGCCGGGGTGAGTCACCTCCGCTCCCGCCGCGTCAGTGCTCAGAGCTTGCGCAAGTCTGTCGCCAAGTAAGGCAGGTGCGGCGCTAGCGCCGCACGGATGGCGCGGACGGTTTCCCGCAAGCGGCGCGCGTTTTCCGTGACCACTTTGAGAGTCCAAGCGGCCTGACCGGCTAAGCTGCTCACCCCGATCCAGATGCCGGGCTGTTGGAGACGCTCCAACTCGTTCCGCCACGTTCCTTCCGTGGGGCCGAGCGCGGGGCCGGCCAGCACTGCGTTCAGGAAACACGCTTCGGGCCCGGATCCGTGTAGGGCGGCAATTGACCGGAGTTCCGGGCCGGAGGCCGCCATTCGCTCGCAGAGCACGAGCCGGTTGGCTTGCCGGACCTCGAGGAGCAGTTCCAGCTGACGCCAGGCCCACGCCTCCCCGTGGCCCAGCCGTCCGGGCATCCATTGATCCGCGTAGAAAACGGCCGCGCTGGCACCGAGTTCAAGCCGGGTGATTTGCCGAAACGTGGATTCGCGGTGCGTCACCAGTGGCTCTGGAATCCATTCGAGCCACGCGCCGTCCGCGACGGAGATCTGCTGGCGGGCCACGGCCGCGCCGTGGCGCATTGTGAAGACCCGACTGGCCCCGGGCGTGGTAACAATGAGAGCGGCTCCTCGCTCCACCTCGATCCGCACGTCGAGCTCGTCCCCGGCGAGGATTCCGGCCGTCGGATTGACGACTTGGACGATTAGGATGCGGGCCTCCGAATCCCAGTACGGTTTGCTGAGATGAAAGGGGGCCCGGAAGGACTGGTCCTTTAGGACGGTCTGGCCATCCGCCCGCGGTACGGCGCGGAAGTCGAGATGGCCGGTGAGCTTAGCCATGGCGCGGGGGCTCTGCGGCGCGGGCTGCGGTCGCGAAGAGCACGTGGTGTTCGATCCAGTCGAGCACCGCCGGCAGGTTATGATGCCGTTTGAGGTCGCAGAACAGAAACGGCCGGGTCCCCCGTTGGCGGCGCGCATCCCGATCCATCACGTCGAGGTCGGCCCCGACTAGCGGGGCGAGATCGATCTTGTTGATGAGCAGAAGATCGCTGTGCCGGATGGCCGGCCCTCCCTTGCGGGGCATCTTATCCCCCTCGGCCACGTCGATCACATAGATGAACGCGTCCACGAGTTCGGGTGAGAAGGTGGCGGTGAGGTTGTCGCCGCCGCTCTCGACCAGCAGCAGTTGTAGGTCGGGAAAGCGGGCTTCGAGGTCACGGCAGGCCTGCTCGTTCATCGTGGTGTCGTCGCGGATCGCGGTGTGCGGGCAGCCGCCAGTTTCGACCCCGAGAATGCGCCCCGGCTCGAGGGCACTCTGCTGGCGCAGAAAATCCGCGTCCTCGGAGCAGTAGATGTCGTTGGTCACCACGCCGAGCGAGAGGCGATCGCGGAGGGCCTGACAAAGGCGCAGGCAAAGCATGGTTTTACCGGAGCCCACGGGGCCCCCGATGCCGATGCGGGGCGGGCGACGGCCCGGGTTAGGAGATGAACATACGGTGGTCGGCGGATTCATGGCGGGCGGAGGCGATTTCAAGCCAGGGGTTAAACCAACCCATCTCCGGATCCCGGAGTTGGCGGGCGGTGGTGATGGCTTCGGGTAATTGGCGCAGGGCGGTGGTGAGCAACCCCTGGGCGGCATTCTGCCCAATCCGCAGGAGCTTCATCGCGGCCGCGAGGGAGGCCGCGAGGGTGCTGTACCCGAGGCTCACGAGGACGGCCTGTTCGGGGGCGCCCCAGAGGCGTCCTTCCAGTGCGGCTGCGATCGGGTGAGCGCCGGGCCAGCGGCCCCGCACCGCCTCGGCGTGAAAGGCGGTGGCGAGGCTGTCAGGGTGCAAGTGGGCGAGAAGCTCGACCCGCTGCCGGCCGGTGTTTTCCGCCGCCAGCCGCAACTCCCGGGCAGGCCGGAGCGCGGAGGAAAGAAAGCAGAGTTCGCCCACGCGTTCCCAGTCCGGCCGCGCGAGCGCCCGCCAGGCTTGGGCGGCGAGGGGCAGATCAACCTGGCGGAGCGCCGGGAGGATGATCTCCTGAAGATGCCGCCCGAGCGACGCCGCATCCCGCACAACTCCTGCCTGGACCAGACCTTCGAGGCCCCCGGAGTGGGCGTAGCCTCCGGTGGGATAGGCAGAGTCGCAGGTTTGCAGGAGGCCGGGCAACCAGGCCGGGATCTCCTCAATGCCGGTGGCTGGGGCCGAGTTCATGGCTGGGCTGGGCGCCGCGACTGAACCGGCCGGGTCGAAAGACGGCCCGGCCGGTCCGGAATGGGACCTTCAGGCGTTCGAGCAGCTGCCGCACCGCGGGTTCATCTGGGGCGAGCAGACGCTGCGGCTCGGCCGCGAGCTCCAAGTGCAGGTTGCCGATGGCCCAGCCAATGCCCGCCGCCGCCGAGGGGGCGAGGTTGAGGTCCACCTCGACTACGGGTTCCTCCGTCTGGCGCACGACGTAGCGGGCGGAGGCGGTTTGCTGCAGGACTTCGCCGTGGCGCAGTGGAGACGCGAGCTCACAACCGAATTCCCGCCCGTCCTCGGCTGTGCCGCGCCACAGGCGCTTCGCGAGGGTCTGACGATCCACCGGGACGGCAATCTCCGGCAAGTTGGGGTCGCTGGAGGCTAGGGGGCCGGTGATCAGCTGCATAGACCAGTGAACAATGCGGCTGGGCCTAGAACAAGAAGTAGCGTTGGGCCAGCGGCAGTTCCCGGGCGGGTTCACAGCGCAGGAGTTCGCCGTCTGCGCGTACCTCGTAAGTTTCCGGATCGACTTCGATCCGTGGCAGCGCGGCGTTGAGCACCATATCCCGCTTACCCAACTGGCGGCAGCGACGGACCGGCTCGAGGCGCCGGCGCAGGCTAAGCCCAGCGAGGCTACCCTCCTGCAGGGCGGCAGCGCTCACGAAGGTCAGGCAGGTGGACCCGAGGGCCGCTCCCGCCGCGCCGAATTGGGGCCGGTAGAACGTCGGCTGCGGGGTGGGGATCGAAGCATTTGGGTCCCCCATGTTTGCCCAGGCGATAAAGCCACCCTTGAGCACAGTCTCCGGCTTCACCCCGAAAAGGGCCGGCCGGAAGATCACCAGATCCGCCAGCTGACCCACGGCGACCGAACCGACGAGGTGGCTGATGCCGTGCGCCACGGCCGGGTTGATCGTGTATTTGGCGAGATAGCGTAGCACCCGGAAGTTATCCGCGGCGGGATGGGTTTGATCGGCTAGGGCGCCGAACTGGACCTTCATCTTGTGGGCCGTCTGCCAGGTCCGGAGAATCACCTCCCCGACTCGGCCCATGGCCTGGGAGTCCGACGACATAATCGAGATGGCGCCGAGATCGTGGAGCCGATCCTCCGCCGCGATGGTCTCGGGCCGGATCCGCGACTCAGCGAAGGCGACATCCTCCGGGATCTTGGAGTCCAGATGATGGCAGACCATCAGCATATCGAGGTGCTCATCCACAGTATTGACCGTGAACGGCCGCGTGGGGTTGGTGGAGGAAGGCAGGACGTTCGGCTCCCCGCAGACGCGGATGATGTCTGGGGCGTGCCCGCCGCCGGCTCCTTCCGAGTGGAACGTGTGAATCGTGCGGCCGCGAAACGCCCGGAGGGTGTCGTCGAGGTAGCCGGATTCATTGAGCGTGTCGGTGTGGATGGCCACCTGAACATCCAGTTCTTCCGCCACGCCCAAGCAGGTGTCGATGGCGGCGGGCGTGGTCCCCCAGTCCTCGTGGAGTTTGAGCCCGATGGCCCCAGCGACGATCTGTTCCCGCAGCGGGTCTGGGGTGCTGCAGTTCCCCTTGCCGAGGAAACCGAGGTTTACCGGATAGGCCTCGGCGGCCTCCAGCATCCGATGCAGGTTCCAGCGGCCCGGGGTGCAGGTGGTGGCGAGGGTACCGTGGGCTGGCCCCGTGCCGCCTCCGAGGAGCGTGGTCACACCGGAACTCAGGGCCTCGTCGATCTGCTGCGGACAAATAAAGTGGATATGGGTGTCGATGCCGCCGGCTGTGATGATGCGGCCTTCGCCGGCGATGACCTCAGTGGCCGCGCCTACGGTCATTGGGTCGAGGCGGCCCGTCGCAGGATCGGGGTAGGCCGAGCCGAGTCCGGATTGGATGCCGGGGTTACCCGCGTGCCCGATGCCCACGATGCGGCCGTGTTTAATGCCAATGTCGGCCTTCACCACCCCCAAGCGCGGATCGAGGATGAGGGCGTTGGTGATCACGAGGTCGAGACACTCGGCATCGCGGGCCGTGGGCGACTGTCCCATCCCGTCGCGGATGACCTTGCCGCCGCCGAACTTGATTTCGTTACCGTAGCCGGCCACGGCCACGAGGTCGCGCTCCACCTCGACGAAGAGGTCGGTGTCGGCGAGCCGCACGCGGTCGCCGACCGTGGGGCCAAACATCTCGGCGTATTGCCGACGGGAAAGGTGCAGGGGCATGGGTCAGGGATCGAGGCGGCCGTTGATGAGCGCGTTCAGGCCGTGGACCTCCCGGCGGCCGGCGAGGGCAACCAGCTCCACTTCCCGGGTGTCGCCCGCTTCGAATCGGACGGCGGTGCCGGCGGGAATGTTGAGCCGGAAGCCGCGGGCGGCGGAGCGGTCGAAGCGGAGCGCAGAGTTGGTCTCAGCGAAGTGGTAGTGGGAGCCGACCTGCACCGGCCGGTCGCCCGTGTGGGTGACTTCGAGGCGTAAGGTGGGGAGACCGGAATTGGCGGGGAGCGCCGGGCCGTCGGCTGGAATGATTTCTCCGGGGATCATGGTTCAGCGGATGGGCTGATGGACGGTGACGAGTTTGGTGCCATCGGGGAACGTCGCCTCGACCTGCACCTCGGGGATCAGGCTGGGCACTCCGGGCATCACGTCCGCGGTCGTGAGGATTTTGGTGCCGAGGCTCATCAGTTCGGCCACGCTACGCCCGTCCCGGGCGCCCTCAAGAATCTCGCTGGTGATGATGGCCACGGCCTCGGGGTGGTTCAGTTTTAGGCCGCGGGCCTGCCGGCGGCGCGCCAGATCGGCGGCTACCACGACTAGGAGTTTCTCTCGTTCGCGCGGGGTCAGGTGCATGGAGGAAAGGAGTCAGACCTGAAGGTGGCGGCGCACCACCTCGTCCGTGAGCTCCTGGACCGTGCCGGCGGCGACCACCGCCCCGCGGTCCATCGCGTAGAAGCGATCCGCGCATTCGCGGCAGAAGTCGACGAATTGTTCGACGAGGAGAATGGCCAACCGACCCTCGCGTTTGAGCTCCTGTAACGCGTGGCGGATCTCGTGCGTCGGGTCGGGTTCCAAGCCCTCTTGGCGCAGACGGCGCAGGGTGTCCCCGATCTGCTCGATAATCGATGGCTGAATCCCTTCCGTGGGCTCGTCGAGGATGAGGAGCCGCGGATCGGTGAGCAGGGCGCGTCCGATCGCGAGCTGCTGCTGCTGACCTCCGGAAAGCACGCCCCCCTTACGTCCGAGCATGTCCCGGAGGACGGGAAACAGGGCGAAGACTCGATCGAGGGCCGCGCGCGCGGCGGGCCCCCGGCGCCCGTGCGCCACGAGGCCTACCCGCAGATTCTCCTCCACGGTGAGATGGGGAAAGATGTCGCGCCCTTGGGGGACATAGCCGATCCCGGCCCGCGCCCTTGCGTCCGGCGGCAGCTCCCGCAGCTCGCGACCGGCGAAGCGGATGCTGCCCGCGTGCACCGGAACCACGCCCGTGATGGAGCGCAGGGTCGTGCTCTTGCCGACCCCGTTGCGGCCCATCAGGGCGACAATTTCTCCCGGACCTACGGCAAGGTTCACCCCGCGGAGGATGCGCGAGCCCCCGAGGTGCGTTTCCAGCCCGGATATTTCGAGGAGCGGGGTCATCGCCGGTCGTGTTTGCCTCGGCCGAGGTAGACCTCGCGCACTTTGGGGTCGGACTGCACCTCCTCGAAGCGACCTTCGCATAGCACGCTCCCCTGGTGGAGCACCGTCACCTGCCCCTGCTGCGCGATTTGCTTCACGAAGGTCATATCGTGCTCGATGACGATGAGGCTGTGGCGGCCGGCGAGGGAGAGGAGGAGTTCGCCGGTCCGGTGGGTTTCCTCGTCGGTCATGCCGGCGGCGGGCTCGTCGATCAGGAGCACCTTGGGCTCCTGCGCGAGGAGCATCCCCAGTTCCAGCCACTGTTTCTCGCCGTGGGAGAGGAGTCCGGCGCGCCAGTGGCGCTTGTCGCCGAGGCGGACCATTTCTAGAAGGTCGTCGATGCGGGCACGGTCGGCCGGACCGGTTCGCTGAAACAGGGCGGCGAAGACCCCCCGGGGGCCGCGCAGGGAGAGCAGAAGGTTTTCCCAGACGGAGTGATCCGCGTAGACGCTCGGCGTCTGGAACTTTCGACCGATGCCTAGGCGGCTGATCTCGTGCTCGGAGAGCCGAGTGAGGTCGTGGGAGGCGGCGGGATCCGTGCCGAATTCGAGCCGACCGCGGTCCGGCTTGGCCCGGCCGGTGAGGAGGTCGAAGAAGGTCGATTTGCCCGCTCCGTTCGGACCGATGACGGTGCGGAGTTCGCCCGCGAACAGGTAGAAGTTGAGGTTCGAGATGGCCTGAAAGCCGTCGTAGGCCTTGGCCACGTCTTCCACGGTGAGCAGGGGATGAGGCATCTCAGGAAGGGGGGCGCCGGGAGAACAGGGCGCGCAGGCGGGCAGGCAAGCTGACCAGCCCTCCGGGGAGGAAGAGGACAGCGAGCACGAAGATGCCGCCGAGGAGGATGAGCCAGAGGTCCGGGTAGGCGCGCGTGGCCCAGCTCTTGAGGGCGTTAACGCTGACGGCACCGAGGACGGGCCCCAGCAGGGTTCCGCGGCCGCCGAGGGCGACCCAGACGACAGCTTCGAGGGACTTCTCGGGCTGCATTTCTCCTGGGTTGATGATGCCGACCTGGGGGGTGTAAAGGGCCCCGCCGACGGCGGCGATAAGGGCGGCGACCACGAAAACGAAGAGCTTGAAGTGGACCGCCGCATAGCCGCTGAAGAGCACCCGGTTTTCGCCGTCGCGGATGGCGTGCTGCACGAGGCCGAATTTGGTGCCCCGCAGCCAGCGGCAGAAAGCCACCGCGAGGAAGAGGGCGACGGCGGAGGCGAGGTAGAGCGCGCGGGTGGTCGTGGGGTCATCGAGGCGATGGCCGAGAATGAACTTGAAGTCGGTGAACCCGTTGTTGCCTCCGAGGAGGAGGTTGTTGCGGAAGAACATGATCGAGGCCGCGTAGGTCAGCGCCTGGGTCAGGATCGAGAAGTACACGCCTTTCACTCGGGACCGGAAAGCGAGGTACCCGAAGCCGAAGGCGACCAAGCCGGGGATGAGGAACACCATCGCGACCGCGAAGGGAAAGCTCGCGAAGGGTTCCCAGAAGGCGGGCAGCCGTTCCCAGCCGAGGAACACGAGGAAGTCGGGGATCGGTTTCCGGTACTGCCCTAGCTCACCGATCATCCGCATCAGGTACATCCCGTGCAGGTAGCCGCCGAGGGTGAAGAAGAGCGCCTGCCCCAGCGAAAGCAGGCCGGTGTGCCCCCAGAGCAGATCCACGGAGAGGGCGAGCATGGCGTAGCACAGGTACTTGCCCCAGACGCCAAGCGTAAAGCTGCTGAGGAGCCCGGCAGCGTGCAGCAAGGGTAACACGACGACGAGGGCCACACCCAGCGCGAGGAGGAGGATGGTTTCCAGCCGGGGGACTTGGCGAGCAGGCGTATTCATTCGTCCAAGGAGCGGCTGCGCGGCGCGAACAGTCCGGCAGGCCGCCATTGCAGGAAGAGGATGATGCCGGCGAGAACGAGGATCTTGCCGAAAACGGCGGCGTCCTGGGCGAGATTCTGGAGGAAGCCGCCGATGCCGGGCACCCAGGCGAGCCCGGGTGCGACCAGCGGCAGATATTGCTGCAGTACCTGATCGATGCCTCCGATGCCGAACGCGCTTAGGATAGTGCCGCCGAGACTGCCCACCCCGCCCACTACGACTACCATAAACGAGTCGATGATGTAGCCCTGGCCGAGTGAGGGGCCCACATTGCCGATCTGGCTCAGGAAGGCCCCCGCCAGCCCAGCCAGGCCGCTCCCGAGGGCGAACGTGAGCGCGTTTACTCGCTCGGTGCGGACCCCTAGGCACGCCGCCATCGTGCGGTTCTGCATCGAGGCGCGGATCAGGAGGCCCAGGGAGGTGCGCGTTAGAACCAGACCCATACCGAGTACGATGAGCAGAGCGAAGCCGATCACGAAGACGCGGTTCCAACCGAGGATTACATCCCCGACCAGCCAGTTGCCGCTGAGGTAGGAAGGGCTCGAAACCTGGACGTTGTTCGCGCCGAAGATGAGGCGGAAGGCCTGCTGCAACACGAGGGAGACGCCCCAGGTGGCGAGGAGGCTCTCGAGGGGACGCCGATAGAGGAAACGGATAATGCCCCGCTCCAGTAGAAGGCCGACGGTGGCGGCCGCCAGGAAGCTGGCGGGCAGGGCCGCGATAAAATACGCCTCCCGCGCGGCGCCGGAGAATTGGAGGCCGGGGATCGGGACGCTCAGGCCAAAGCAGGGGAGGGTCATCCCGGTGCCGAACACCGCTTGGGTGAGGTAGGTCGTGTAGGCCCCGACCGCGATCAGCTCCCCGTGCGCCATATTGATCACGCGCATCAGCCCGAAGGTGATGGCCAGCCCTAGGGCGGCTACGAGGAGGATGCTGCCTAGGCTCAGGCCGCGGAACAGGGTGCCGGCGAAATCTACTTTAGTGCGGTGCCACTCGACCGCCTGCTGCGCCCTCCGGGCCGCCTCCAGGGCGAGCCGGTTGCCCGCCGCCGCCTCTTCCTGGACGACGCGGGCCAGTAAATCCGACGTGGCCAGCGAGGAGACGGCCTGCAGTTCCTGCAGTGCGGCGACCCGGATCTCCTCCCGGGGGTCCTTTAACCGAAGCAGCGCGATCGCCTCCCGGAGCGCCCGGCGGACCTCCGGCGCCGATTCGACCGACTCCCGCGCGAGCAGCACCGGCAGCTTCTCCGCGTCTTGCGCGAGGCCGAGGTTTCGGACCGAGCGGGCGCGGCGGGTCGGATCCACCGCCGCCAGTTCCGCCAAATCTAGGATGGCCTTCATCGTTCGGCGCAGGCTCGCGTCGTGCTCGGCCGCGGGGAGGTCAGCCGCCACCAATCGCACCGGGCGACCGGCCTCGTCCTGCAACGGCTGGCCATCGGCGGCCCGCAGGGCGGATTGGGCCCCGCGTTCATCCTTCTCGCCCGTCAGCAACACCGCGACGCGCCCGCCATCGGCCTGGGCGTGGAGGAACAGGGCGTCCCGCCGCCAGGCATCCAGCAGCGGAGCCACCGATTCGTCCGCCCGGCCCACGGCGGCGGCGAGGAGTTGCCGGGCTTGGGCTGGCTGCGCCTCGGTCGCGGCGCGGGCGATGAGGGCGCGCGGGTTCTCGGTGGCAGCCGCCCGGCCCGGCGTGGCGAACAGGAGCGCCAGCAGGCAGGGGAGGAGCAGAAAGGCCTTCATCGAGTGCCGGGGGGAATGCTGGAATCGTGCCAGAAAAAAGGGCGGACGTTATCGGCGTCCGCCCCGGTGGTGGGTTTACGGCCCGCGAGGCTTACTTGAACTTCCCCTTCAGCCAGGGCTCGCCGTAAACGTGGTCGAATGAGCTCACGATCTTGAACTGACCGTCCGCCCGCGTCTCACCGATGTAGACGTTCTTGGTCAGGTGCATATTCTTCTGCGTGGTGACCTTGCCGCCGGGACCGTCAAAAGTGAGGCCCGACTTCCAAGCTGCCCGCACCTTGTCGACTTCGAACGAGCCGGCCTTCTCGACGGCGGCCTTCCAGAGGTAGACGCCCACGTAGCTCAGCACCATCGGGGAGCAGGTGACGCGACCCTCCTTCACCAGTCCGGGTACGCTGCTCTTCTTGAGCCAGGCTTGGAAGTCAGCGACGAACTTCTTGTTCGCGGGGGTGTTCAGCGACTGGAAGTAGGTCCAGCAGCCGAGTTGGCCGACCAACTTATCCGCCGGCAGGCCGCGGAACTCGTCTTCCGAGATGGAGAAGGACACCACGGGACACGTCTCGGCGGTCAGACCGGAGGCGGCGTACTCCTTGAAGAACGGCACGTTGGTGTCGCCATTCAGGGTGGAGATGACGCAGGCGTCGCCCGAGGCGGCGAACTGTTTGATCTCCGCGACAATCTGCTGGTAGTCGGTGTGGCCGAACGGGGTGTACTTTCCTGCGGAGATGATCTTGCCCGCGCCATCGCGCCGGAAGCCGCCCCCGATGTTCGCCAGCGGAACGCCCTTGCTGAGGAGGTACTCGAGGAGGACTAGGTTCGTGGTCTGGGGATAGACGTAGTCGGAGCCGAGGAGGTAGAACTTCTTCTTGCCCTCCTTCAGGTAGTAATCGACGGCCGGGGTCGCCTGCTGATTCACCGCCTCGGCGGTGTAAGCCACGTTCTGGGACTCCTCCTCGCCCTCATACTGCACGGGGTAGAAGAGCAGGCCGTTGTTCCGCTCGTAGACGGGCAGGACCGATTTCCGGGAGACGGAGGTCCAGCAGCCGAAGGTGACCGCCACTTTATCCTGCTCGAGAAGTTGCTTGGCCTTTTCGGCAAAGAGCGGCCAGTTCGAGGCGCCGTCCACAACGACCGGCTCAATTTTGCGGCCCAAAACACCGCCGCGGGCATTGATCTCGTCGAAGGTGAACAGGAGGATGTCGCGGAGCGAAGTTTCGCTGATCGCCATCGTTCCGGAGAGCGAGTGGAGCACGCCCACCTTCACGGTTTCGGCGGACCGGAGCCCGGAGCTGGAGAGGCCTAGCGCGATCGCGCCGGAGGCGAGGAGGAATTTGAGTTTCATGAGGGAGGAAAGAGGAGAGGGAGGGGTGGGGACGCGCGGCAGGAGCCTGCCCCGGAACCCCGAATTGGGCCCCGGGGTTCGGAATTACGCGTTCCGCGCGGGATCAGAACTTCAGCAGCGTCTGCACTCCGAAGAAGAGGGCGCGGTCGGCGCTGTGCTTCGAGTAGTCGTAGGCGGAGAGCTCGGCCCGGACGGCGAAGGCATCGTTGACGGCCCAGGTCGGGCTGACGGTGTACTTGGTGAAGCCGGCGCCGTTCTTCATTTTCTCACCGCTGACGCGGAAGGCGGCCGAGGTCTTGGCGCTGAACTTGTGGCCGTAGAAGACGAGCCAGTTGTAACCTTCGTCGCCAGCGCCGCCGTCCTTGTGGGCGTACTCGAGCGCGAGCGTGCCTTCCTTGCTGAGCGCGTAGCTCAACCAGAAGTCCAGCGTCAGGATGGCATCGTTCTTGTGGAGCACATTGCCTTCGGTGTCGTAGGCGAAGCCGGCCCAGAGGGTAAGATCGGGCGTGCCCTTGTAGGTGAAGTAGCCCTCGAAGCCGGCGTTACGCTTCAGTTCTCCGTCGCCCTTGAGGTAGTTCGGACCGGAGTAGACCGAGTCGAGCAGGCCGAGGCCGAAGCCGACGTCCTTGTCGGCGTAGTCCCACTTCACCCCGCTGTGGTAGCCGGGGATGGGCCCGAGGAAGTCGCCGTTGGCGTAGGAAATCTGCGACATGTTCGGGATGTCGAAGGCCTCATAGCCGAGGTAGCTCAAGAACTTGCCCACGGTGACGGTCGAGCCTCCCCCCACGTCGACCGTGGCGTAGGCGTCGAGGATGGTGACGTCGCTCGGTGCGCCTGGCTGGTAATAGAGGCTGACCACGCCGGTGACAGGCTTGAAGGAGGTCGTGAAGAGCGTCTTGGCGGCATCGAGGTCCATCCGATCGGTGGCGGGCCCTGGAGCGGGGTCCATCGTGCGATAGGAGCCGACGGCGTAGCCGCCGACCGAGAGGGCGTCGTTGATTTTGATGTCACCAAAGGCGGTGGCGGATGCCGCGAGCGCGAGGCTGGCGGCGAGCTGGGAACGGAGGTTCATGGTGGATGCTGCGTGGTTGCTTTCGGGTTGGTTGGCCGGTTCAGAACCGGTCCCAGCGTTTAGCACCACATGTGCCAGCCAAAGTGGGCTCCCGGGCCTCCCCGTCCGGCGGAAAAGTCAGCGGCGCCTTCTGGAAAAAAAGTTTCCCTCTGGGGCGCGCCCGGGATGTACGCATTCTATTCATACGAGCTCATCTGGTATGAAAAACTTTCAGTCGCGCTCGGAATTGGCCCGAAGTCTGCTTACGTGGGCTCGTTCGATTCAATCCAACCTCCCACCATGAACCACAAACTCCTCCTTGTTCTCCTCGGCTCCGCCGTTGCCCTGCCTGCGTTCGGCCAGGCTCCGGCCGCCCCCGCCGCTGCCGCCCCGGCGGTTGCGATCACCGCTACCGGCACCCTCGTGACTCAGTATATGTTCCGCGGCCAGCGGCTCAATGCCGGCGGCTTCCAGCCGACCATTGAGGCGGCGGCCGGCGACTTCACCGCCGGTGTCTGGGGCAACTTCGTGATCGATGATCAGGTCCCGGGCAGCTCGGATCCGGAACTGGATCTCTACGGTTCCTACACGATGGCGCTCGGCAAGGACCTCTCGATTGTCCCCGGAGCGACTCTCTATACCTACCCGAAGGCGGACAAGGCCGCCGGCTTCTACAAGTCGACCTTCGAGCCCAGCGTGGCCGTGAACTACACCGTCGAGGGCATCAAATTCACGCCTAAGGTGTACTACGACGTGACGCTGCGTGGGGCGACCTATGAGGTCACGGCCGCCTACGCGGTGGCGCTGAAGGATCTGGGCACCGAGCTCGCCCTCACGGCGCAGCTGGGCACGTTCCTGCTCAAGGACGCGGCCAACGGCACCTCGCCCGCGGTGAAGTCCTGGGGTGACTACTGGCTGCTCGGCGCTTCCTTGCCGGTCCAAGTGAGCAAGGAGTCGAAGGTCATTTTGGGTGTGGCGTATACCGAGGGCCGCGACGCCTTCCTGAAGCAGGGCAACACGCCGAAGGCGATCAACACCCTCGCCGTCGGCCGCTGGGTGGCTTCGGTCGGCTACTCGGTCTCGTTCTGACGTCCCGGTTCCGAAATCGGGCGGCGCTCCGGATTCCCGGGCGCCGCCCTTTTTGTTTTCGCACCTAGCGCGGGGCGCTCGTCCGCGACGGTTTCCCTAGGGGGCACTTCGCTCTGGCCTTGGGGCGGAGGGAAGGTGAGCGTGGGAGATTCTTCCTTTATGAAAGTCGGCATTGTTGGCGCCTCGGGTTATTCCGGTGAAGTCTTGGTCAAGCTCTTGCTCGGTCATCCACGGGTGGAGCTGGCCGCGGTCACCTCGCGGAGCCAGGCGGGCAAACGGCTGGCGGCCGTCATCCCCGCGCTGCGTGGGCTCGACCGGGGGCTGCACTTCACTGATTCGGATGCGGCCGCGCTGGCGGCCTCCGATCTCGACCTGCTGTTCCTCGCGCTGCCCCACGGGGCCGCCGCCGCCTACGCGAGGGTCCTGGTGGCCGCGGGCAAGCGCGTCATCGACCTCAGCGCGGACTTCCGCATCGCCGATCAGGCGACCTACGAGCGTTACTACGGCCCGCACCCCGCGCCGGAGCTTTTGCCCTCCGCGCGGTTCGTGCTGCCCGAGCTCACCGCGCCCGCCTGGCGCACGGAGGCGCGGCTCGTCGCGGCGCCGGGCTGTTATCCCACCAGCATCCTGATCCCGCTGATCCCTTTGTTGCGCGCGGGGGTAATCTCGCGGCAGCACATCGTCGTAAATTCCTACAGCGGGGTGAGCGGTGCCGGGAAGAAGGCCGAGGAGATGTACCTGTTCGTGGAGCGGGCGGAAAGCATCAAGGCCTACGGGCTGGTGAAGCACCGCCACCTCGCGGAGGTCGAGGAGCAGCTCGCGCTCCAGACCGGTGCGCCGACGGTGATCCAGTTCAATCCGCACCTAGCGCCGATGCGCCGCGGCATCGCCACCACCATCACCGTGCCCGCCGCCCCGGGAGCTGACCTCGCGGCGCTCCAGGCCGCGTGGCAGGCAGCCTACGCGGGGCGGCCGTTCGTCCAGCTACTCGCCGCCGGGGAGACGCCCGACACGGCTCACGTCGTCGGCACCAACCGCGTGGATCTCGGGGCCGCGCACGATCCGCGCACGGGTAATTTCGTCCTCACCATCGCGGAGGATAACCTGATGAAGGGGGCGAGCGGCCAAGCGGTTCAGATTATGAACCTTTGGTGCGGCTTCCCCGAGACGGCGGGTCTTGCCTGAGCTCGGCGGCCGCCGCCGGCGTTTCAGGAGCGGTAGTCGGCGTTCTCGCTCACGTACTCGTGGGTAAGATCGCCGCCGAGGACGGTGGCGGAGGCCGCGCCGTTCCCGAGGGCGATTTCGAGTTCGACCGCGCGCTCGTGCGGCGGGAAGTCGATCGGCGCACTGAACACGCCGTCGGGTCCTACTTGGCTGGCGTAGAGCTCCGCGCTGCGGAGGTGCGCCACGAGCGCGGCCTCCTTCTCCGGGTTGAGACGGAATACGCCGCCGGAGAAGATCTCGATCCCGCCGAGGGAGGCCCGCAGGCCTGAGAGGTCGGTGCCCGGCGCGTGCGCGCCCACGTGCTTACCGATCGCCTGGATCAGGCGACCCACGTTCGGGTCGTTGCCGGCGACGGCGCACTTAAATAGAGGTCCATTGACGACCGCCTTGCCGAGGGCGCGAGCTAGCGCGGGGCTCGCCGCTTCGCGGACCGTGACCCGGATCACGTGGCGGATCCCTTCGCCGTTGCGGACGACGTCCTCCGCCAAGTCGCGGCAGACCTGGTGCAGGGCGCGTTCAAAGGCGCCCCAGTCCGCGAAGGGCACGCGGCCGGAGGAGAGTGCGACCACGGTGTCGGAGGTGCTCGTGTCGCTGTCGATGCTGATGGCGTTGAAGCTGGCGTCTGCGGCACGGGCCAGCATCTGGCGGAGCTCCGCGCGGGGCACCGCGATGTCGGTTAGGATGTACACGAGCATCGTGGCCAAGTTGGGTTCGATCATCCCGGCGCCCTTCGCGATGCCAACGATGCTGCCACCGCCGACGTCCGCCCGGCGGACCTTCGGGTACAGGTCGGTGGTCACGATGCCCTCGGCGGCGGGTAGGACGGAGCCTGGCGCGAGCGCGCCGACGGCGGCGGGCAGGGCGGCGATCATCGCCTCCTCGGGCAGTGCCCAGCCGATGACGCCGGTGGAGGAGGGGAGCACTTGGCGCGGGGAGAGCCCGAGCTGCGCGGCGGCGGCGGCGCACACGCGCTCGGCGGTCGCGACGCCGTCGGGTGCGCAGACGTTGGAGATCTTGTTATTGATGACGATGGCGCCGAGCGAGGGCTCCGCGAGCCGGGTTCGACCGATGATGACCGGCGCGCCGGGGAAGGCGTTGCGCGTGAACAGGGCGGCGAACGCGGGGGTCGGCTGGTCCAGCGCGATCACGGTCAGGTTCATCCGGGCGGGCTTCGGCGCCTCGCGCGGCGTGAAGTCGAAGCTGGCGCGGCCGACGCGGAATCCGGCGGGGAGGGAAGACTGGGCCGCGAGCCACGCGCGGTGCGCGGCGCGGTCGGCGAAGGTGAGTTGCGTGCTGGGCACGCGAGAGAAGTGGGCGGGTCGCGGCAAGGTGTGAAGGCAAAACCGGCGCGCGCCACTCGCGGGGCCGGCGCGCGAAGTTTTTGGTGGAAATGCCGGCCGAGGGTGTCTTAGTCGCTCCTCTTCGCTTGATTCCGTGAACGCGCGCTCCGCCTTCCCCCGCTCCCTCCCGGCCGTTGGCCGGGCGTCCTGACCGCCCGATGAACGTCGCCGAAGTCACCGCTAAGGCCAAGGTGCTGCTCGAGGCCTTGCCCTACATCCAGGATTTCCGGGGCTCCACCTTCGTCGTGAAGTACGGGGGCAGTTTCATGGACGACCCCGACCCGGCGGCGCGCACGCGGGTCGCGCACGACATCGCTTTCCTCGCCGCCTGCGGGATCAACGTCGTGGTGGTGCACGGCGGCGGCAAGGCCATCACTAAGGCGATGGCGGAGTCCGGCCTCAAGGCCTCCTTCGTGAACGGCCTGCGCGTGACCGACGCCGCGACCATCGCGGTGGTCAAGAAGACGCTCGACGAGATCGTCAACCGAGACGTCTGCGAGGCGGTGGCCGCGGCCAAAGCCCGACCCAAGGGACTCCCGGGGGACAGCGTGCTCGTCTGCCAGAAGCTGGCCACCGACGACGATGGCAACGCGGTGGATCTCGGCTACGTGGGCGACGTCACGGAGGTGAAAGTTAAGCTGATCAAGAAGGAGATCAGCGAGGGCTTCATCCCGATCATCTCGCCTGTGGCGGAGGGTTACGACGGCAAGCCTTATAACATCAATGCCGACCTCGCCGCCGGCCGGGTGGCCAGTGCGCTGCGCGCCCGGCGGTTGGTGTATATGAGCGACGTGCCGGGCCTGCTCTCCAATCCCTCGGACCCGAGCTCGTTGATCTCCACGCTGAAGACGGGGCAGGTCGAGGAGCTCAAGCGCCGCGGTGTGATCGACAAGGGGATGCGGCCCAAGGTGCAGAGCGCGGTGCGGGCCCTGCAGGAGGGCGTTCAGCGCGTGCACTTCATCGACGGCCGGCTCGCCCACTCGCTCTTGTTGGAGATCTTCACCGACAAGGGCATCGGTACCGAGATCGTGCTCGGCTGAACGCCTTCGGCTGTCCGCCGGCGGCTGCCGCGGGTTTAGCCCTTCTCTCTTTTTTCCATGGATCCTTCCCCGGTCGTCCGCGCCTCCACCGCTGACCTCTATGACGCGCACGTGATGCGCAACTACGCGCGGGCTCCGCTCACGCTCGTGCGTGGCGCGGGCACCCGCGTGTGGGATGACGCCGGCCGGAGTTACCTCGACTTCACCTCGGGCATCGCGGTGTCGGCGCTCGGCCATTGCCATCCGCATTGGGTCGCCGCGGTGCAGCGGCAGGCCGCGGAGCTGGTGCACGTGAGCAACCTGTTCCGCAACCCGGGGCAGGGCGAGCTGGCCCGCCGGCTGGTTGGCCACGCCGGGCCGGGCCGGGTGTTCTTCTGTAACAGTGGGGCGGAGGCGAACGAGGGCCTGTTGAAACTCGCCCGCCTCCACGGCCGCCGGAAGTCCGGCGGCGTCGAGGGGCGTTGCTACAAGGTGATCTGCGCGCGGAACGCCTTTCACGGTCGTACGTTCGGAGGGATGAGCGCGACCCCGCAGGAAAAGATTCAGGGTGGCTTCCGCCCGCTCGTTCCCGGGTTCGCCTTCGCGGATCTGAACGACCTCGACGGCTTCGCCCGGCTGGTCGATGACGAGACCGCCGCCATCTTCGTGGAGACGATCCAAGGCGAGGGCGGCATCCAGCCCTGTACCCCGGAATTCCTGCAAGGACTCCGCCGCCTGTGCACGGAGCGCAACCTGCTCCTGCTGCTCGACGAGGTGCAGTGCGGCATCGGCCGGACCGGGCACTTTTTCGCGTTCGAGCACGCGGGCGTCCGGCCGGACGCCATTGGGATGGCCAAGGGCCTAGGGGGCGGGTTCCCCATCGGCGCAATCTGGCTCAGCGAACCGCACGCGGACCTGTTCCAACCGGGCAACCACGGGACCACCTTCGGGGGCACCCCCCTGGCCTGCGCGGCCGCGTTGGCCGTGCTTGATGTGCTTGAGCGCGAGGACCTGCTCGCGGCCGTCCGCGCCCGTAGCGCCCCGTGGCTGGCCGAATTGCGGGCCTTGGCGGCGGAGCATCCGGCCAAGGTACTCGCGGTGCGTGGCCAAGGTTACCTCGTCGGACTCCAGTTTGCCGCGGATCCCGCGCCCGTGCTGGCCGCCCTGCGCGAGCGTGGCCTCCTCGCGGCCGCGGCGGGCGGCAATGTCATCCGCCTGCTACCCCCGCTGAACGCCACGTCCGCCGAGCTGGCGGAGGCCGTCGCGATCCTCCGCGCGGTGCTCGGTGCCGCGGCCTGAGCGGCGGTTTTTTCCTCGTTCGCCGCGCCGCCGCCGCCTAGGGTCCGACCCTTTCCGATGCCGCACTTCCTCCAAGAAACCGACGTCCCGCGCTCCGCCCTGCCCGGGTTGTTCGCCCTGGCCCGGGACCTTAAGCGCCGCCGCGGCCGGAAGGGACCCCGCCCCTTGGAGGGACAGACCTGGGCCCTCATCTTCTCCAAGTCCTCGACCCGCACTCGCGTCTCCTTCGAGGTCGGTCTCCACGAGCTCGGCGCCCGCCCCCTGTTTCTTAACCGCAACGACATCCAGCTCGGCCGCGGTGAGTCGATCGAGGATACCGCGCGCGTCCTCTCCCGCTTTGTCCACGGGCTGATCGTCCGCACCTTCGACCACCAAGATGTGGTGCGCCTCGCGGCCGCCGGCACCGTGCCGGTGATCAACGCCCTCACCGATCTGTTGCATCCCTGCCAGATCTACGCGGACGCGTTCACTCTCGCGGAGCGCTGGACCCGCGGCACCTCGGGCGCGGCGCTCTTTGGTTCCCTCCGCGGGCGCAAGATCGCCTTCCTCGGCGACGCGGCCTGCAACGTGGCCAACTCGTGGATCCTCGGCGGCAACCTCTTCGGGATGAAGGTCGCCCTTGCGGGACCGAAGGCTTTCGCGCCCACCCCGGCGGTCGACGCCTTGCTGCGGGAGTCCGGCCTCACCGGCGGTTACACCTTCACCACCGACCCTTACGAAGCCGTGCGCGACGCCGATGTGGTCTACACCGACGTATGGGTGAGCATGGGTAAGGAGGAGGAGTCCCGCGCCCGCCGCCGGCAGATGGCGCCGTACGCGGTCACGCCCAAGCTGTTCGCCGCCGCCCGCCCCGACGCGTTCTTCCTCCACTGCTTGCCCGCGCATCCCGGCGAGGAGGTCTCGCCCGAGGTGCTCGCGAGCCCGCGGTCGCTCATCTTCGACGAGGCGGAGAACCGCCTCCACATGCAGAAGGCGATCCTCACCCGCCTCGCCGGCCGTCGCTGAGCCGGCCCTACCCCCTTCCTATGAAAATCGTCCTCGCCTACTCGGGCGGACTCGACACGTCCGTCATCGTCAAGTGGCTCCGTGAAACGTACGACGCCGAGATCGTCACCTTTGCCGCTGACATCGGCCAAGAGGAGGAGCTCAAGGGATTGCCACGCAAGGCCCGCGCGACCGGCGCCGCCAAGCACTACACTCTCGACCTGACCGAGGAGTTCGCGCGCGACTTCATCTTCCCGATGATCCGGGCCAACGCCGTGTACGAGGGCCAGTATTACCTCGGTACCTCGATCGCGCGGCCCCTGATCGCCAAGGCGCAGGTCGAGATCGCCCGTCGGGAGAAGGCGGACACCGTCGCCCACGGCGCCACCGGCAAGGGCAACGACCAGTGCCGCTTCGAACTCACCTATATGGCGCTCAACCCGCGCCTGGAGATCCTCGCCCCCTGGAAGCTGGAGAACTTCCGCGAGCGCTTCCCGGGCCGCGCTGAGATGATCGCGTACTGCGCCGAGCACCGCATCCCGGTGGAGGCTTCACTGAAGAAGCCCTACTCGATGGACCGCAACCTCCTCCACATCTCTTACGAGGCCGGTATCCTCGAAGATCCGTGGTTCGATCCGACCACCAAGGCGAACAAGGAGATGTTCAAACTGTCGGTTTCCCCCGAGGACGCCCCGGACCGCGCGGAATACGTGGAGTTGGATTTCGTGCGCGGCGACTGCGTGGCCGTCAACGGCCGCAAGCTTTCCCCCGCCGGTGTCCTGCGCGCCCTGAATCGCCTCGGCGGTAAGCACGGCATTGGCCGCGTCGACCTAGTCGAGAATCGCTTCGTCGGGATGAAGTCCCGCGGCGTCTACGAGACCCCCGGCGGCACCATCCTGATGCAGGCGCACCGGCAGGTGGAGTCGCTCACCCTCGACCGCGAGGTGATGCACCTGCGCGACTCGCTCATCCCGAAGTACGCCGAGTTGGTCTACTACGGGTTCTGGTTTGCCCCCGAGCGCGAGGCGCTGCAGGCCCTCATCGACGAGAGCCAGCGCTACGTCACGGGCACCGTGCGTCTGAAGCTCTACAAGGGGAACATCATCACCTGCGGCCGGAAATCCCGCTACTCGCTCTACGATCTCAACGTCGCCTCGATGGAGGGCGTGAAGAGCTGGTACAACCAGAGCGACGCCACCGGCTTCATCCGGCTCAACGGCCTGCGTTTGCGCGCGCGCCATCTGGCGCAGGGTGGTCCGCGGGCCTGACGTGGAGCCCCCCCCCGGTCGGAATGCGCGCTTGTGCTTTCCGCCCGGGGCGGTTGCCTGCCTCCTCGCCACTATGATCGCCCCCGAGACCTTCAACCACATCGAGAACATCAAGAAGCGCGCCGGCCACCTGTGGAGGTTTCTTTGACGGCGAACAAAAACTGCGCGAGATCGAGGCGATGGAGGCCGAGATGGGCTCGCCCACTTTCTGGGACCACAGCGAGCGCGCCCAACGTCACATCGCGAAGCTCAACGGCTTAAAGAAGGCCGTGCTCCCCGTGGTCGCCTTCCGCAAGAAGGTCGACGACGTGGGCGTGATGGTGGAACTCGTCGAGGCCGCCTCCGGCGCCGAGCAGGAGATGTACGCCGCCGAGCTCAATGATCAGGTGACCGCGATGGTCCGGGAGCTCGATGCGATTGAGATCGGGGCCTTCCTCACCGGTCAGTTCGACCGCAACAACGCCATCCTCTCCATCCAGTCCGGCGCCGGCGGCACCGAGTCTAACGACTGGGCCGACATCCTGTTCCGGATGTACTCCCGCTGGGCCGAGCGGCGCGGCTTCACCGTGGAGCTGCAGGACGTGCAGCCCGGCGACCAGGCCGGCATCAGCCGCGCCACGATGCTGGTGAAGGGCGAGAACGCCTATGGCTACGTGAAGGCAGAGCGCGGCGTGCACCGGCTGGTGCGCATCAGCCCGTTCGACGCCAACAAGCGCCGCCACACCTCGTTCTGCGCAATCGATGTGATCGCCGAGATCAACGAGGAGATAAACATCGAGATCCCCGACGGCGAGATCCGGGTCGATGTGTACCGCTCGTCCGGCAAGGGCGGTCAGGGCGTCAATACCACCGACTCCGCCGTGCGCATCACGCATTTGCCCTCGGGCATCGTGGTGGTCTGCCAGAACGAGCGCTCCCAGATCAAGAACCGCGCCAGCGCGATGAACGTCCTCAAGGCGCGGCTCTACGAGAAGCGCCAAGACGAGCAGCGCGCGGAGATGGATAAGTTTTACGGCGAGAAGGGCGAGATCGGCTGGGGCAGCCAGATCCGCAGCTACGTCCTCCAGCCCTACCAGATGGTGAAGGACCTCCGCACTGGCGTGAGTACCAGCGACACCCAGGGCGTGCTCGACGGCGACCTCGACCGATTCATTAACGCGTGGCTCCGCGCCGGTTGCCCGCGGCACCGCAACAAGGAGATCCAGATGGACGACGAGTGAGTCCGGCTCGCGCCGGCTCACCGCCGTCCTCTCCCTCCCGGCGATGTCCCTGTCCCCCGCGGAACTCCGCGGCGCCTTCGCCGCGCAGACCTTTTTCGAGGCCAAGACGTGGCGCCTCTCCCCGGAAGCTTGGCCGTTGACGGGCGCCCAAGTTGCCGAATTGGAGGCGATTGGCGCGGCGTGCCTCGAGTTTCACCAGGCGCTGGAGACGCTCTACCTGCGTTCCGCGGCGGGCCGTAACCTGCTCCGTAACCGTCCGTTGATCGCGCCGTGGGTCGCGGAGTACCTCGACCGGGGCAAGCCGCCGGAACTGATCGCCCACGGGCGCCATCCCGCTAATCGCGGCGCCCTGCCGACCCTGCTGCGCCCCGATCTGCTGCTCACGGCAGAGGGCTGGGCCCTGACCGAACTGGACTCGGTCCCGGGCGGCGTGGGCCTAACCGCCTTCCTCAACCGCCTCTACGCCGGCACGGGCGAGATCCTCGGCGCGGGCGATGCACTGGTGACGCGGTTCCACGCCGCCCTCGCGGCGCTCCGGCCGGCGGTGCGCAACCCGGTCATCGCGTTGGTAGTTAGCGCGGAGGCGGAAACCTACCGGCCTGAGCTGGAGTGGCTGGCGCAGCAACTGCAACTGCAGGGGCAGCGGGTGCATTGCGTGCGGCCCGAGGAACTCTTCCCGCTGGGGTCGACGCTATGCCTAGCCGTCGACGGGAATCCGGAACGCATCGAGATCATTTACCGGTTTTTCGAGCTCTTCGACCTACCGAATATCCCGGCGCACCGCTTCATCCTCGATGCGTGGGCGGCGGGCGAGGTCGCAGTCGCGCCCCCCTTGCGCGCCTTTCAGGAGGAGAAACTTTCGCTCGCCCTGTTTCACCACCCCCGGTTGCGGGACTTCTGGGGCGAGGTGCTCAGCGCCGGGGCGCGGCGGATCTTGTCCGCGTTGATCCCGCCGACGTGGATCGTGGACCCGGCGACCCTTCCGCCCGGCGCCGTGCTCGACGGTCCGCTGGTCGGCGGGCGTCCGCTCCACGATTGGCGGGAGCTGGCCTCCGCCTCGCAGCGGGAACGAGACCTGATCCTTAAGATCAGCGGGTTTCACGAGTCCGCTTGGGGGGCGCGTGGCGTCACCCTAGGCAGCGACGTCCCGCGTGAGGTCTGGCAGGCCGCCCTCGAACAGGCCCTCGCGGAGGCGGCCCACCATCCCCGTGTGCTGCAGGTCTTTCGCAAACCGCGTCTGCTGGAACATCCGATCTACCCGCCGGATGCCGTCGCAGTCACGGACGCGCGGTCGCAGCCCGGTCGCCTCCGCCTCTGCCCCTATTTTACCGTCGCCGGCGGCCAGGCCCGGCTCTCGGGGGCGCTCGCGACCTTCTGCCCGGCCGACAAGAAAATCATTCACGGCATGCAGGACGCGGCCCTGCTGCCTTGCCGGCGGACTGACTGACGCGCCAAGCCTACCGCCTCAGCGGGCGGCGGCGCGGCGGAGGCGATCGTTAATCGCCAGCGCGAAGCCGTCCTCGCCGGGCGCCGACTCGAGGTGCAAGTGGCGGTAGCCGGCGGCGTCGAGTTCACGCAGGCGCGCGAAGAGCCGGCGGGCCGCGCCGCGCAAATCGCCGCGCGCGTCCAGCCAGCGGACATTGGTCCGCGCGGGGCCGGGCGGACGGGCGAGGAAAAGCCACGCCTCGTCCGCGCGACCCGCGGCGGCCGCCGCCGGATCGAGCCGCGCGTGCAAGGTCGCCGGGGTGCGGGGACTGTAATGGCGGGCCAGTTGGCCCGGGGCGACCTGCGCCCGCCGCGCGCTACCGACCGGACCGCCGTTCGCGACGCGTACGCCGAGCACGGACTCCAGCTGCGCCCGGGAGATCGCACCGGGCCGCAGCAGCTTGGGCCGGGCCGGGTCGCGGAGGTCGACGATGGTTGACTCGACCCCAACCGCGCAGGGGCCTCCGTCGAGGATGTGTCCGATCCGGCCGCCGAGGCCGGCGCGGACGTGTTCCGCGGTGGTGGGGCTAACGTAGCCGAAGGGGTTGGCGCTCGGGGCCGCGAGGGGCCGGCCGGTGAGACGCAGGAGCCGGCGGAAGAGCGGGTGGGCGGGCACGCGCACCGCGACGCTACTCAAGCCGGCAGAAACCAGCGCGGGCACGGCTGGCCGCCGCGGCAGGACCATAGTGAGGGGCCCTGGCCAAAAGGCGTCCGCGAGCCGGTGAGCTGCGGCGTTCCCCTCGGCGACAGCCTCGAGCTCAACCGCCGCGGCGAGGTGCACGATCAGCGGGTCGGTCGCTGGGCGGCCCTTGGCGCGGTAGATGCGGGCGCAAGCGCGGGCGTCGAGTGCGTCCGCGGCAAGGCCGTAGACGGTCTCCGTCGGCACTGCTACGAGTCCCCCGCGACGCAAGGTCCCCGCGAGGCGGGCGAGATTGCGGGCGGTGCCGGAGTAGACGCGGGCGCGGCGGGACGGGACGGGCATTAGACTCCAGAGAGGCGGCCGGATCGGCGGGGCGCCAGCCGCAAAATCCGACCGTTCAGCTGCCCGCTGGCCGCAGGGTTGGGCCCTCGGTCCAGCGGGCGGAGATCATCGTGGTCGATGGCCAGGCGGGGATGCCCGTTTCGTTACGTTGCAGTTGGGCGATCAGCAGCTCGGCGGCGCGGGCGCCGAGCAGGCTGGGCTGCAGGTCGAGGCCCGCGCACGGCCGGTCGGCCATGTCGAGGTTCAGGCAGGCGAAACCGTGGGTCTTGGGCAGGCGGGCGCCGGCCGCCTCCATCCATCCGATTGCGGGCGAGTGGTGGCTTAGGACGACATCCGGACGTTCCCGCTGGAACCAGGTGGTGAAGGCCGGCTGCGCATACGCCTCGACCACGAGGGGGCGGGTCCGGTCGGCGCGGGGTAGGGCCTCCTGAAATGCACGGAACGCGGCGCTCCAGCGGAATTGCAGGCGCTCGTCCTGCCGGCGTTGCAGGTAGAGACCGGGTCGCCGGTAGCCCCGGGCTTGGAGTTGCCGCAGCGCACCGAGGAGCGAGCGGTACTGGTCCGAGCAGACAGCGTGCAATCGAGGCCGCTCGATCAGATAGTCTGTGTAAACGCCGGTGAAGTGGGTCCAGTCGAGGGCGGAAAGGTCCGGTGGGACCCAGGAGGGCAGCAGGGCGACCGCGCTGATGCCCCGCGACTGCAGGATGGATCCGAGCCGGGGCACGCTCAGCCCCTCGGTGCCCGCGGTGAAGCGCTCGAGCTTAAAGCCCAGTTCGGCGGCTCGCTCGCCCAGCCCTTGGGCGAGCTTGCCGTGGTACGCGGCCGCTCCCTCCGGGCGCTGGGCCTCGTGGAAGTCCACCGCCGCGAGGACGCCGCGGAACTCGCCCCCGCGCGAGCGCCGCAGCTCTGACATTAGGGCGCCGGCCAGCGGATTGCGCCGGTAACCTGCCGCCTCCGCGGCGCGCCGCACCCGCTCTGCGGTCCGGGGATCCACCCGCGCCGAGCCGCGCAACGCGTCGGACACGGTGGTGCGGGACAGGCCGAGGTCCCGCGCGAGGGTGCGGAGGGTGGGGGCGGCGGACGGCATGGGTCGGACTGTCCGCACACTTCGACCGTCGCCGGCGATGGCAACGCGTTTCTTGTTGCGGTGCGCAGAGGGTCGACCTCGCCTCCGGAACTGCCCCTAGGCCCGCCGCGCCTCCCCCTTGATGCTCCTTGGCTCCCTGCACGTCCTCGATGTGGCGATCATCGCCGCCTACCTGCTCGCGGTCCTTTATCTCGGATATCGGGCGTCGCGGGCGGCAAAGTCCGAGGAAGGATTCTTTCTCGCGGGGCGCGGGCTGGGTAAGTTGTACCAATTCTTTCTGAACTTCGGGAACTCGACTGAGCCGCAGGGGGCGGTGAGCACCGCGAGCTTCGTCTACCAGCAGGGGGCCCCGGGCTGCTGGCTGTCATTCCAGACGGTCTTTATGAACCCGTACTTCTGGTTCATGAACGTTTGGTTCCGCCGGGTGCGGCTCACCACGCTCTCGGACCTGTTTGAAGAGCGATTCGCCAGCCGCGGGTTGAGCCTCTTCTACGCCACGTTTCAGATCCTGGTGGCGTGCGTGTTCCTCGGATTCGGGAACGTCACCGCTTACAAGATCGCTTCCTCGCTGGTGGTGAAGCCGGAGGCTGCTTGGACTGGGGTCGAGCGCGCCGGGGTCGAGGGTTACCGGGAATGGAAGGCGCTCGAACGCGAGCAGCGGGAAGGCCGGCTCGCTCCGGCCGCGCAGCCCCGGCTCGAGCAGTTGCGCGATCGTGCGGCGCGGGGGGAGCTCACGAGCCAGGTGACTCTGCTCAACGACGTCCTGTTCTACGCGGTGTTCACGCTGGTGGTAGGCACCTACATCGTGATGGGCGGGATGGCGGCGGCCGCGGCCAACGAGGGGCTGCAGAGCATCCTGATCATCGCCTTTTCGGTCATCCTGATCCCGACGGGCCTGGCGGCGATTGGGGGGTGGGCCGAGTTGGGACGTAAGATCCCCGCCCATTTTTTCGACCTCTTCGGGTCTGGGGGCGCCGGGCAGTTTTCGGTGCTCGGTCTCGTCGCCATTCTACTGGTGAGCGTAGTGCAGAATGCGGGCCTGAGCCACAATATGGGCATTTGCGGCTCGGCCCGCGATGAGTTCGCGGCGCGCTCGGGGGTCTCCGGCACGTACCTCAAGCGGCTGATGATTATCCTCTGGGCCTTCGCCGGCTTGATCGCGGTGGCGCTCTTCGGGGTCGGCGGGCTCTCCGATCCCGATACGGCTTGGGGCGCGATGTCCAACCGGCTGCTCGGCCCCGGCCTCGCGGGCCTAATGCTCGCCGGGGTCATCGCGGGCACGATGTCCACCCTCGCGGCCAAGGCGCTCGCCATCTCCTCCCTCTTCGTCCGCAACGTGTTCCGCCAGATCTGGCCCGACCTTTCCGAGGCCCAGGGCGTCTTCCTCGCTCGCTGCACCATCGTCGCCGTGCTCGTCCTCGGTACGGTCGCCGGATGGCTGATGCGGGACTTCTTCTCGATCATCAATTTGGTGCTCACGGTGAACCTGCCCTTCGGGGCCGCCGTGCTGGTCACGTTCTTCTGGCGGCGCGTCACGGCTGCGGGGGTGTGGTGGTGCGTCCTCCTCACGACGCTGGTGGTCCTGGTGGTGCCGTGGACGGCCTCGCACTTGCCGGGCCTGCGGGATCACCCGGCGTTGACGGTCGCTGCCGGGGCCCCGGGCGCCGCGTCGGTCCCGGTCTACTTCAACCAGCTGGTACGCGCGCGTTCGGGAGACCCCGCCAGCACGCTGGTCGCCGGCCCCGGCCTAAACCGCTTCAATCTGGAGTGCTGGCTGCTGTCCCGTTGCGGGGTCGAGATAGCCGGCCGCTCCCGCACCGAGCGCGTCACCCTGCAGTTCCTCTTCGACGCCGTGTTTCCGTTCCTCGTGTTGCTCGGCGTGAGCCTGGTGACACGCCCCACCGCCCCGGCGCGCGTCGCCCGCTTCTACGGGCGGATGAAGACGCCGGTGGGGGCAACGCCCGAGTTGGAACAGGCGGCCCTAGCGGAAACCGAACGTCGTCCGGACCGCTTTGACCACACCAAGTTGTGGCCGCGTTCCCAGTGGGAGTTCTGCCGCTGGGATCGGGTCGACACCATCGGCTTTCTCGCCTGTTGCGCTCTTTCCGGGGCGATCGTGCTGCTGTTTATCGCGCTGCTCCGCTGGGCTGCGCCCTGAGCGTCGGACCGCGCCGGAGAGCGCCCGGTGCCGCCGGGATGCTTTGGGCTGGGCAACTTCCGCCCGCGGCGTTCGTCTCCTCCGTTATGAGATCGACCCTCGTCGCCCTGCTAGCGCTGGCCGGCCCGCTGGCCGCCGCGGAACTCGGAGCTGCCGCGGAATCCGTCGTCGAGCTGCCCCGGTTCGTGGTGACTGACAATCGCGAGCTTCCACCCCCGGAAGCGTGGCGTTACGCGGCAATCCCGGGCTTTGAGATCCTGAGCAACGCGTCGGATCGGGCCACGCAGCGGCTGCTGCGAGACTTCGCAATGTTTCGCCAGGCGCTGGGGCACGTCTGGCCCCAACCCGGGCGCCACCCGCAGACCACGTCCCTGATCCTCTGTGCGAAGCGGGGAAAGTTTCAGGACTTCATCCCGGCGGGGCGTTACGTGCCCGACGCGGGCTTCGCCAGCGTCTTCCTCAAGCAGGGAGCGCAGACGGCGATCGTGATCGATTTGCAGGCGACGACCTTGAACGTCCTGAACGTCGATGGTCTGAACGACGCGGCGACGGGCACCGACTCGGGGATGGTCTCGGTCGACCACGACAAGCAACTGTACCGCGAGTACGTGCGCTACCTTTTGAGCAGCAGCGAACCGCGGCTGCCGGCGTGGGTGGAGGAGGGCCTCTCGCAGATCATTATGCGGATGGAATTCGACCGGCGCTGGATCTCCTTCGCGAAGCTGGAGGACCCGAACACCATCTCCGCGCAGGCGGCGATGGTGCAGCAAATCAACGCGCTGGGGGCGGGCGAGGAGGGCGCGGAGTCAATGGCGCTACCGGGCGCGCCGGCGGAGGATCGGGACTTTAACGCGGCGCTCCAACGCAAGGCGCTGGTGCCCCTGGATAAGTTTTTCGCTGTGGCCCACGATTCCTCCGAGGCGACTAACGTGCTCGGGAACAACCGCTGGGCGAAGCAGGCCTACGCGTTCGTCCATATGTGCCTCTATGGCCTGAACGGGAAATACCAGAAGCCGTTCGCGACCTTCCTGCAGCGGCTGGCGCGGGAACCGGCGAGCGAGGAGCTGTTCCGGCAGGTCTTTAACCGCACGTACAAACAGATGCTGATCGAGCTGCGCGGCTACATCGACTTCACCGTCTATCAGCATCGCGAGTATCGATCGAAGGAGGACGTCATCGTCCCGCCGGCGCCGGTGGAGCTGCGTGACGCGACTCAGGCCGAGGTGGGGCGAATCAAGGGGGAGGCGATGGTGCTGGCCGGGCGGGTAAAACCGGCCCGGGCGGAGTTGGTCGCCCCGTACACCCGCGGCGAGCGCGACCCCTACCTCCTGGCTGCGCTTGGTTTGTACGAGCAGCGCCACGGTGACGCGGTCCGCTCGCGCAAGTTCCTCGAGGCGGCCTTTGCCGGGGGCGCCCGGCGCTCCGAGGCCAACCTAGAGCTCGCCCGCCTGCGTCTGGCCGAGGCGCTCGCGGCGCCCGGAGCCGGCACCCAACTTGCGCCGAGCCAGACCCGTGCCGTCCTCGCTCCCCTGCAGCTCGCGCACGGCAAGCCCCCGTTGCTGCCGGCCGTCTATGACGTCGCGGGCGACGTTTGGGCGCGCAGCGCGACTGTGCCGACCCGCGACGAGGCCAAGCTGATGGTCGAGGGCGCGATGCTGTTTCCGACGCGGCTGCGGACGGTCTACCAAGCTGGGGTGCTGGCCCGCGATGCCGGCGACCTCCAGTCGGCCCACGCCTTGGCCGACCACGGCGTGAAGTACGCGCCGACCCCCGAGGCCCGCCAGCGCTTCACCGGCCTCAAGGAATCCCTGCCGCCTGCGCCGGCCGCCACCGCGCCCGCCACCCCCGCGGCCACTACGTCGCGGCCCTGAACCCTAATGCGATCCCGGTCCCTCCTCCTCGCCGCGCTCCTCGCCGCCGCTCCGTGCCTGCCCGCCGCCGCCCCGCCGGCCGCGCCGGGTCCCGTCGTCGAGCTGCCGGTCTTCGAGGTGAGCGACTCGCGGGTGCTCCCGCCGCCCGAGGAGTGGCGGTACGCGGAAATCCCGGGCTTTGAGATCCTCTCGCGCCTGTCGGAGCGGGAGACGCGGCGCTTTGTCGCAGACTTCCTGCTGCTGCAGCAGGTGATCGAGATCATTATGCCGGGCCTGACGCGGGGGCAGGTCGCGGTGCCGACGGCGCTCATCCTTTGCGGCCGGGGCCGCGGGTTCGACGAGTTCCTCCCGGTGCGCGACCGGGCGGAGCGGTTCGCGATGAACAGCCTGTTCCTCCAGAACCCGGAACGGGCCGCGATCGTCGTCGACTTCGCCCTGCAGGAGCTTCGCTTCAGCGACGCGGAGACAGTCGAAAGCGACCCGTACCGCTCGTTCTACATCGAGTACTTCCGCCACCTGATCCGCCGCCAACTCGCGCAGGCGCCGCCGGCTTGGTTCGAGGAAGGCCTCGTGCAGTTGTTCGGGGCGATCGATTTCTCGCGCGAGACGATCACCTTTGGCCAGATCGGGGACGGGTTCGGCGCGGAGAAGCTGGGCGACTTCAACCAAGTCCTTTCGCGCAAGGCCCTCGTGCCGCTCGGTGAGATGCTGCGGACGGAGGGGCCGCGCCAGCGCACGCGTTACTGGAAGGCCCAGTGCTACGCGTTCGTCCACCTCTGCCTTTACGGGAACAACCGGAAGTACCAGAAGCCCTTCCTGCAGTTCGTGACGCGCCTTGGCACCGAGCCGCTGAGCGAGCAGCTCTTCAAGGAGTGTTTTAACCGGACCTACCGGCAGATGGCCCTCGAGATCCGGAGCCACTGCGAGTTCACGGTATACAACGCGACGCGTTTCCAGGCGAAGAAGGGCGAGGCGCTGCCTCCGCCGCCGCCGGTCGAGCTGCGGGCGGCCGCAGACGCGGACGTCGGGCGCATCAAGGGTGAGGTGCTGCGCCTAGGTGGCCACGGTGACTCCGCGCGCAACGCCCTGATCGCGCCCTACGTGCGCGGCGAGCGGGACCCGCGGCTGCTGGCGGCGCTCGGGCTGGACGAACTGGAGGCTGGCCGCCGCGACCGCGCGCGCCGTTTCCTGGAGGCGGCGGCGCAGGCCGGGGCGGTCCGGGCGCGCGCGCACGTCGAGTTGGCCCGGCTGCGATTGGAGGAGGTTCGCCAGCGGCCCGGCGCGCCGGCAGGTCGCCTAGACGAGGCGCAGGTCACCGCCGTGCTGACACCGCTTTTCGCCGCGCTCAAACAGCCGCCGCCGCTGGCGGCCGCTTACGGGTTGATCGCCGAGACTTGGATGCAGTCCGCGGTCCCCCCGCAGGCGGAGCATCTCGCCGTGGTGATCGAGGGGCTCAACCGGTTCCCCCGCGACCTCGTGCTGCTCCAGCAGGCGGCGCTGCTCGCCCACCGCCGCGGCTTCCCGACCGAGGCGAAGGCAATGGCCGAGCGCGGCGTGAAACTCGCCCGCGAGCCCGCCGAACGGGAACGTTTCCAATTACTGCGCGCCTCGCTCGATGCGCCCGCGCCCGCCGGTTCGGCCGCGCCCGCGGCGGCGGCGCCGGCCCGAGATTCCTTCCTCGACGGCCTGACCACGCTCGAACGGCCCTCGGCCGCGCCCGCGCCTCCGATTCCGCCACCTGCTTCCGCCGCCCGCAAATGATCCGCAAGGCCTTCGTGATGAGTGTCCATCCCGGCGCCGAGGCCGAGTATGCCCGCCGCCACCAGCCGATCTG
>CAIOTK010000146.1 GCA_903861185.1 uncultured Opitutia bacterium | reverse complement strand
GGTAGGCGTCGTCCGGGCTCCACGCGAGGCGGGTCGCGGGACTGGGCATCCGCACAGTCGCGCGCAGGGGTTGCCGCCGCTCGGGGCTCCACAGCTGCACCGCCCCGTCGGCACTCCCGGTCGCGAGCAGGCCGTGAGTATTCTGGAATCGCACCGCGCAGACCGGGGCCTCGTGCGGCAACATCACCGGCTCACGCCCCTCCGGCCCTGCGCCCGCACAATCCCACACGCACGCGTCGCGGCCGCCACTGGTGGCCAGCCAGCGAGAGGAATAATCGAAGGCCAGGAACTTCACCTTGCCCTCGTAGCCGCTCATATGGAACTCCAGATCCTGCTCCGGAATCCACAGGTGCACGCTCGGATCCTGGTTGCCCGAGACCAGCCAGCGACCATCGGGGGACCACACCAGGGCGTGGATCCCATTCTGGTACACCAGCTCCTTCTGCCGCAGGCCGTCGTCGGCGTCCCAGAGGGTAACGCCGCCGTAGCAGGCCGCGGCGAGCGCACCGCCGCGCGGGTGGGCCGCGAGGGCGGTGAGCGTCTTGGCCGCCGGGGGCAAGGTCCGGATCACTGTGCCATCGGCGGCTAAGGCGGTGAGCGTGCGGCCCGCGGCGGCGAACAGCCGGGCGGGACCCGCCGTGGCGCCCGGGGCGGGCGGAGTAGCGGCCACCCACGCCAAATGCTCCACCCAGTCGGAGCCAAGCTTGGTCGTGCCGAGGTGTTGCCCAGCGACCGGATCCCAGCGCTTCACGCTCCCGTCCTGACCGCCCGAGACGAGGAGCGCGGGGCCCGGGCTGGGCGCCCAAGCAAGCGCATTGGTGCCGTTCTCGTGCCCAGGCAACGGGTGGAGCAACCGGCCGTCGGCGAGGGCGTGGAGCGTGATCGGACCGGCGGCACTCGCGGCGGCGAGAATCGGCCCGCCCGACAGGTCCGCGGGGGACCAGCCGAGGTCGATCACATAGTCATCGAGCGTCGCGGCCCAGTGTTTCGTCAGCTCCATCCCGCGAGCGTTGGCGGCGGCCTCCGCCTTGTCCACCCCGGCCCGCAAAGCGCGGCTCCGCGGAAAAATCATGGACGAGCGCAGGCCGGGCTTGCGCTCGTCCGGGTCGAAACAAAGGCTCGGCATTCTCGGCGCTGTCCGGCGGCGCCGCGCCCCTCGCCCCCTTTTCCCCTATGGACTGCACCTCGTACCTGAACCGTCGCGACTTCCTGCAATTCTCGGCCGTAGCCGCCGCGCTGCTGGCCTTCCCCGGCTGCGCCACGCTGGCCAAACAGCCCCGCAAGCCCCGGCCGATCGCCGCGGGCGCCAAGGTCCGTTTCGCCCAGATCGGGTGCGGCGGCAAGGGCTTCAGCGACGCGATGGCCCAGAAGGACGAAGAGGTGGTGGCTCTGTGCGATATCGACGAGTCGCGGCCCAACCTGAAGAAGCTCCGCGAAGCCTTCCCCAAGGCGAAGTTCTATACGGATTACCGGAAGATGCTGCTCGAGATGGATGGCCAGATCGACGCCGTGGGCATCGCGACGCCGGACCACATGCACTTCCTGCCGGCCTACATGGCGATCATGCTGGGCAAGCACGTCTACATCCAGAAGCCGCTCACCCAGACCGTTGGCGAAGCCCGCGAGCTCCTGCGCCTCGCGCGCCTGAACGGCGTTTGCACCCAGATGGGCAACCAGGGCCACGCCGGCGAGGGCATCCGCCTCGTGCGCGAGTGGTTCCAGGCCGGCCTCCTCGGTGAGGTCCGCAACGTTGAGATCTGGACCAACCGCCCGGTGTGGCCCCAAGGGATGCAGGAGTGGCCGAAGGGCGGCACGCCGCCCGCGGGCTTCAGTCAGGACCTGTTCCTCGGCCGCGCCCCGGAGCGCCCCTACAGCCCCGACATTCATCCCTTCAAGTGGCGTGGCATCATCGATTACGGCTGCGGCGCCCTCGGCGATATGGCGTGCCACATTATGGACGCCGCCTATTGGAACCTCGAGCTGGCTCAGGCGAACTCGGTCACCGTCGAGCTGAAGAAGATCGACCAGAAGAGCACCGTGGCCTTCCCCAAGTCGGCCGTCGTCGAGTACAACTTCCCCGCCCGCGGCAAGCTGCCCCCGGTGAAGCTGATGTGGTCCGAGGGCGGCGAGCGCCCCGAGACCCCGGCCGGCCTCAAGCAGGACAACCGCCAGCTGGCCAAGGGCGGTCAGCTCCTCATCGGCTCCAAGGGCACCGTTTACGACGGCAACGACTACTGCAACAGCCCCCGCTTCATCCCCGAGGCGCAGCACAAGGCGCTGGTCGATGGGGGCAAGCTGCCGCCCAAGACCGTGACGCGGGTGCCGGAGAACAACCCCCACAAGGAGTGGATTGTGGCCATCCGGAAGAACGATCCGACCCACGCTGGCTCCAACTTCGAGTACTCGGTGCCGTTCACCGAGACCGTGTGCCTCGGCACGATGGCCATTCTCGCGGGCGGCAAGTTCACCTTCGACCCCGCTAAGATGACCACCGGCCGGCCCGAAGTGGACGCCCTCCTCTACCCGACCTACCGTAAGGGTTGGGAGATGGACGCTCCGATGGCCTGAGGCGCCCAGTCCTCCCGCTTGCTCCTTCCGGGCCGCCCATTGGGCGGCCCTTTTCCTGCCCTCTAATCCCATTCGTTTTCTATCCTCCCGATGCACGCTACCCGCCGCCAGTTCCTTCAGGCCGCCTCCGCCGCGGCCGCCGTCGCCGCCACCGCTCGCCCCCTGACCGCCGCCGCTCCCGCGGCCGCGCCGAAGGAGAAGTTCCGCATCTCCCTCGCCCAATGGTCGCTCAACAAGCGCTTCCTCAAGCGCCCCGGCGCGGAACCGCTCGATAACCTCGAGTTTGCCCGCATCGCCCGCTCCGTGGGCATCGACGGCCTCGAGTACGTGAACCAAATGTTCAAGGACAAGGCCGGCGACCGCGCCTACCTCGGCCAGATGAAGGCCCGCGCCGACGGCGAGGGCGTGAAGAGCCTCCTGATTATGGTCGATGGCGAGGGCAACCTGGGCGCCCCGCAGGAGCCCGCCCGCGCGAAGACCGTCGAGAACCACCTCAAGTGGCTCGACGCCGCCGCGTTCCTCGGTTGCCACAGCATCCGCGTCAACGCCGCCAGCGATCCCAAGCTATCCTGGGACGAGCAGGCCAAGCTCGCCGCCGACGGTCTCCAGCGTCTCTGCGTCGAGGGCGACAAGCGCGGCCTCTGGGTGGTGGTCGAGAACCACGGTGGCCTGTCTTCCAACGGCAAGTGGCTGATCCAAGTGATGAAGCTAGCGAACCACGCCCGCGTCGGGATCCTGCCGGACTTCGGGAACTTCTACACCGACCGCACCAAGTCGGAACTCTACAATCCCTACCAGGGCCTGCGGGAGTTTATGCCTTGGGTAAAGCAGGCGGTCAGCGCCAAGTCGTGGGACTGGGACACGGGCGCGGGTCGTTTCTATACCGAGGACCGGCGCGAGAAGATGGAGATGACCCTCGATTACGAGCGGCTGCTCAAGATCGTGGTGGGCGCGGGGTACTCCGGCTACGTCGGGATCGAGTACGAGGGCCACAAGCACTCGGAGATCGACGGGATCCGCCGCACCAAGCAGGCCCTCGAGGAAGTTCGCGCCCTCCTCTGAGCGCGTCCGTCGTGGCGGCCCGCCCGCGGCGCCCGGGGAAATCCTCCCCGGGGCCGCGCGGCGAGGCGCCTCAGGCGGCTTAGTGTGCGAAGGAGCGCTCGTCCTCCGGCAGCGGCTTGTCCTTCGTCTCCGGGGCGAAGGGCAGCACGATCAGGCCGAGGAGGAAGACGCAGCACATCACCAAGGCGGCCGGACGCATCGGCTCGGGGTGGTGGGCGAAGACCTCGGTCTTGAGCATCCCGATCAGGGGCACGCCCGCGGCGGCGAGGAAGCGGCCGACATTGTAGCAGAACGAGGTGCCGGTGCTGCGGAGGTGGGTCGGGAACAGTTCCGGCAGGTAGATCGCGTAGACCGCGAAGACGGCCAGCTGGAAGAAGCCCATAATCGGGATGAGCCAGAACGTCTGGCTGGCGTTCGTATAGAACTGGAAGGCGCAGGCGGTCGCGATGAGCGCCGTGGAGAACGCGATCGCGAAGGCCTTGCGGCGACCGAGGCGCGCGGCGACCCAGCTCGCCGAAAGCATTCCGAAGAAGGCGCCAATCTGCAGCGTCAGCAGGCCCCAGCTGGCCCACTTGTCGACCAGCGGCCCAATCTGCTCCTTGGTCATCCCTTGGGCGGCGTAGGTCTTGCTCAGCACGGTGCGGATGAGTTCCGGGGTGAAGAAGCCGATGCCCCAGAGGCCGATCACGCCGGAACAGACCAGCAGCATCCCGACGATGGCGTTGCGGCGCCAGCGAGGATCGCGGAACAGTTCCCCGTAGGTGAACTTGCTATGCCGATCGAGCGCACCGGAGTCCTTCATCTTCTGCCACTGTTCCGGCTCCTTCATCCGGGCCCGGATGACGAGGGCGAGGAGGGCGGGAATGGCGCCGATCACGAACATCCAGCGCCAGGAGTTGCCGAGGGAGATCGCACCGGACTTCTCCAGGTTGGCCATCCCCATCCCGATGAGGGCGGCGGAGATGTTACCCATCGCCGAGAGCGCCTGCAGGGCGCCAAGGGCCCCGGAGCGGGAGCGCGCGGGCATCACCTCGGCCAGCAGGGCCACGCCGACCGCGAACTCACCGCCGACCCCGAGGCCGGTGATGAAGCGGTAGAAAGCGAAGTCCCAGAACGACGTCGAAAGCGCGCTGAGACCGGTGCACAGCGAGTAGATGAGGATCGTCAGCATCATCGTCTTGGCCCGACCGATGCGGTCGCCCAAGGCACCGAAGATCAAGCCGCCGGTCGCCCAGCCGACGAGGAAGATGGACGTGGCGTAGCCGCCCCAGAGTATCGGGTCCCTGCCCTCCGGCAGGAGGGCCTTCATCGCCGGCATCCGGGAGAGGGTGAACAGCTGCTGATCCAGGCAGTCGAACAGCCAGCCGAGGGAGGCGACAATGAAGACGAACCAATGGTAACGGTTCAGACCGTGCCACCAACGGCCGGTCACGGGGGCGGGAGCTGGGGATTGCATATCGGAGTAAGGAGCGACGATTGCGCGGCCAGAGGACGGGCAAAGTTGATCGCCAGCGCAATCCTGTTCGCCATCCCCGCCCCCTAAGGGGTCAGGCCGTTAGTTGTTAGAAGCGTGATGGCGTGGGGTACCGAGGCGCGCCAAAACTAACGATTAACGGCCTGACCCCTTGCCGGATTGCGCCGCCGGAACTCAGCGCCCCCAGCGCCCCTCAATGAAGACGTAGCGGCCGCCCCGGCGCTCCCAGCGCGGTTCGACCCAATGGTGATGCCCGCGCGGCGGCCGCTCGTAGCGCCCCGCGATCCAGACGTGGCGGCCGCCCCGCCAAGACCAATAGCCCTTCACCCAAATGAAACCCGGCCCTGGCGGGGCGTAGACCACTTCCACGCGGGGCGGCGGCGGGCCTTGGACCACCACCACCTCGGCCGGCGCGGAGGGCGCCACCACCACCGTGGTCGGTCCCGCGGGGCGCGCCGGCACGACGACCACCGCATCCCGCCAGTAGCCAGGGATATACACATACCGCCCGTGGCGCGGCTCCCACCGCGGCGAGACCCAGACGGCGTTCGTCCGCGGCGCGGTCGACCAGCGGCCGGAGATCCAGACGTGCTTACCCAGCCGCCACGTCCAGTGCCCGCCCACCCACACGTGTAGGGGGGAAGGACGCTCCACAATCACCTCCCGCTGGGGCGGCGGCGGCGGGGCATCGACAATGATCTCCGCCCCCGCAGCAGACGACGCGGGCGCGGCGGCGGTAGCCGGCACCGGAGCCGGAGCGGCATCCCAGTACCCTTCCCGCAAAGTCCACCCGTTGGCTTCGCGGCGCCACTCCGGGGCCTGCCAGACTACCCCGGCGGCCGGCGGGATTTCCCAGCGGCCGGCTTCCCAGACGTAGGCCCCCTCCAGCCAGCGCCAATGGCCAGGCACCCAAGCGTGCTGCGCCGTCGGCTGCTCGCCCGGCACATCCGTCGTGGCGGGATCTAGGGGACGTTCCATCACCGGTGCCGGCGGGACGGTGGCGACGGCACCCGAGGGCTGAGCGAGCAACGCACCCACGGAGGAGAAGATCAGCAAGGCGACTCCTGGGGCGACCACCTGCAACCGGCAGAATCTGGGGTTCATAACGCCTTCTCTGACGCGCATTGCGCCGATTTGTTTCCTCCAACGGGAGGGGAACCGGGCCGGGGGAAGGCCGTCATTTCGGTCTGTCCGAAGGAATTTCCCTTCGCCCAGCCGGCCCGTCCCTTGACCCGCTGCGCCGCCCCGCAATCGTAACACCCTAACCCTTAGACCCTAACCCGCATTCCGCGGGTTGCTTGGGTGTCTGCACCTGAACCCTGCCTATGAACCTGACCCGAACCCTCAACCTCGGTCTCCGCGCCGCCGCCTGGCTCTTGGCGGCTGCCGGCGTCCTCTCCTCGGCCCAAGCGCAAGTCGCAACGGGCGTCGTGGCCGGCCGCGTCCTGAACGTTGGTACCGGCAAGTACCTGAATAACGCCCGCGTGGCCGTCGAGGGGACCAACCTCGAGACCCGCACCAACGAGTACGGCGACTTCCGGCTCACCGACGTCCCCGCCGGCCCCGCCCGGATCTCGGCTTCGTTCACGGGCCTCGATCCGAAGGTGGAGACCGTAACCGTGGCCGCGGGCCAGACGGTGAGCGTCGCGCTCAACCTCACCAGCGCCGAGCGCTACGGCCCCGGCGAGGCCGTGCAATTGGACGTGTTCCGCGTCGCGGCCCAGCGCGACTTCGAGGGCAGTTCGATCGCCATCAACGAGCAGCGGTACGCCCCGAACGTGAAGGTGGTGATGGCCGCCGACTCCTTCGGTGACGTCACCGAGGGCAACGTGGGCGAGTTCCTGAAGTACCTCCCCGGCATCACCGTGGACTACGTTGCGGCCGACGTTCGCACCGCCTCGGTGCGCGGCTTCGCCGATACGTTCACCAGCGTCTCGGTGGATGGGATGCGGATGACCAGCTCCGCCTCCGGCAGCTCGGCGCGGGTGTTCGAATTCGAACAAGTCTCGATCAACAATATGGCCCGCGTTGAGGTGGCCAAGGTCCCGACCCCGGACGCCCCCGCGGATTCGCTGGGCGGCAGCATCAATATGGTGAGCAAGAACGCATTCGAGCGAAAGGGCGCCCAGTTCAACTACCGGGCCTACTTCAGCTTCAACAGCGAGGAGCTCAACCTGCTCGAGCGCACCCCCGGTCCGGGCCGCAAGAGCACCTACAAGGTCCTGCCCGGCTTCGATTTCGACTACACCCTGCCCGTGAACGATCGCTTCGGCCTCGTGATCACCGGCCTGAGCTCCAACCAATACAACGAGCAGCACCGCTGGCAGAACACCTGGAACTTCGCCCAGGCCGGCGCCTCGGTGACCAACCCCTACCTGCAACAATGGCAGCTGCAGGACGGCCCGAAGAACACCTTCCGCGACTCGGTGAGCATCAAGGCTGACTGGAAGGTCACCCCGGAGTCGGCGCTCTCGGTCAGCGTG
>CAIOTK010000145.1 GCA_903861185.1 uncultured Opitutia bacterium | reverse complement strand
TCGGCGGGGGTGCGGTTGAGGCACGCGTCGACGAAGCCGTGGTAATGGCTGGGGCCGGTGAGGTTTGGACGGGTGAGGGACGCGAACTTCGGGGCGGGGTGGAGCCGCGGGCCGGAGGTGTGCGGGAGGAGCAGGGCGCCTTCGGTGCCGATCACGAGCGCGGCCTCCTCCGGGTACTTGGCGAAGCCGAGGTCGCGGGCGATCGCTTGCGCCTCCGCGGGCGGGAAGAACTCGCCGTCGAACCACTCCACGGTGAAGTCCGGCCCCTCGGTGGCGGCGTTGCCGGGGAACTTCCACGTGAGATGGTTGCCCTGCGGCCAGGTGTCCCCGCGGCGGGCCGGAGAGGTGCGCCAAGAGGGCTGCACCTCGGCGGTGACGGTGCGGGGGGCGGTGAGGCCCAGACCCTTCCAGACGGCGTCAAAGATGTGGCAGCCGATGTCGCCGGACCAGCCGGTGCCAAAGTCCTGCCAAGAGCGCCAAGTGGTGCGGTGGTAGACTTTCGGCGCGTAGGGTCGGGCGGGCGCGTTGCCGAGCCAGAGGTCCCAAGCGAGCGAATCCGGGGGCGGGGTGGTCTCCGCAGGGCGCGGCCCCTCGAGGCGGTAGCGGGCGGCAGTCGAGCGGTTGGAGCAAAGGTAGGCGCGGCGCGCCTTACCGATCGCCCCCGAGCGGAGGAGATGGACCGCGAGCCGGTCGCCCGGGCCCGCCGCGTGCTGCGTGCCCAGCTGCGTCGTCACGCCCGCGGCGGCCGCGGCGAGGGTGAGCGCGCGGCACTCAGCGACGTCGTGCGCCATCGGCTTCTGGCAATCGACGGAGATCCCGCGGCGGATCGCGGCGAGCGCGACCACGGCGTGCATGTGGTCCGGGATCGAGACGTTGCAGGTTTCGAGGGCGTCGCCCTCCTTGGCGAACAGCTCACGCCAGTCGGTGTAGGTGCGCGCCTCGGGAAACTTACGCTTGGCGGCGGCGAGCAGCGTCGCGTCGGTGTCGCAGAGCGCGGTGACGCGCAGGCGAGGGTGAGTGCGGAGCTGGTCGAGGTCGGTGCCGCCCATCCCGCCGGCGCCGATCGCGGCGTGGCGTAAAATACCGTCCCGCGGCACGGGGCGTCGCCCGGTGGTGGCGCAGCCGGTGGCGAACCCGAGGGCGCCGAGCGCGGCGAGGCCGAGGAATTCTTTGCGGGGGAGGGGAGGCGACGTCGGGGGCATCAGGGGGTGGCCGACGTTTTGGCCGCTGCGCGAGCGGGGCGAGCGAAAAACCGTCACGCCAGCCCGGTCGGCGGCGGCTGGTGATGGAAGTCCGGCGTGGTCGGGAACTCGCGCATCGGCGTGTGGAAGACTCGCGTCGCGCTCGCGGAGATCGGAGGCACGATCCAGTCCCAGCGCGCGGACACCGCCCGCCCGGCCGCCTCTTCGCGGGCGCAGAAGCGCAGGAACTCCTCGGACGCGCTGTGGTGGTCGACGAGCGTCACCCCGGCCGCGGCGTAGGAGTGGAGCACGGCGGCGTTGAGCTCGAGGAGGGCGCGGTCCTGCCAGAGCGTGCGGGGATGGCGGCGGTCGAGGCCGAGGAGGTCGGCCACGGCCGGGAGCAGGTTGTATCGGTCGGTGTCGGCGAGGTTCCGCGCCCCGATCTCGGTGCCCATATACCAGCCGTTGAACGGGGCGGCGGGGAAGTCGGTGCCCGCGGCGTGGAAGCGCATTCCGCTGACCACGGGCACGGCGTACCAGCGCAGGCCGAGGCGGGCGAAGCCGGGGAGGTTAGGGTGCTCAAGGGGCACCTCGCGGACGAGGCCCGCGGGGAGCGGGTAAAGGTGGGGCTTCCCGTCGCGGCCGGAGAGAATCCAAGGGAGGAGGTCGAAGGCGGTGGGTTCGCCCGGGGGTGCCCAGCCGAGGCGCCGGGCCAGGCGAGTGAAGGCGGCGTTGGCCGGGTCGCCGAGGATACCGCCGCCGGGGCGGGGATGCCCCGCGTAGCCGCACAGTTGGGCGTTCCAGATCCGCGGCGTGGGCCCGCCCGGGCGCTCCGGGGGCGCGAACACGGTCAGGTAGGAGCGGACCGTGCCTTCCCCCTGGGCCAACTCAAGGTGCTCCCGCAGGCTGGTGGCGAGGTCGTCGGGGTGCTCAAGGCCGCGGCAGTCGCGCACCTCGAGGCGGCGCCAGTGGAGCCGGCCGATGCAGCGCGCGTGGTTGCGCCAGGCGATGCGGCCGGCCCAGGTGAGCTCCGCCGCGGTCAAGGGTGCCGGTTCGCCGGCGGCGAGGGCGGCGACCAGCCGAGCGCGCCACTCCGGCTTCACCCCGCCCGGATGGGCTTCCGCGAGGAAGGCGAGCTCGGTGTCCGGATCCGCCGGGGCGACCGCGGGGGCGGGGGCTGGCGCGGCGGCGTGGAACGGGCAGGACGACATCGCCGGGAGCGAACCCGCTTCGGGGCTCGGCGCAAGGCCCGCGGCGCCCGAGGTTTGCCAAGCGGCCGCCCCCGCGTTTCCTCCGCGCCAATGGATCCCGTCACCCACGCCGTGCTCGGTGCCAGCCTCGCGCAGGCCGTCTTCGGACGTCGCTTGGGGCGCACGGCCGCGCTCGTCGGCCTCGTGGCGGGCGTGTTGCCCGACGCCGACGTGTTCATCAGCAGCCCGGCGGATCCACTTGTCGCGGTGGCCGCGCACCGCGGTTTCACCCACGCGTTCGCCTTCGTTCCCGTGGGTGCGCTGGTCGCCATCCTGCCCTGGCTGCTCCGGCCCGCCGCCCGCGCCGGCGGCCGCGGCTGGACCCTGTGGCTCGCGGCCGCCCTGGCTTACCTGAGCCACATCCTGCTCGACGCCGCGACCAGCTACGGCACCCAGCTGCTCTGGCCGTTCTCCGACCAGCGCGCCGGGTGGGACTGGATCGCGGTGGTGGACCCCGCCTTCACCGTGCCGCTTGCCGTGGGCCTCGCTTGGGCGCTGGCGCGGCGGTCCGCCGCGCCGGCCATCGTGGGTCTGGGGTGCGCGCTCGCCTACCTCGGGCTCGGGGTCGTCCAGCACGGCCGCGCCGAGGCGGCGTTGCACGAACTGGCCGCGCGCCGCGGGCACGCCCCGGGGCGGGTGGAGGTGATGCCCACTCTCGCGAACCAGCTCGTCTGGCGGACCCTCTATGAGCACGGCGGTCGGATCCACAGCGACCGCGTGCGCGTGGGCTGGACCGGCACGGTGACCCTGCGCGAGGGCTGGTCGCTGCCGCTCGCCGGCCCCGCGGACCTCACCGCCGCCGAGCGGGCGCGCGACACGCGGCGTTCCTTTGCCCGGTTCGCCTGGTTCTCGGAGCATTGGGTCGCGCGTAGCCCCGGGGATCCGACCGTGCTGGCGGATATGCGCTACTCTCTCTCCGCGGAGGCCTTCGATCCGATCTGGGGCATCCGGTTCACGCCGCCGGGCGCGCCCGCCGAAGTCGAGTGGATCAATCGCTCCCGGGAACGGCGGATCGATTTGGGCGGGATGTGGCGCGAGATCGCGGGCCAGTGACTTCGCCCTTGCGGAGGTCCCGCACGCCGCGATTCGCTGCGCGCGTGAAAACCCCCGCCCCGTTCGCCCTGCTCCGTCTCGTCCCCTTCCTGCTGGCCGCCGCAGCGCACGGCGCGGTCGGCGTCGGCGCGCCCCCCCTTGCGGGCGCCGAGGTCATCCTCGATGGCACCCGCGAGATGCTCGACGCGAAATGGACCTACTGGGCGGGCCCCCGCTTCGCCTCCGCGCTGCCGATCAAGTGGAAGGTCGTGCCCGATCCGGTGGACCGCGGCACTGTGGTGCAGACCGACGATCCGAACGTCCCGCGGGGGCGGTTCGGCGCGGCGGACATCGTGACCAAGAAGGCCTACCGCGATTTCCGCCTGCACGTGGAGTTCTGCGTGATGAACGAGGGCGGCAACAGCGGCGTTTACCTGCAGAACCGCTATGAGATCCAGATCCAGGACGGCGATGCGACCAAGCACGGGATGGGCTCGGTGATCAACGAGACCGAGTCGCCCTACTACCTCTACCGCGGCCAGCGCCAGTGGAACGCGTATGACATCCAGTTCCGCGCGGCCCGCTTCCGCGAGGGGAAGCTAATCGAGAAGGCCCGGGTCACAGTCTACTTCAACGGGGTGAAGGTGCACGCCAACCAGGAGATCAACCAAGTCTGGGGCGGCGCGAACTCGGGGATCGACGGCGGTAACGACGGCGGCAAGGGGATCACCGACACACCCGGCGGCCTGAAGCTGCAATGCGAGGGCCACGACGTGCGTTACCGAAACATCTGGATCAAGGAACTGGATCTAGCCCGTCCGAACACCCAGTTCTCCCGGGACAACTGAGTCGCGGGGCGGACACCGTCGCCGATGCCGTCGCACCGCCCACCTTCCGCGCGCCCGACCCTAGCCGCCGGGTTCGCGCTTGCCTGCGCCTGTGCCGCCCTAGCGGCTGCCCAGGTTGCTCCGGCGCCGGGCGCTCCCGTCGCTCCCGCGGGTAAGGCGGCTGGCGCGGCCGCGGAATCGCCGGTGCTTCTGGCGCCGGTGGGCGTCCGGGAGCGCGCCCCCGAGCGTGGCGTGGAGCCCGCCGCCCTCGGGTCGCCCGAGTCCCAGCTGCGCGATCCGGTGTTCGCGAGCGATCTGCTTTCGCCGGAGACGCTCGAGGAAGACCCCGCCGGCGCGGAGCTGCTCGCCGAGATGGGCCTGATCGCTAACCCGTCCCCGGTGGAGCTCGCGACCGGCGACAGCCGCGTCGGTCTGCGCGGCTTCCCGACGCCGCTGCTCAGCAACGGCTTCGTGCGCCAGGGCGGCATCGATCTGCTCAATACCGGCCGCACGTTCGTCATCCAAGGCGCCCTCGTCCCCGTCTTGGGCCGCGGCGCCCCGGGCGGGATTCAGGATTACTGGACCAACCGCCCGCGCACCACGCCGAGCCGCACCTTTTCCGCCGCCGTTGGCTCGCTCGACCGGCAGTCGGCCTCCTTGGAATGGCACGGCCTGACCGTGCCGCAGAAGGCGTGGCACCGCGTGGCGGCGGACTGGAGCCGCAAGGCGGGTCCCGAGCAGCACGCGTTAGCGGAGACGCGGGCGGTCAGCGGCGCGGTGACGTGGCGGCACGGGCCCGACGCGAGCACGCTGGTGGCGGTGGATTTCTCGCAGTTACACGCCACGCCCGCCGCGGGCATCCCGGAGTATCGGGTCGCGCCGGGCGCGCGGATCGTGGGCCCTTATCGGCCGCTGGCGGGCTTCAACGCGCAGGGCCCCTCCGCGGGCGTGCGTCGCCGCAGCGTCGTGGCGGGTGCCATCCTTGAGGCGCGGGTCCACCCGCAAGTGATCGTGCGGGCCGGCGCCGAGGCTTGGTGGCGGCGGATCGAGCAGGACCGGTTCACCACCGGCCTGCTCAACCTCGCGACCGGCCGCTTCGAGGGCATCCGCGAGCCGATCCACAGCGAGCAGCCGCAGTGGGCTCGCGTCGCCCGCGCGGACGCGACCGCGCGCTTCTCCCTCGCCGCGACCGAGCACAAGCTGCTCCTCGCACTCAGCCACACCGAGTCGGACAACCAGCGGGATGAGCGTGCGCTGCCGGTCGCCCGCCGCAACGCGCTGCCCGCCACGGTGCGCACCTTCAACCCCTTCGCCCCGGATTACACGACCGTCCCCTATGACCGGACGGGCTTCGACCGCGTGCTGGCCGACCGCGCGGAGCGCACCCGCTTCACCGCGCTGGAGGTTAGCGAGCGGATGAGCCTCGCCCGCGGCCGCACCGTCCTCACCGGTGGGCTCCGCCAGGACCTCGTCGGCCTGCGCGTCACGGACCGCCGCCCCGGGGTCGCGGCCAACCTCGCGCGCGTGCGCGACGGGGTGGACGAGCTCACCTGGCACCTCGGGGTCAACCATCAGGCGGCGCCGAGCCGGCTCCTGCTGTTCGCCACCACGAGCACCGCGTTCAACCCGTCCACCCGCGTGGATGCCCGCACGGGCCACATCCAGGGCAACGAGACCACCTTTGGCTACGAGGCGGGTGGCAAGGCGCGTTTGGCCGAGGGCCGGATCGACCTCACCGCGGCGGCCTTCACGTTCATCAACCGCGACATCTCGCGCCGGAACCCGCTTTACGGCGATCCCTTGCAGGACGCGAACCACACCCAGCCCCAACTGGTCGCGGCGGGCGAAGAGCGGTTCACCGGCGGCAAACTCGAGGGGCGTTGGCGCGTGACCCCCGCGGTCTCGCTGTCGTTTGTCGGCTCCCACGTGCGCGCCGTGACCACCGCGTCGCCCGACCTACCGGAGGAAGTCGGCCGGCGGCTCTCGCGCTTCCCGCCCTATAACGCCGCCCTGTCCGCCGCGTACACGTTGCCCGAGGGCCGGTGGCGCGGGCTCAGCCTCAGCGGCAGCTGGGCCTACCTGTCGGACTTCACCGCCTATTACGCAGACCGGCAGCGTTTCGGCCTAGAATACGCGGGCTACGGGCTGGTCCACCTCGGCGCCAGCTACAGCCTCCGCGCGGCCAACCGTACGCACTCCTTCGGCCTGACGGTCCGCAACGCCCTCGACCGGGACCTGCTCGCGTCGCACGACCGGCTCGGCGCCGAGCGCGAGTTCGGCGCCTCGTACCGGGTGACTTTCTGACGGGCCGGTAATTTCCGGGTAACGCCAGCGCCCCGGCATCGTCTCGCTCGGCGTGAGGTCGTTCCCGTCCGTCCGCCCGCTCCTGTCGCCCGCTTCCGGGTTTGAACTGACGTTTTCGTCACGACGAAATCTTGCGCACAGCGGGCGCGTGGCCTGAACTTCGCGTCCCCGGTCGGACGCCTTGGTTCCGGCCCGGTCTACCCCTTTTACCCTGTGTCCCGTCCCCCCCTGTTTCGTCCCTGCCTCCGCCCGATCGTGCCGCTGCTCGCGCTCGGGTTGGCGGCCTGCAGTCCTACGCCGCCCCCGCCAGCGCCGGCTCCCGCGGCCCCCAAAGCTGCGGTCGCCTCCGCTGCCGCGACCGCCCCTGCCGCCAAGACGGTCCCGGCCGCGGCGACTTCCCCGGGCAAGGACGGTGCGCGCCCCCCGGGGTCCGGCCCCGGCTCCGGCGCCCGGCGTTCGAGCGAGGCGGAGCGCGAGCGGCAGCGCCAGACCGCTGCGGAGATGGTGCCGGTCGAGACCGCACTCGTGCGCCGCGGGCCGATTTCCGCCTTCCTGACCTTTAACACCACCCTCGAGACCGAGGCGATGGTCGACATCTACCCGCAGACCACGGGCCAGGTGGAGGCGATCCTCGTCGAGGAGGGCAAGCTGGTGAAGGAGGGCGACGCCCTGCTCAAGATCGAGGACCGGGAACTACGGGTGGATATGGAGGAGAGCCGCGCGAACTTCGAGCAGCTGGAGCGCAACTTCGCCCGCAGCCAGGACCTGTTTACGCGGAAGCTCGTCAACGCCCAAGACTTCGAGACGCAGAAGAACGCCCTCGAGCTGGCCCGCCTGCGCTATGAGCGCGCCCGCCTGCGCCACGCCTACACCACGGTGCGCGCGCCCTTCGCTGGCGTCGTCGCTTCGCGCGAGGCGCAGGTCGGGGCCCGCGTCTCCGCCAACAGCCGCCTGTTCTCGCTGGTGAAGCTCGATGAGACGGTGGCTAAGGTATTCGTCCCCGGCCGCTACCTGCCGATCGTCGCCGAGAACCAGCCGGCCGTCGTCACGTCCGAGTTCCTGCCCGACCGCACGTTCCGCGGCTGGGTGAAGCGCATCAGCCCGGTCATCGACCCGAAGAGCGGCACGTTTAAGGTCACGGTGGGCGTCAGCGGCGAGCGGCCCGGTGACCTGCCGCCGGGGCTCTTCGTCAACGTGCGCATTATCACCGACACCCGACCCGAGGCGGTCCTGATCGCGAAGCGGGCCGTGATCTACGAGGGCGGCGAGCGCTATGTCTTCGCGCTGGTGAACGACCGGGTGGTGAAGCGTAAGCTGGCCGCCGGCTACGAGGACCCGGAGCACGTTGAGGCGCTCTCCGGCTTCGACGTGGGCACCCCCGTTGTGGTGCTCGGCCAGAGCGGCCTGAAGGACGGTTCCCTCGCCCGCTCGGTGAACCAGCCTGTCCTCACCGCCCCCGGTGCCCCCGTGGTGCCCGCCGGCGCCACCACCGGCAATGGCGGCAACGGCGGCGCCGCCACCCGCCCCTGAGCCTGTGACCCGCCCGTCCGCCCGCCGCCGCTCCCGATGAACCCGCCGGCTGGCTCCCCGTCCGAGTCCTCCCACTTCGCCGTCGTGGTGCGGCGGCCCGTCGCCATTCTGATGGTGACGCTCGCCGTGGGCGTCTTCGGCTTCGTCTCTTACCAGCGTCTTGCCCTGACGCTGATGCCCGAGATGAGCTACCCGACGCTCACCGTCCGCACGCTCTACCCGGGCGCCGCGCCGGAAGATATGGAGAACGTCGTCGCGCGACCCCTCGAGCAGCAGCTCGGCGTCGTGCCCAAGCTCGTCTCGATCAGCTCCGTCTCCAAGGCCGGGCAGTCCGACGTCATCCTCGAGTTCCAGTGGAAGACCGATATGGACCTCGTCGCGCAGGAGGTCCGCGAGAAGATCGACCGCCTGCGGTTGCCCGACGGCGCGCAGCGGCCGCTGCTACTGCACTTCGACCCGTCGCTCGATCCGATCCTCCGCGTCGGGCTCTCCGGCCCCCAGTCACTCTACGAACTGCGCTACCTAGCCGAGCACGACGTGAAGCGGCGCATCGAGTCGCTGCCCGGCGTGGCCGCGGTGCAGATCAAGGGCGGCTTGGAAGAGCAGTTTTTGGTCGCGCTGGAGGAGGGCAAGCTCTCTGCCCTCAAGCTCGACATCGGCCAGATCGCTCAACGGCTGCAGCAGGGGAACGTCAACCTCTCCGGTGGCCGCCTCAACGAGGGCCAGGTCGAGTACCTGATCCGCACCCTCAACGAGTTCCGTTCCCTCGAGGAAATCGGCCAGCTGATCGTGGGCCGGCAGAACGGCGTGGACGTCCGCCTGCGGGACGTCGCGGCGATTACCCGCTTCCACGAGGACCGCCAGGTCATCACCCGCGTCAACGGCCAGGAGAGCGTCGAGATCGAGATCTACAAGGAGGCGGACGCCAACGTGCTGGTCGTGGCGGAGACGGTGCGCACCGCCCTGCTGGGCACGCCGGAGCAGCTGGAGTACGTGGCGTCCCTCAAGGACGGCGAGGCCGCGCCGGCGAGACCGGACCTGGGCAAGGCTCGCGTGGCCGCCAAGGGTCCGCCGGCGAAGAAGCGTCCCGTCGAGACCGGGAGCGCCGCGGAGCGCGCGCGGGCGCAACGGCTGCTGGATCACCGCCGGCTGACTGACTTCCTCGCCTTCCAATTGCCCGGGGGCGTCTCGCTGCAGGTGCTCTCCGACCAGTCGGTCTTCATCAAGAACTCGATCGACGAGGTGCGGGACAACGCGGTGCAGGGCGGCCTGATCGCCGTGATCGTGCTGTACCTGTTCCTGCGCAACCTGCCGCAGACCCTGATCATCGGCCTCACGATCCCGATCTCGATCCTCGCGACGTTCGCCCCGATGCACCTTTCGGGGATCACGCTCAACATCATCTCGCTGGGCGGACTGGCGCTCGGGGTGGGCAACCTAGTGGACAACGCGATCGTGGTCTTGGAGAGCGTGTTCCGATGCCGGGAGGAGGGCGACGATCCGTTGCGGTCGATCGTCCGCGGCACCAGCGAGGTGGCGATGCCGGTGGTGGCTTCGACGCTCACGACGGTTGCGGTGTTCTTCCCGATCGTGTTCGTCGAGGGCGTCGCCGGGCAGATGTTCGGCGACCTCGCCTTGGCGGTAGTGTTCTCGCAGATCGCCTCGCTCATCGCGGCGCTCTACCTGATCCCGATGATGGCTGCGGTGGTCGACGGCGGGCCCTCCGGGCTGGCCGCCTCGGGCGCCGAGTTGGCCCGTGGCGCCTATTTCCGTCTGCCCCCGGCGCCGGCCGCCGGCGGCTCCCGCCTCGCTTACCCGCTCCGCCTGCTCGGCTACCTTGCGCTGCGCGTGGCGCTCGCCCTCGTCGTCCTGCTCGCCGCCGCCCTCAAGTCGGTCCTGGCGGCCGCTGGGGTCGTGCTCGTACCGCTGGCGGGTCTCTTCCTGCTCTTCCGCGGCGGCACCCCCGCGGCGGGCCGCGCGTGGACCGGGTGGGTGGCGTGGAACGCCGCGGATCGACTCGGCCCCTGCGCCGGCGCCGCCGTTTGGCCGGGGATGCTCTCCTTCGGGGCCCCGGGCCGCCTCGGGGCCAGCCTCGCGCGGATCACCGACTGGCTGCTCGCGCGCCCCCGTGGTTGGCTCCCCCTCCGACTCGCCCCGGCGCTCGCGGGCGCCGCGTTTCAGGTGGCCCGCTTCGCCGCTGAACTCGTGGTTCGCGTCGCCGGCACTGCTGCCCAAGCGATACTTCTCCCCGCCGCCGTGCTCCTGCTCGGCCTCGGTCGCCTCTCCGCCTTCTCCCTCGGCCCCGGTACGCGCTCCGGGCTGCGCGCGTTTGAGTTCGCCAACGATTGGCTCCAGCGGCGCTACCCCCCGCTACTCCGGGCCGCCCTTGGCCACCGCTTCGCCATTCTCGGCGGGTCCGTCGCGGCCGTCGTGGCTAGCGGCGTGCTCGTGCTCCCTCGGGTGGGCAGCGATCTCATCCCCGTCGTCCATCAGGGAGAGTTCTACCTCGACGTCACGCTCCCCATCGGCACGCCGATCGATCGCACCGCCGCGCTCGCCGAACGCATCGACACGGTCGTCCGGGCCGAAGAGGTGGTCGCCCGCACCTCCGTCACCGTCGGCGTCGAGGAGGGGGCGAACACCGCGATCGATGGCGGCGAGCATACCGCGCGCCTCACGGTGCGGCTGCTGCCGGACTCCTCGCCGGAAACCGAGGTCGCCCTCATCGAGCGCATCCGCGCTGCGTTCCACGACCTGCCAGACCTGAAGCTCGAGGTCCGGTACCCGTCGCTCTTCAGCTTCAAGAGCCCCGTCGAAATCGAGATCCGCGGCCACGATCTCACCCTGCTCAAGCAGACCTGCCGCGAGGTCGAGGCCGTCCTCGCCGCGCAGGTGCCGGGTCTCGTCGACGTGCGCTCCAGCCTCCAGGCCGGCCACCCGGAGATTCAGGTGGTCTACCAGCGCGACCGCCTCGCGGAGCTCGGACTCAATCTCCGCTCCGTCGCCGACCTCGTGCGCAACAAGGTCCAGGGGCGCACTGCCACCGCCTTCCGCCAGGAGGACCAACTGATCGACATCGTCGTGCGCCTGCGCGAGCAGGATCGGCTCGGCCTCGAGGAGCTGCGCCGGCTCGTGGTCAACCCCAACGGCGCCGTCCCCATCCCGCTCTCCGCCGTCGCCACGCTCACCGTCACCGAGGGCCCGAGCGAGATTCGGCGGGTCGACCAGCAGCGCTGCGCCGTGATCACCGGCAACCTGCGCGGCGCCAGCCTGTCGGCCGTTTCGCAGGATATCGTCAACGCCCTCGAGGGGCTACAGCTCCCGCCGGGCTTCGCCTACTCCCTCGCCGGCCAGAACAAGGAGATGAAGACCTCCCTCAACAGCCTGCTGCTCGCCTTCGGCCTCGCCGTGTTCCTCGTCTACATCGTGATGGCCAGCCAGTTCGAGTCCCTGCTGCAGCCCCTGCTCATTATGACCACCGTGCCCCTCGCGATGGTCGGCGTCGTGGTGGTGCTCTGGCTAGCCGCCATCCCGGTCACAATTATGGTCTTCCTCGGGCTGATCCTCCTGGTCGGCATCGTGGTGAATAACGCCATCGTGCTCATCGACTACATCAACGTCCTGCGGGAGCGCGGGGTCCCCAAGGGTGAGGCGATCGTCGAGGCCGGCCGCGCCCGCCTGCGGCCCATCCTGATGACGGCCCTCACGACCGTCGTCGGCCTCATCCCGATGGCCCTCGGCCTCGGCGAGGGCGCCGAAATTCGCGCCCCGATGGCCATCACCGTTATCGTCGGGCTCTCCAGCGCTACCGTCCTCACCCTCGTCGTCATCCCGATCCTCTACGCCCAGTTCACGCCCGACCGCGCCCCCCGCGCCGCGGCTGCCGGCGGCG
>CAIOTK010000144.1 GCA_903861185.1 uncultured Opitutia bacterium | reverse complement strand
CGTGGTGGCGGCGGCCGTGGTGGCGGCGGCGATGGGATCCGTGCCGGCGCCCCGTGGCGCGCCGGCCTTGGCCCAGGCGTGGAGTGTGGCGCTCTCCAGCGGGGTGAGTGCGACGTCGTTGGACCACGCGCCGTACTCGGCGTCGGCATGCCACGGCGCCATGCGGCGCGTGAGGAGACTGGCGCGGATCGAGTTGGCCCGGGAGGCGAGATCCTCGAAACGGGTGTAGGAGTGCGGGGCGATGTTGCCGGGTGAATGGCACGCGATGCACCGGCGCTGCACGATGGGAGCGACGTCGAGGGCGTAACTGATGGAGGGGGGCGTCGGCAGATCGATGCGTGGCGCGGCGGCGGGCATGGCGATACGGCCACGGGCCGGGGCGCGGCCCGCCAGCACGGCGTCCAGGGCGGCCATGACGTGGTTTTCCGCGGAGGGCGAGAGCGAGGTCGGATCGCCGTTGTCGAGAGGGCCGCGGTAGTGGATGACGGTGCCGGGACCGGGCGAGAGCACGAACGCCTCGGTCTGCCGGGTGACGCCGAGCTCCGATGCGACCAGCTGGCCCTCGTCGCGCAGCACCGGGAGATCGTTGTTGAAGAGCGCCTGCTCGGCGGCGAGCGCGGCGGCGGTGACAGCCGCCGAGGAGTCGATCTGCCAGATGACGACCTCGTTCGCCGGGTAGCGCGCGCGGAGCGCGCGGAGCGAAGCCGCGTTCTGCAGGGCGCGGGGCGAACCGGTGCCGGTGAATACGAGGACCACGGCGCGGACGGTCGACTCGTAGTGCAGTTCGCGGGTCGCACCGCGGTGGTCGGTGAGCCGGAAGTTGGGCACGAGGTCGCCCGGGCCGGGTCCGCCCGGAGTTTCGGCGGCGGCGAACGCCCGCAGGTCCTCGGGGCGTCCCGCGTGGTTCATGGCGGCAAGCGGGATCGCGAGGCCGACTACGAGTGCGAGGAGGGTGGGGCGCAGCATGAGCGGACGGAAAGGCATGCGAGTGCCCCGCGCAAGCGCGGGTCGGCAAAGAGGCTTGCCGCCTTCCCGGGCCCGCTTACGCCGCAGTCATGATGATTGCCCTCCGGCTCGCGGGTTGTGTCGCGTTGTTCGGGTTCAGCGCGGCCGCGATCTCCGCCGGCCGGGCCGCCGAGGCCGCGCTCACCCGCCCTGGCCAGCTCACGGTCACGGCGGTGGCCGGCGAACTTTCCGTTCGCGCGGGCGATAACGTGAATCCGGCCAAGGCCGACGACCGGGTGCGTGTCGATTCCCGTTTGCTCACCGGCCGGCGATCGCTGGCCACCTTGGCTTTCTCCAACGGCACGATCCTCGAGCTGGGCCCCGACTCGGAGATGGAGGTGGAGGAACTTCTCCAGGCGCCCTTCGCCACCGCGTTGCAGCCTGCCGAGTGGAAGGTGGAGCCGAGCGTCTCGCGCACGAGGCTGCGATTGGTCCGCGGGGAGGCGAGGGTCACCGTGAAGCGTTTGCTCTCCGCGCGCGGTTCGGTGCTCGCGATCGTCACCGCGGCCGGCGTCGCCTCCGTCGATGAGGGATCGCTGCGGGTTCAGGTGAGGATGACGGAACTCGGAATCGGCCTCTGCGTGGTCGAACTGACCCGGGGAGCCGGCGGTGTCTTCGAGCCCGCGGGAGGCGTTCCGCGCGCCCTGAACGCCGGGCAGCGCACGCAATGGTCGGTCGAGACGGATTCCGCCACGCGCGCTTTCCGCGTGACGGAACTCAAGTGAGGAGCCGCCGCGCCCCTCAGGGAATCTCGTAGATCTCGACGAGGACGGAGCCGGTCTGGCTGGGAGCGGTCGCGGCGGCGGCCTGTTGCGCGGTGAGGGGGGTGGCCCCGGCCTGCAAGGTGTAGCTGCCCGGGGTGAGCGGTTCGAGGAGCGCGGAGTCGGCGGCATTCGTGAGCGGGAAAGCGCCCACCGCGGGGAAGGCGGCCGTCAGCGCGGTGGCCCCGGCCTGGGCCCAATTATTGTTGTTCGTGACGACGGTTTGCCCGCTGTACACCAGGAGACGCGGGTCGCCGAGGACGTCGGCGGCGCCGTAGCCAAAGGTCTGCAGGCCCTGCGCAACGGCGCGGATGACCAGGGAACGCGGATTGTTGCCCGCGATGACGATGCCCGGAATGAGCAGGTCGCCGTCGCTGTTGATCCGGGAAAGCGTGGACAGGTTGGTGAGCCTCGTGGCGTTGCGGCTCACGTCGTAGACCTCGGCGAGCACCTCGCCCACGGAGCCACCGAGGCCTCGGATCGTGGCGGTGTAGGTGCCCGGGTTGAGTTGCAGCAGCAGCGCGGAGTCGGCGGCGCCGTTGGTCAGCGCAAAAGCTCCGACCGCGGCGGCGGCGGCGGAGATCTGGGCCGGGGTGGAGGCGTTGCCTGGACGATCCCAGCCCTCGTTGGACGCCAGCGGGGTGGCGGTGCCCTGGCGGTTCACCTCGAGGCGGGGTGCGGAAAGCGCGGTCGGCACGCCGAAGCGCGTGAGCCCGGGGCCGATGCCGCGGATGAGGAGCGTGGCCTGGGCCGTGCCGGAGATGTTGAAGCCGACCGTGAGGGAGTCGCCGAGGAACGCGACGTTACCGCGCGTGGAAAGATTGACGAGGCGACCGGGGGGCGGCGGCGGCGCGTCGCTGGCGCGATT
>CAIOTK010000143.1 GCA_903861185.1 uncultured Opitutia bacterium | reverse complement strand
GTCTGGGCGGACCAGGCTTGGGGTCGCTTCTGGGGCTGGGACCCGAAGGAGAACGGCGCGCTGCTCTTGGTGCTGTGGAACGCGCTCCTGCTCCACGCCCGCGCCGCCGGGATCGCGGGCCCGCGCGGGTGCGCGCTCCTCGCGGTGGGCGGCAATCTCGTTACGGCGTGGAGCTGGTTCGGGGTAAACCTGCTGGGCGTGGGGTTGCACCAGTACGGCGGACAGGGTGCGGCCGCGTGGCCGCTGGCGTTTTTCGCTCTCCTGCACGGAGCTTTGCTGCTGACCGCGCTTCGGCGGCCGAGCCGCACCGCGCAAGCCACGCGCGGAGCCGGCCAAGCGGCGCGGAGCGTCTCCGCGCCCACAGGGTAGAATGGTCGTCGCCATGAAGACCTCCGCCCCGTTCCCCCCGGCCAAGTGGGCCTGGCATCACCGTACCCTTACACGCCTCCACGCCGGGTTGCTGGCGGCGCGGCAGGAGCACGCCGCAGAGACCCGCCTGCCCCACGAGCGGGGTGGCGCCGACTCCGTGGATTTCACCGAGGGCGAACTGGAGCTCCGGGATCTCCGGGCGGAGCTGGCGCACGAAGACTCCGCGTTCGTCGAAGTCGAGGCCGCCCTCCGCCGGCTCCGTGAGGGCCGTTACGGAATCTGCGAGGACACGGGCGCGCGCATCCCAGCGGCCCGGTTGCGGGTGCTCCCGTGGACGCGCTTCACCCGCGCCGCGGCCGAGCGGCGGGAGACGGCGCCCCGTTGAGCCCATCCGCCGGCGTCGCGCGGTCACCGCTCAGCTGCGCGGAACTGCCGCCGGCCGAACGTACCAGCCTCAGCGTGGACTCCCGAATCATGATCCTGCCCCACGAAAACGCGCTCGCACCGCGGTCCGCCCCCCTGGCGCTCGACCTCATCCGCAAGTACTCCGTCCCCGGCCCGCGCTACACCTCGTATCCGCCGGCGACGCAGTTCTCGGCCGATGTGGCGGCGCTCGATTTGGAGGCGGCGCTGCGCGTGGACAATGCTCCGGGCGCGGGCCCGCTCTCGCTCTATTTCCACCTGCCGTTTTGCGAGACCCGCTGCTGGTTCTGCGGCTGCAACACCGTCATTACGCGCCGGCGCGGCGCGGCCGCGGAATACGTCGACGACCTCGCCCGCGAGGTGCGACTCACGGCGGAGCGGATGGATCCCACGCGCCCCGTCGTTCAAGTGCATCTGGGGGGCGGCACGCCGACCTTTCTGCCCCCGGAGGAACTACGGCGGTTAGGCGAGCTCATCCACGGCACGTTTCGGCTCGCTCCGGAGGTTGAGTTTAGCGTCGAGGTCGACCCGCGGCGTCTCACGGAGGCGCACGTGACCGCGTTGCGTGCCATCGGCGCCCAGCGGGCCTCGCTAGGGGTGCAGGACACGGACCCCCGCGTGCAGCTTGCGATCCATCGGGTCCAGCCGCCGGAGCTTAACCGCCAGGCCTGTGCGTGGCTGCGGGCTGCCGGCTTCGCCTCGATCAACATCGACCTCATTTTCGGCCTGCCGCACCAGCACGCCGGCAGCTTCGCGCGCACCCTCGACGAGGTGCTCACCCTCGCGCCTGACCGGCTTTCCGTGTTCAGCTACGCTCACGTCCCGTGGCTGAAGCCCGCCCAGCGGATCCTCGAGCACGAGGTTCCGCTGCCGTCTGCTGAGGAGAAGCTCGCGATGTTCGCGGTCGCCCACGAACGGCTAACCGCGGCCGGTTTTCTCGATATCGGCCTCGACCACTTCGCGCGGCCACGGGACGCGCTGGCGGTGGCGCAGCGCGCCGGCACTTTGCAGCGCAACTTCCAAGGGTACACGACGTGTGCGCAGGCCTCACTCTATGGGTTCGGCGTCTCCGCCATCTCGGCCACCGTCGACACCTATCGCCAGAACCATCGGGATCTTGCGGCCTGGCGGGCCGCCCTCGACGCCGGTCGGCTACCCGTCGAGCGCGGCCTGCGGCTGGGGGAGGAGGAACGCCGCCGACGGACAATCATCCTGCGGCTGATGTGTGACCGCCGCCTCGATTACGCGGCGCTTTCCCGGGAGCTCGGCGTGGAATTCACCACGGCCTACGCCGCGGAACTGGCCGGACTGGAGGACCTCCGGGCGGACGGGCTCTTGCGGCTGGAGGCCGGCGGCTTCGAGGTCACGCCGGCCGGTCAACCCCTGCTCCGCGTGATCGCGATGCGCTTCGATCCGTTGTTCAATGCCGCGTCCGGCCGCCACGCCCCGGCGATTTGACGCGGTCCGCGGCGACGGCTGGCTAGTCTCCGGTATGCCGACGCACCGTGGCCGCTAGGCGGTAACCGGCTGCGATGCAGTTCGGGAGCGAGATGCCGTCGCGGCAGTTGCCACCGACAAAGACGCCGGGCGCCGCCGCCTCGAGCTGCGCGATGGCGGTGAGGAAACGCTGGTGGCCCGGCGCGTACTGCGGGATTGCCCGCGGCCAGCGTTGCACGCGGACGATGGCGGGCGTCCCACCGACGCCGAGGTACCGCCCGAGTTCTTCGCGCACGAGGGCCGTCAGGGCTGCGTCGTCCAGCGCGGCTAATTCTGGCTGGCGGGTCCCGCCGACGAAGGTGGTCAGCGCCACGTGGCCCTCGGGGGCGCGGCCGGGGAAGAGCGTACTCGAGAACAGGGTGCCAAGGATCCGTCCACCCTCGACCGCGGGCACGAGCAGGCCGAAGCCGTCGAGCGGATGGGGCACGTCCTCGCGCCGGTGGCCGGTGAATACGGACACGACGGACGGGTGGGGAATCTCCGCGAGCAGTCGCAGGCCGGCGCCCGGGGCGAGGTCGGGGAAGTCGAGGGCGGCGAGCGCATCCGCGGGCAGTGCGCACACCACGAGGTCAAACTCCGCCTCCCCCGTCGTCCCCCGTTGCTCGAGGGCCAAGCGCCAAGTGGCGCCGGTCCGCCGGAGCGCGGTGACGCGGGTGCGCAGCAGCACCGGGTCCACGAGCCGCGCCTGCAGCGCGCGGGGAATCTCGCCGAGGCCCTCCGGGAACGAGAAGATCCGGCCCTTGGGCCCGCCGCTGGGATTGCGCCGCCGGAGGGCGCCGAGCAGCAGGGAACCGTGGTCCCGCTCGAGCGCGTGCAGCCGAGGGAACGCGTGCCGTACGGATAAACGTTCCGGATCACCCGCGTAGACGCCCGCCACAAACGGGTTGATCGCGTAGTCCAAGAACTCCCGCCCCAGCCGGCGCCGCACAAAATCCGCGAGGGTCTCGTCCGCGTCGGCCGGGGCTCGTCGCCAGAGGGGTTCGAGTAGGAGGCGTAGCTTGGCGCCGGCGGAGAAGAGCGGGGTACGGAGGAATGCACCGGGTGACGTCGGGAGTGCCACCGGGCGGCCGCCGCGCACGAGGTAGCGCTGTTTCGCCGCGGGCGCGGCGTAGAGCCGCCGCGGCGCGAGGCCGACGTCATCCACAAAAGCGGCGATCTCGGGTGAGCTCTCCAGCAGCGAGTTTGGCCCCAGTTCCTGCAGCCACGCGCCCAGCCGCTGCGCTCCCACTACGCCCCCCGCCCGCGTCCCGGCCTCCAGCACCGTGACCCGGTGGCCCAGCCGCTGAATCTGCCAAGCGGCGGTCAGCCCGGTGACCCCGCCGCCGACGATGGCGACGCGCAACGGTTTCCTCGAGGTGAGCATCGCCCGAGCCTAGGCGGCTCACGCCCGGCAATAGAAGCCAATTGCCACGGGCCCGCGCCGCAAGAAATGCGCGGCAGTTGGCACCCGCCGCGCACCGTCGGGGCTTCCCCCCGGGCGGGCCCGCGGGCATTGCTGTTCCCCGTCTCCCTATGTCTGTTTCCTGGCCCGCTCGCTCCGTCCCGGCCGCCGACGTCGTCGCGGCGGTCCGTAGTGGCACCTCCGTCTTCGTCCACGGGGCGTGCGCGACGCCCGCGCCGCTGCTCGACGCGCTCTGCGCCCGCCGGGACCTCGCGGAGGTCCGCCTCTACCACCTGCACACGGCGGGCCCAGCGCCCTTCGCCGCCCCGGGTCGCGCGCGCGAGTTTCGCTCCATTTCACTCTTCGCCGGCGCTCCGCTGAGGCAGGCAATTGCCGAGGACCGGGCCGACTTCATGCCGATTTTTCTCTCCGACATTCCGGACCTCTTTCTCTCCGGCCAGGTGCCGCTCGACGCCGCGCTGGTGCAGGTCTCGCCGCCTGATCGCCACGGCCTCTGTTCCCTCGGCACCTCCTGCGACGCTGCTAAGGCCGCAGTCGAGACCGCCCGCGTCGTCTTAGCCGAGATCAACGAGCAGATGCCGCGTACCCACGGCAACAACGTGGTTCCCTTGGACCGGATTCACGCGTTCGTGGCCACCGACCGCCCGCTCTGCGAGCATCACCCCGAGCCCGAGACCGCCGTGGAAGCCCGCATCGGCGAGTTGGTTGCCCGCCTAGTCGAGGACGGCAGCACGCTCCAGCTCGGGATCGGTGGCATCCCGGACGCGGTGTTGTCTCGCCTCCACGACAAACGGGATCTCGGCATCCACACGGAGATGTTCTCCGACCGCGTGGTCGACCTCGTGGAGTCCGGGGCGGTCACGAACCGGCGCAAGCAGGTGGGCGTGGGCCGGATCGTCACGAGCTTCGTCAACGGCACCCGCCGATTGTTCGACTTCGTCCACGACAATCCCTTGGTGGCCTTTTATCCCTGTGACTGGACCAACGATACCGCGGTGATTCGGCAGAACCCGCGGGTGGTGGCGGTGAACTCGGCGCTGCAGGTGGACCTGAGCGGCCAGGTGTGCGCGGATTCGCTGGGGCACCGGATCTACTCGGGCATCGGCGGCCAGATGGACTTCATTCGCGGCGCCGCGCTTTCGCCCGGGGGCAAGCCGGTGATCGCGTTGCCGGCGACGGCGGCGGGGGGGCGGATCTCGCGGCTGGTGGTCGAGTTGAGCCCGGGTGCGGGGGTGGTCACGACGCGCGGGCATGTCCACTGGGTGGTCACCGAGTACGGGGCAGTGAACCTGCACGGGCGCACCTTGCGGGAGCGGGGTGAGGCGCTGGCTTCGATCGCGCATCCGGATTTCCGGGCGGAGCTGCGCCGGGGGCTGGTGGCCGCGCGGCATTTCCCGCCGCCTGCCGGCGTGTCCTGAGCGGCGCTGCCGGTGTTTGGTCCGCGTCGCCGGGGCCGCGAGCCGCTGGCGGGGGGGCAATTTTCCCAGCCTTGCGCCCGGCGTGCTCCCCGGACGACGCTTTTCGTTTCGATTCCCGATGCTTCCGCTCCCCCTGCTGCTGACGCTCCTGGCCGTCGCCGCGACCACCGCTTCGGCGGCCGCCGGCGTCTTCTCGCTGCACGTGCGCGTGCGACAGGAGTCCGTCACGCAGACGGGTCTCCGCGACGGGGAGGCGCTGACCGCCCGCGCTCGACTGGGGTTTGCGCCGGCACCGTGGGAGGGGTGGTCAGCTTTGGTCGAGGTGGAGAGCATCGCTGCGGTCGACGGGGAACGGTACAGCCAAGCTGGCCTGAATCCCGCCGCGGCCGGGCGTGCCGTTATCGCCGATCCGGAGTCGACCGAGATCAATCAGCTGCACTTCGGCCGCACCTTCGGGAAGACTCTGGTCCGGCTCGGGCGCCAACGGCTGTTCCTCGATAATGGCCGTTTCCTCGGGGATGGCCTCTGGCGACAGAACCAGCAGACGTTTGACGCGGCGTTGGTGGAGGACCGGACTTGGGCGGGCACGACTCTCACTTACGCGCACCTCCGGCAGGTGAACCGTGGACTCGGCCGCACCCACCCACAGGGACGCTGGCGGACAAACTCCCACCTGTTCCACGCGCTGCGCGAGGGACTGCCTTGGGGGACGTTCAGCGGCTACGCCTACCTGCTAGACTTCCCGGAGGTGCGGGCGAATGCCTGCGCGACCCTCGGCGCTACGCTGGCCGGCGGAACCGCGATGGGACCGGGGATGCGCTGGACCTACCGCCTTGAGGCGGCCCGCCAGACCGACTCCGGGGCCAGCCCGCTCGACTACGCGGCCCGCTACCTCGCCGCCGAGTCCGGCGTGAATCTGGCGCACGCTGGATTGGCGGCGGGCTTCGAGGTGCTCGGGCAAGACGGGGGCGTGCCCTTCCGCACCCCGCTCGCGACCCTCCATCCGTTCAACGGTTGGGCCGATGTCTTCAGCACGATCCCCGCGGGCGGACTGCGCGACCGCTTCCTTCGGTTGCAGGCCGACCTACCCGGGAGCCTCGCGCTCTCCGTCCGGCGGCACTGGTTCCAGTCCGACCGCGGTGGCGTCCGGCTTGGCGAGGAATTTGACGTGATGCTCAGCCGCCGGTTCGGCAAGGCGTGGACCGCCCTCGCGAAGTTCGCGGACTTCCGCTCGGCCGGGCGCGGTTTGCCGGATGTCCGCAAGTCCTGGCTCCAGGTTGAATACGCCCGCTGAGGTGGGCGCGAGTGCGGCCCGACGCGCCAAAAAGGTGTTTCCCCGGCCCCCGCCGCCCGCCAGCGTCCGCGGGTGATGAAGAAAGACGCCATCCTCGCCAAGTTCCGGGCCGAGAAGGTCATCGCGCTCATTCGCGCTGACTCCTCCGACGGCCTCCTCGACTGCGCCCGGGCCCTCGCGGCCGGCGGGCTCACGAGCATCGAGCTCACGATGACCACGCCGGGGGCGATTCGGATGCTGGAGCGCGCGGCGACAGAGTTGCCGGACTTCCTCTTTGGCCTTGGTACGGTGCTCGACGCCGAGACCGCCCGCGCCGGGATTCTCGCGGGCGCCCGCTTCATCGTCACCCCGGCGCTGCGGCCCGACGTGATCACCCTCTGCCGCCGTTACGGCGTGCCCGTGCTCTGCGGGGCCTTCACTCCCACCGAGATCCTCACCGCCTGGGAGGCCGGGGCTGACGCCGCGAAAGTCTTCCCCGCCGAGTTCTTCGGCCCGGGCTACATCAAGGCGGTCAAGGCGCCGTTACCCCAGATCGAGCTCGTGCCCACGGGCGGGGTGAACGAGGGCAACGTGGCGGAGTTTCTCCGCGCCGGGGCCTTTGCCACTGCGGCCGGCAGCTCGCTGGTCGACGCCAAGGCGCTGCGCGAGCGCAACTGGCCCGCGATCACCGCCAAAGCGAAGGCGTTTGCCGCCGCCGCCGCGACCGCCTGACGCGACTCTCGCCGCCGTGCGCCCCGCGCCGCCGGAGTGCGTCCGTTTCGTCGCGCGCGTCCACGCGCTCGTCGGGGCTACGATGCTCGCCGGGCTTGCCCTGCTGGCCCTGGTGACGCGCAACCTGCCCGGGGTCGGCTTCGGTCCGGGCACTCACTTCACGGCGGGCCTGCTGGGCGCGTTTTACGGGGCGACCGCGTGGTTGGTCTGGCGCGGCCTGCCGCCCGGGCGAGCGCTGAGCACGGTTGCGAGCCTCTGGTACGTGCTGCGGCCACCGCTCGCCGCGCAGGTTCGTGCCGCGACGCGCGATCCTGCCTTCGCCGCACATTTCGTGCGGGGAACCCCGCCGCTGGCTCCTCGTTAGGAGCCAGCCGCCGGACCGGCACTTGGTGTACCCGCGGCGTCGGCCTCGAGGATTGCCGCCACGTCCGGGATTTCCCGCACGCGCCGGCCGCCGCTCCGGCGCTCAAAATAAGGATCCTCCGCCGGCGTCGCCGTCAGCTCCTCGTCGTCGTCCACTGGATCTTCTTCGGGGTCGACCTCTTCGCCCTCGGCATTGGTGAAGACCCACTCGGGCTCCGGATCAAAGGCCTGAGACACCCGGCGCGCCTGCGGTTCGAGCACGAGGGCGGGGTTGCGGACGCGCCCGGCCTTCACCAGCTCGAGGATGCAGGGCAGACGCTGCTCCTCAAAGTGCCGGAGAAAGCCACTCAACCACTTGTTTTCCAGTCCCTCCCTCCGGTGGATCAAGACGACGTCCGCAAAATGCACGCACGCGTCGTACCATGGCACGAGAGCAGGCTGGCGGGACGCCAATTGGCCGTGGACGACGCAGATCACCCGCGTGAGTTCGAGACGGTGGGCGGCGAACCACGCCTTGAAGGCCTCCAGTTGGTCCACCGGGTTGCGCCGGCCGGAGGTGAGGATGAACAGGTGCGAGACGCCCGTCGGGGATTCCGCCGCGATCGTGCCCTCGTCCCAACGCCAGCGCCCGAGTCGGGGGAGCCCCGCGTCGGCGGGGGTTTCCGGTTCCTCGGCGGGAAGGAGAATGGCGGGGGTGTCGTCGTCGGCGAGGCCATCGGCGAGGAGGTCACCGAGGATCTCGCGGCGGCCTGAACCCGGGACGCCGAGGAAGAGGTAGACGAGCGGCTTCACTTCAGAACGTGAAGGTCCGGTTCTGCGCCGCGTGGCGGAGCCAGTGATCGAGGAGCACCAGGGCGGTCATCGCTTCGACGATTGGTACGGCGCGCGGGACGACGCAGGGATCGTGGCGGCCGCGGCCAATGAGCTCCGTTGCCGCGCCCGCGGTGTCGACCGTGGCTTGGCGCTGGAGGATGGTCGCGGTGGGCTTAAAGGCGGTGCGGAAGACGAGTTCCTCGCCGTTGCTGATGCCGCCCTGGGTGCCGCCACTGCGGTTGGTACGGGTGCGGACGCGGCCGTCCCGGACTTCAAAGACGTCGTTGTGCTCGCTGCCGCGCAGCGTGGCGCCTGCGAACCCGCTGCCCAGTTCAAAACCCTTGGTCGCGGGCAGGGAGAGCATCGCCTTGGCGAGGTCGGCCTCGAGGCGGTCGAAGACGGGTTCGCCGAGGCCCGCCGGCAGCCCGCGCACCCGGCACTCGATGATGCCGCCCACGGAGTCGCCCTCGGAGCGCACCGCCTTGATCCGCTCGATCATCCGCGCGGCCGTCTCGGGGTGCGGGCAGCGGACCGGGGTCGCCTCGACCTCGGCGAGGGTGGGGAAGGCAGCGAGCGCGTCGGGCGGGAGGGCGATGTCGTGGACTTGAGTGAGGAAGGCCCGGACCTCGACTCCCCCGGCTAGCGCGAGGACCTTTCGGGCGATGGCGCCGGCGGCCACCCGGCCGACCGTCTCGCGGGCGGAGCTGCGGCCGCCCCCGCGGTGGTCGCGTAGACCGTACTTGGCCTGGTACGTGAAATCGGCGTGCGAGGGGCGGAACTTGTCCCGCATCTCGTCGTAGGCTGCCGGGCGCTGGTCCGCGTTGCGCACGAGCAGGGAGATCGGCGTACCCGTGGTGCGGCCCTCGAAGACACCCGAAAGGAACTCGACCCGGTCCTCCTCTTTCCGCGGCGTCACGATGTCGCTCTGTCCGGGCCGGCGGCGGTCTAGTTCTACCTGGATGTCCTCCGCGGTGAGCGGCAGGCGCGGCGGGCAGCCATCCACGACCGCGCCCACGGCGGGGCCGTGACTCTCGCCCCAAGTGGTGACGGTGAAGAGGGTGCCGAACGTGTTCGCCATCGCCGGCGGAGGGTTGGCCCCGGCCCTTGGCCTCGCAAGCGGCAAATCCCGGTCCCGGGGCCCCTGTGGCCGGTTTGTCTAGGAGATGTCAAAAAGGCGGGGGCGCCGCGATGTCGCTGGTCAGCCCCGCCGGCGGGTGAAGAGTCGCCCCGTTCCCGACCGCCATGACCTTCTTCCTCCTCAGCCTCCTCTCCCTGTCCGCTGCCGCCGTGTTCGTCACCGTCCGTGCGATCGGCCAAGCGCGGGATGGCTTCGAGGATGCGGCAGGCTTCCACGGGGAAGTGCCGGTGGCCGCGGGCCAAGCGCAGGAATCGCAGGTGCGCCCGGCGATTTGCGTTCGGACGGTTAGCCTCGCGTCCTGAGTCGGGTTCCGCATCCCGGTGAGCCCGGGCGTGGAACGCGGCGTTAGCTGCGGACGACGCCGGCTTCCTCGTAGACCCCGAGCCGGCGGAAGCGCTCGTAACGGGAGTCGCGCAACTGTTCCGCGGTCAGGCCGCGGAGGTCGTTGAGGTGCTTTTGCAGGGCGTACTTGACCGCCTGCGCCGTCTGCGCCGGGTCTTGGTGCGCGCCGCCGGTCGGCTCGGGCACGACCTCGTCGACCACGCCGAGCGCCTCAAGATGCGCGGCGCTGAGCTTCAGGGCCTCGGCTGCCTTGGGGGCAGCCGCGCCGTCCTTCCAGAGGATGGCCGCGCAGCCTTCCGGGGAGATGACTGAGTAGTAGCTGTTCTCGAGGATCAGGACGCGGTCGGTGACGCCGATGCCGAGGGCGCCGCCGGAGCCACCCTCGCCGATGACGACGGAGATCGAGGGGGTGCCGAGCAGGGCCATCTCGCGCAGGTTCACGGCGATGGCCTCCGAAACGTGGCGGGCCTCAGATTCGACGCCCGGGAAGGCTCCGGGGGTGTCGATGAAAGAGATCAAGGGCAGGCGGAATTTCTCCGCCAAGCGCATCAGGCGCAGGGCTTTGCGGTAACCCTCGGGCTGGGGCATCCCGAAGTTGCGAAGGATGCGCTCCTTCGGGTCGCGCCCCTTCTGCTGGGCCACGATCATCACCGCCTCACCGTCCAGGAAGGCCGTGCCCCCGATGATCGCCCGGTCGTCCTTGTACTGCCGGTCTCCGTGCAGTTCCTGGAAGTCCTCGCAGAGGGCGGCCACGTAATCGAGGGCGTAGGGCCGCCGCGGGTGGCGGGCGATCTGGACCCGCTGCCAAGGGGTCAGGCTGGAGTAGATGTCGCGGCGGGTGGCCTCGATCTTGGCCTCGATCTCGCGGGCTTCCCGGTCGAGGTCGACGTTCGTCTCCAGCGACCGCTGCCTGAGCTCCTGCAGCTGCGCGGACAGGTCGCGCAGCGGTTTCTCGAACTCCAAGACGTAGGCCGGAGATTCCATCAGGTCAGGCTAGGGTTCGCGCTTCCCGCCTGTCAACGGAGCGGCGGCGGGGGGGGCGGAGCCTTCAGTTGCTCCTTCCAGCCCTGCATCCGCGCTTGGGCGCCGAAATGCTCCGCGCGCGTCTTGTCGCCGCGTTCCATCCAGATGCGGGATAAGGTGGTGTTGATGAACAGGTCGGCCGGGTCGAGGGCGTGGGCCTTTTCGGCAGCCGCGAGGGCCTCGTCGAGGCGCCGCAGGGAGAAGGTCACCTCCGCGAGGGCGTGCCAGGCGGCGAAGGAGGCTGGGGCAGCAGCGGTGGCGCGGGCGAGCTTCGCGAGGGCGGGTGCATTGTCGCCCGCGGCGAAATCCGCCGTGGCCTCCTCGATCAGCCCCTGCAGTTCGTCGTCGTTCATCCGTGTCACGTTGGCGTCGGTCGGGCGAAAGCCAAGGCCTAGAGAATCAGCATCGCGTCGCCGTAACTGTAGAACCGGTACTCGCGATCGATGGCGGTCTGGTAAATCTCGCGCAGCCAGTCGACGCCCGCGGCGGAGCCGGGGGTCAGGAACGCGGCCACGAGGCACAGCAGCGTGGAGCGAGGTTGGTGGAAGTTGGTGATGAGGGCGTCGACTCCGCGGAAGGTCTGTGGCGGGTAAATGAAGATCCCGGCCTCCGCCACCACGGGGTGGGCCAGCGGAGCCGGGTGGCGGGCGAGGAAATCCTCGATGGTCCGGACCGAAGTGGTGCCGACGGCGACGCGGCGCCCGGGGAGCGGCGGGAACAGGCGCGCCTGGGTCGCACCCGAGATCTCGTAGACCTCGCGGTGGATGGCGTGGTCCTCGACGTTCTCCGTGGCGATGGGCTGGAAGGTCCCGAGTCCCACGTGGAGCGTGAGGTCGGCCGTCCCGACGCCGACGGTGGCGAGGCGGGCGAGCAGTTCGGGCGTGAAATGCAGGCCCGCGGTGGGCGCGGCGGCGGCGACTTGGCGGGACGGCTCCGCGTAGACCGTCTGGTAACGCTCGCGGTCGGGGCAGGCCTCCGCGTTGGTCTCTCCGGCGGTTTCCCGCGCCCGCTCGATATAGGGTGGCAGCGGCACGGCGCCGATGCGGTTGGCCACCGCCGTCAGCGGTTCGCCGGTGGCGGTGCGAAAGGCGACTTCCGCTGTCCCGTCTGGCATCCGGGATTCGATCTGGCCGAAAAACTCCCCGCCCGGTGAAGCGAAGGTGGCGCCCGGCGCGAGCCGTCGCCCCGGGCGAACCAGACAGCGCCACCGTTCGCCGCCCCCCAAGGGTTGGAGCAGCAGGCACTCGACCTGGCCGCCGGTGGGCCGGTGGGCGGCTAGCCGGGCCGGCAGGACCGCCGCGTTGTTGCGCACGAGGAGGTCCCCCGGGCGGAGAAACTCCCCCAGCTCCGCGAAGGTCCGGTGCTCGAGCCGCCGGGAAGCGCGGTCGACCACGAGCAACCGGGAGGCGTCGCGCCGCGCCGCCGGCGTCCGGGCGATCAGGCGCTCGGGGACGGGGAAATCAAAGCGGGAGGTCGACAGCGGCGGCACGGGTCCCGGGAGCAAGTTGCCCGGGAACGCCGTGTCCAGCCCCGAACGTCGGTGCGCCGGCCCAGGGCTGAGTCTAACTCAGGGTACCGGGGTGAGAATGATCGCCCGGCTGAAGCCGCCCTTGAGGGCGTTGGCCGCGATCTGCCCCGAGTTGTTGATCCCCACTAGGCCCGTGATTAGCCAGCCGGCGCCGCTCACCGGATCGAGCAGCGACTGGATTTCGCGGGGCACGCCCTGGAGCCAGACGACGCTGGTGCTCGCCTCAATCTGCCAGGTGCCGGGGATGCCGTAGGTGCTGGTGCCGATGACCACGCCCGCGTTGTTTACCCCGTTGGCCGAGCCCTGGTTGTCGCCCGTGAGTACGGGCAGGTCTTTCAGCGTCCAAGTGGTCCCGGTCCGGGACCAAAGCAGGGGGAGGGAGGTGAAAGCTGGGTGCCCACTGCCCACGATCGTGGTGCCATTGTCGCTGATGGCGTTGGCGGTGCTGCTGGTGAACTCGGGACGGAACGGCAGGAGTTGCATCGGCCGCGCTCCGGCGTTGTCCCAGAACGTGGCCAACTGACGCAGGGTGCCACCGCTCTGGTAGCCGACGCCCTGACCCAGAGCGTTGAAGCTGAGCGGCATCCCCGGTCCGCCCAAGATCGTCTGCGTGTAGGTGCCGGCCTTCTTGGGATTGGGGGTCCAAACGCCGCCCATCCAGTCGGTGCTCTTCCCGCCAATGAAATAACCGTAGATCCGTCCGGCGGTATCGACGCGCAGCACGTGCGTGTTGCCGCCGTTGTTGGGGAAGACGTTGTAAACGTTTGCGCCACTGCGGACCATGCCTTGCGGGCGAAAATCTCCGGTGTCGCCGTCGCCGACGATGACCCCGGTGGTCGGATGAATGAAAGTGGCAGTGGAGTACTGCCCCCGCTTCGGCAGGGTGCCCAGGGCGCTCAAGGCCCCCGCCTTGTAGACCCAACCCCGCTGGGTCATGTTGGGGATGCTCTGCTCGCTGTAGCCGGCCACCTGTCCGGCATCGTTAATCGAGATGGCGTAGCCGTTGGTATGGCCGGGCAGCACCCCGATCTCGGTCACGGTGTAAGCCGACTGGGCGGCGACCGGCACGATGCCCGCGAGGGCGAGCAGGGCGAGGAAGCGGCAGCTCCGGCGGGCGGATCCAACGCGGAAGAGGAAGGCAGGCAGGTTCATCTCAGGGTGCAAGGTGGGTTGCGGCGTGGGAATCCCACGGCGCGCCCTTCCTTTAGCCTTTCGCGTACCACTTCACCCCAGATGGGATGACGACTTTCCTAACCTCTTTTAAGCAAAGTAAGATAAAACTTATCGAAAGGAGCCTGCAGGATCCGGTTGCGTCGGCCGAGTGTAAGCTTTGGCGACACTCCGCGACGCCGACGGCTTCATTCCGGCGGACCCGCCAGCTCTGCTGCAAACCCCGCGGTCAGCGCGGCGGGATCCACGCCTTGGCCGCGCAAGGTGCGCAGCGCCAGGGCGTCGTGACGCTTGGCGAGGCGCGTACCTTGCTCATCCCGGACCAAGGGCAAATGCCGGTACCGCGGCGCCGGCACCCCCAGCGCCGCCAGCAGCAGCAGCTGGCGCAGGGTGCTGCGCAGCAGATCCTCCCCGCGCACGACCTCCGTCACGCCGAGCTCTGC
>CAIOTK010000142.1 GCA_903861185.1 uncultured Opitutia bacterium | reverse complement strand
TTCGCCTCCGGGCTCGAATATGCGGGCATCTACGAGGACGGCTGGGTGTCACCGGAGAGCGAGTTTATCCTGACCGGTACCCCGGCGGGCGGCGTGGCGCGGATCCGGGGGTTCGTTCCGGACCTGCCGGGGCGGCCGTTGGGGGCGGGCGTCCTCCGGGTGCGCGCGGGGGACCGCACCTACACCGTGCCGGCTCCGGTCGGAGGATTTGACTGGCTGCTGCCACTGCCGCAGGCGGCCGCGACCACCCACCTACGTCTCTCCTTCTCGGCCCAGGCACCGCTGCCGGACAAGGATCGCCGCCCCATTGGCGCGAACCTGAACTTGGTGGAGGTATTCCCCAGCCTGCCGACCCATACCTTTGACTTCGGTACCGCTGGTGGGGCGCGGCTGCCGGCGCGCGGCATCGACCAGGACGGCTGGCTGGAACGCGGAGCCACCATCGATCTTCCCCCGGGCGGAAAGCGGATGCTGCGCCTGCGGCTGGAGTTTCCTGACTGGAGCGGGTTGCCCGAGGGCCGGCTAACGACGGCGCTGCAGGCCGACGCCACCGCGGGAGGCGAGGGTGCGGTCCGCGAGCACCGGTTGCCGGCGGCGCAATACACGATCGTGGATCTCCCGGTGGCGGCGAGCGGGGAAGTCGGGCGGCTCGAATTACGGGCGGCGGCGGACTTCTCGTTGCCGGCGCCGGATCAGCGGCGCCGTACCGCGCGCCTCGTGACGATGGAACTCCAGCCTGCCCCATGAGCGCCCCCAGCCGTGCCCTGATCCTGAAGCTGGACACCCTCGGGGACCTCGTGCTCTTGGCCCCGGCCCTGCAGGCGTTGCGGACGGCGTGGCCGGCCGCGCACCTGACCGTGGTCGTGCGTGCGGCCTATGCGGGGCTCACCCCGTGGCTGGTACCGACGCGGGCGGGCGAGCAGCCCGTGGAGTGGCTGACCACGACGCTGGATCCCTTCAAGCACGGGCCGGAAGAAGAGGTGGCAGAGCGCGACCGGCTGCTGGCGGCGGTGCGGGAGCGGGCGCCGGAGGTCGTGGTGGCGGCGACGGCGCGGGGTAACTGGCTCGAGGCGGCCGCGGCGGCCGCAGTGCCGGCGGCGCGGCGGGTGGCCTTGGGGGCGGAGGCGGCGGACGCGTATTTTTCAACCCGGCTGCGGGTGGCGCTGGGCATTGAGGCGGCGGGGGTGTTTCCCGAGCGGGTGATCCCGCCGGCGGAAGAGCTGGATTGGCGGCGCGGCCTGCGGCTGGTGTCCGCGGTGCTCGGCCAGGAAGTGCCGGCGTCGCCGCCGCGACTCGCGGTGGAGCCGGATCCGGCGCGCTTGGCGGCTCTGGGCCTCACGCGCGGGAAGTACGCGGTCTGCGCGGCGGCGGGTTTCGCGAACGTGCGCCTGAAGACCTGGCCGGCGGAGCGATTTGCCGAGGTGGCCGCGCACCTGCGGGGGCGGCACGGCCTGCCGACCCTCTGGGTGGGAGCGGAGGCGGAGCGGGAGTACCTTGCGCCCTTGGCTGGCCCGCACCTGTGGTTGGGCCAAGGACCGGCGGACCTGCCCGTGCTGGCGGGGTTGCTGGCGGGCGCGGCGGTGTTCCTCGGTAACGACACCGGGGCGATGCACCTAGCGGCTGCGACGGGGGTCCCCACCATTGGGATCTTTGGCGGCGGCACCTGGCCGCGCTTCCAGCCGGCGGCGGCGCACGGGGCGGCGGTGGTCCATCCCCTGCCCTGCTTTGGCTGCGGCTGGGATTGCCCCTTTGGCGATGCCCCTTGCCTCCAGGCGATCACCGCCGCGGACGCGATCGCCGCGGTCGACGCCGCCCTCGCCGGGACGCGGTTCAGCGTGAGCCCCGTCGAACGCATTCCCACCGAGGTGCGGAGCGTCCTCGGGGCCACGGCGGAACGGCACCGGGAGGCACAGGCGGGGCACCTCGCCCGCCAGCACAAGTTGGAGGAGCTGACCGCGCTCGCGCGGGAGAAGGACCTGGCGATCGCGGAGAAGCAGGGCGAGATCGCGGCCCTGAAGGCCGTCTGCGACGAGCGGGAGAAGACCATCTTGATTCTCGACGGCCACGTGCGGCACTTCCAAGCGGAGAACAATCTCCTGAAGGCGGAGAAGGAGGTCCGGGACCGGGCCTTAGCGGAGGTGACCGGCGAACCGGGGCGGGCCGCGCGGGCGCTGGAGGACCATGCGGTCCATATTCGGAACCTCGAGGCCGTGCGCATCCGGCAGACGGCAGAGCTGGAGGAGCTCCGGCGCGGGGCGGCCAACCGGGAGGCAGGGTTGCACGAGCTCGAGCAAGCGAAGCATTACGGCCGATTGTTAGGTGAAAAGGAGCTCGTGATCCGGGAACTGAGTGCGGGGATCGCGCACCGCGACCGCGTGTTGCGCGAGGTGGCGGCTGAAACCACCCATTCGACCGCGGACCTGCGCCGGATCGC
>CAIOTK010000141.1 GCA_903861185.1 uncultured Opitutia bacterium | reverse complement strand
TCGACGCGAGATCTCCAGTGCGGTCCCTGGCTGCTGGAGCGGCTGGCCGTTGGCTCCGCGGAGCACGCGGCCGGCGGCATCCCGCTGATAGTTGCGCGACAGGTCCTCCAGCGGCCCCTCCGCTTCGATATTCGTCTGCTCCGCCCGCAGGCCCCCAACCAACTTTAGCCGATTGTTGAACAGAGCTAGGTCCGCCCGGAGATAAGCCGACGCGGTCGTCTCCTGAGCGAACTTGGACAAGCCGAGGGTGGAGCGATAATGCGTGTTCTCATTGGACGTGAACCAACTCGGCCGCGAGGCCAGCAACTCGAGCAACTCGGCGTTCGAAGCACGCTGCGTCGACGGGAACCCGAATACGCCGGGGCGGCGCGAGAACACTTCGTCGAGGATCTGCCCCGCGTTGTCATCGGCCGTCCCGGCGCGCCCATCCGCGCCCACAAAGGTCTGCGCCAGATTGCCGCCGATCCGGTCCCGCCAGTTCTGGCGCACATCCAGACCGGCCTTGAGCGTGGTTGGCGCCGGCCAGTTGAAATCGCGGGTAGCGAAGGCATACGCGCTCCGCTTGCCGTCGCGGGTCACGTCATCAAACCCGCGCCCGTGAATTGCGTTCCCCGATCCGCTCACGATCGAATAGCTCCCGAGCGCGTGCGGATCGACCGGCGCCCCAGTGGTCCCGTCCGCGACCAGAATGCGTCCGGGCTGCTCCCACCCGATATCCTCAAAGGCGATCGTCAACCCAGTGCGCTGGACGGTGAGGCCGCCGAAATACCCTCGGGAATAATTACTGGAGACGCTGCGGGCGCGGGAATCGCCCAAGCCGAGCTCGGCCTTCCAGACCGGGCCCGCGTGCCGGTGGATGAGGCTCACGCTGAAGTTCCGCGAATCTTGGTCGCGGTCCGCATTCGCCTGCGTCAGCGAGCTGCCGCCCGGCGCCCCGCGGGTGAAGGTCGGCCCAAAACTGCCGGCGGTGACGCGCGTGATCGAATAGGTGAGGTCACGGCTGCTATAGTCCCCATTGAAAGCGGTGGCTTGGATGGAAAGGGCGATCCGGTCCCGCGGCCCCAGCTTCCAGTCGAGGGTGGCGCCAGCCGACTTCCGCTTCGTCAGCCGCGGAAAATCACGGACGAGAAAGTCGGTGAGATAGGGCTGGTCGGGAGTCGTGTTGGGCAGGGTCCCCCCATTGGTCGCCGCCGCGGCGCCCCGCCAAGTGGTCTGAATGAACGTCGAAGGCTGGTACTGGGTCGAGCCGCCGCCGGAGAGCGTAAAGCCGAAGCGTTCGCTGACGGGCTTCACGTAGGAGAACTCGAAGCCCGGCTGGACCTTGGGCGACGTCCCGCGGCCCGGACCAGGGGTACGCGCAAGGCTGCGGTCGCCATCGCGCAGCAACAAGTAGGAGCTGACGTTGAGCGCGGGCCGGGCGCGATCGAAGGCGGAGCGTACGACTAGGTTGACGGTCCCGGCCAGGGCGCTGCCGGGGGAGTCCGGCGTGGGCGAGAAGCGGACCTCGATGCGCGAGAGGTTGTTGGTCGCCACATTGGTCATCTGGATATTGCGGGCCGTGTTGGCCTGGGCGCTCGCCTGCTCGAAGCCATTGACCGTGACGGGGGTGTAGTCCGCCGGCACCCCGTTGAGCTGGATATTCATCGCCTCGCCGCCCACCCAAGCCACCTGAACGCCCGGCACCGTCTTAAGCAGTTCGCCGACGGAGCCATCCGCGGTGGTGCCGAACTCGTCCGCGGCGAGCACCTTGCGCATATCGGGCGCGAAGCGCTGGTCATTCACCGCGATGGCCGCACCGTCCATCTCGCGGGAGGTCGCGACCACAAAGCGTTCGAGGCTCACCACGCCCCCGGCGGGCGCGGGCGCGCGCTCCCCGGCAAGCGTGAAGTCGCGGCGGGTGCTCTGGCCGGCCACGACCGTCACCACCGCCGTGTCCCCTCCAAGGCCCGTGTAAAAGGCCCGCACCCGCACTTCCCCCACGGGAACCTCCGTGAACTGATAGACCCCCGCGGCATCGGTGAACGTTTCCCGGCCCGTACCCTCCAGAGACACCCGCGCCAATTCCAGGTACTCGCCACTGGCGGCAAAGGAGACCCGGCCGGTGAGGGCACCCGTCGCTATCGCCGCAGCCGACAGGGCCGGGGCCGTCAGCAGCGCGTAACTCGCGGCCAGCGGGATCAGCAGCAGGGCAAGACCGCGTGGCAGGACAGCGATTTTGGGGCGGGGCATAGGGCAGGGTTGAGCAACGGTCGGGCCGGTTGGTGGGTAAGCAACGGGAACGCAGCCGGCGCTTCGGCGGAAAGACTCCAAGGTCAGTCACCGGGATGGCAAGCGCCGTTGGCCACGCCGGGCAGGAAACGGCGGCCCCTTGCCGCAGGCCCGGAGCGTCCTCACCTTCCGATCCGTATGTCCGCCCCGTCTTCTACCCCGCCCTCCGGACTCTGGCATCCCGCGCATCTGGCCGACAATCGGGTAACCCTAACGCCGCTCCGCGTGGATGACTTCGAATCCCTTTACGCGGTGGCCGCGGATCCCCTCATCTGGGAGCAGCATCCGAACCCCGACCGCTATCGGCGGGACGTCTTCACGACGTTCTTTGCCGGCGCGATGGCTTCGGGCGGGGCACTGGTGATCCGCGAGCTAAGTTCCGGTGCGATTATCGGGAGCAGTCGTTTCTACGATCACCGCCCGGCGGAATCGACGGTGAACATCGGATATACGTTCTTCGCGCGGCGGTGCTGGGGCCAGGGGTACAATCCCGCCGTGAAACGCCTGATGCTCGGTTGGGCCTTCCAGCACGTGGCGCAGGTGTTCTTCCACGTGGGGGCGCACAATCTCCGCTCCCAGATCGCGCTGGGCCGCCTCGGCGTGGAAAAGACCGGGGAACTGGAGGTGGCCTATCTCGGCGAGCCCCCGCGCCGGAATTTCGTCTACCGGCTCAGGCGGCCTTGAGGCGGGGCGCCGGTCGCATTACAGGCTCAGGCGAAAGCTCAGCGAATAGGTAGGCGGCGGATTGAGCACCGCGCGGAAGTTCTGCCCGTCCGGATCCCGGCGCAGCATCGTGTAAGGGCTCTGTTGGAGCAGGTTCGCCGCGTTGAACTGGACCTCCGCGGGCCGCTGCCCCAGCCAGGCCGGCAGGCGGCCCCGGTAGCCCAGCAACAGGTCCGCCTCGCGGCGAACCGGGGCGTAAAAGAGGCTGCCGGCACTGCTACGGCCGATCACCGGAGCGCTGCCGTAACTGAGGCCCCCGCCGAGGAAAACCCCGCGCAGACGCCCCTGCTGGAAGTCGTAACGGGTGAAGGCCCGGAACTCGAACTCCCGGTGCCCGATCGTGCCTTGATCTTCGACCGCCGTGGTGGCGGCGAGCCACGCCTCGTAGGCCGCGATCTCCTGCGCGACGGTCACTCCCGCGTTCGTGACCAGCCCTTGCGCGCCCGGGGTCCGCCACAGCGGGAGCACCAGCGCGGCCGACTGCCGCGAGCGCTTCAGCAGGTTCGTCTCGACGGAATCGGAGACGGAAACGTTGCAGAGCAGGCGCCAGCCCGGGGTCAGGTTCGCGGTCAGGTTCACCTCGTAGCCGTCGGTCGCCAGATCAAAGACGTCGTGCGCGCTGCCCAGCAGCCGCACCACCTGCCCCGCCTGGATCAACCGTGCGGCGAGGAGGGCATCCATAATCCGGTCGTTGCGCTCGCCCACATTGTTCGCCCCGGAGGCACGGGACTGATCCACCGAGGCGGTCGTGAAGTAGCCCGCACGGAGGAAGACGTTGCCGCCCAGCAGGGACAGCATCACCCCGTAATCCCGGCCCTCGCCGGAGTTCAGCGGCAGCGCGCCGTTGTCGGGCAGCAGGGAGACCGTGGTCCCGGGGATCTGCGCGTTCTCCGAATAATTGTAGTAGACGGAGAGCCAGCGTGCCGGCTTGCCCACCACGCCATAGGAGATCCGCGAGAAGTCATAGCTGCTCCCGCGCGCGTCCCCGGTGAACACCAGCGGCGCGGGCGCGGAGACCTCGCTGGTCGGCCGCGCGAACGAGGTTTGCCGGGTGTAGCGCCAGCCCGCCGTGGTGATGAGCCGCTCGCGCCACCACGAGCTCTGGACGGCCGCGAGATGGCTCTCGGTGTGCCGCCACTGGTCGGCGAGCTCATTGCGGGCCCAGGCGGTCGTCAGCGTCCGCGGCGCCGCCCCGGCATCCATCACCACACTGAAGCTCCCGGGAATCCGCCGATGGTCCGGCACGGCCCATTGCGCCGGATCCGCCGGGTCGGTCACGTACTGCCGGGTCCAGAGCTGATTGGCCGCCTGCTGGGGCTGCGGGTGGAACGGGGAACCCGCCGCGACCAGAAACCCGACGAAGCGGGGGTTGCCGGAATTGTCCCGGCTGGCCGAGGCCGCGAGATTGTGCCGCCCGAAGGCGCCCAGATCCATCTGGTAGGAGGCGGTGGCCCGGAAGCGCTCCCCGCTGTTGCGCTCGTGCCGCAGCACCCAGCGCGAATCCACATAGTAGCGCCCGGCCCACGGATTGGACGCGCCATCGCGGAAAGTCTGGCCCGGCTCCCCCAAAACCCGGAACACATCGTGGGTGGTGTCGTAAACGTCCTGATCCCGGAGGTCGTTGACCGCCGCCAGCTCGACGAACAGGTTGCGCACGGGCTCCGACTCCAGGACCGCGCCGAGGCTCCGCTGGCTGAAGGAACTCGCGCCGCCCGGGCCCGGGAAACTCGCCCGCCGGGGCCACGGAGTGGCCGGATCCATCACCGCCCAATCAGCGGGCAGGAAGACCGAATTGACGCGGGCGACCGTCGGCTGGCTGAAGACGGTCTGCTGGAAGTTGCGGAAGGAACCGTCATTGCCCACGAGGGTGACCCGCGGGGTGGCCGCCCTTCTGCCGATGCCGGCCGCGGCGTCGGCGGCGGCGAGCCCGGGCACCAGCGGGGAACCGCGCAGCCGCCAAAGCGAGACATTGTCGAACGGCGCGTAGGTTCGCCCGAGGGACTGGCTCAGCCGACCGTACTCGGCGTCGAGCCGCACGGTGGTGTGGCGCAGCACCCGCCAGGTCGCCGCCAGCGCCAGGCGGCGATTGACTGTGAACTGGTGCGCCTGCCACCCGTCAGCGGTATGCTCGAGGGCGTTGACGCGCACCGCCAGGCGCTCGTGCGGCGCCAGGTTGCCATCGACGTGCACCCGGCGCAGGGCGTCCCTCCCAGCGGTCACGTTGACCTGCGCGAAGGTGCGCCCGATCCGGGCCTGCTTGGTGGTCGTGTTGAGGATCCCGCCCGCGCCGCCTAGGCCGAAGAGGATCGCGTTGGGTCCCCTCGCCTCCTCGAACCGCTCGGAATTGTAGGTGTCGGGCAACAGGTTGGAGCCGAAATAATTGCGGGAACGCGAGGCCAGCTGCCCGCGGATGCGGTACTGGAAGACCCCGGTCTCGGTGTTGATGCCCTGCACCGCGGCGGTCTGGTCGGTGCGCTCCGGCACCGCGGCGGCCGAGTACCGCATCAGGTCATTCTCGCTGAACGCGTTCAGGTCCGCGATGAACTCCGGGGTGAACACGCTGATCGCGTTGGCGACGTCCGCCAGGTTGGTGCGGAGGCGGCTGCCGGCGAGGGTGTTGTTCGCGAGGTAGCCGACGTCCTTTTCGGAGGACACCTGGAAGGGCGAAAGCTGGATGACCGGCGCCGGGGGCGACTCGGCCGCGGACAGCAATCCGGACAGGCTCAGGGCCAGAAACGCGGGCAGGCCGCGGCAGGGGTTACGCGGGGGCATCCCCACTAGGCATTCGAGGCGCTCGGCCACGGCAAGCGAATCCGGCCGACGCTGCAGGCGGGAAAAATCCTCATAAGCCCGGAATTGGCTCGCGATGTGCTTCCCTGACCGACGATGACCCACCCTCCCCGCCTTCCGCTCCTCGCAGCCCGCCTCGGGGCCTGCCTCGCCTCGCTGGCCCCGGCCGCGCACGCCCAATCGACCCCCGCCCGGGGCGCGCCCGGCGGGGAGGTCGTCACGATGGAGAAGTTCCAGGTCAAGGACGTCCCCATCGAGAAACAGATCCTGCCCACCGCCCGCCCGTTCACCTCGGTGTTCGGCACGGCGGACAACATCGTGGACGTGCCACGCAACGTCACGATCATCTCCCGCCAGCAGCTCAGCGACATCAGCATCTCGAGCGTCCTCGACTTCTCGAAGCTCACCTCCAGCTCCTACACGACGACCAACTTCGGCGCACCCGCCAACCCCAGCATCCGCGGCCAGACCGCTGATCTTTTCATTAATGGCGTCCGGGGCCGCATCACCTCGAACGGCAACGGCCTCCCGCTGAACTTCAACTCGGTCGAGTCCGTGAACATTGTCAAAGGGCCCGCCACCGCGGTGCAGGGCAGCTCGATGTACGTCGGCGGCTTCGTCGATCTGGTCACGAAGCGGCCCTACTTCGACGCGAGCAAGGGATCGGTTAGCATCACGCTCGGCTCCGACGACCAGCGGGAGTGGACGGTGGATCTGGGCGGCCCCCTCTCGAAGACCGTAGCCTACCGGGTGAGCTACTCGGGGCAGGATAGTCGCGGCTACTGGGATAACTACTTCAATCGCAACCACGCGCTCTACGGCGCCCTCACGCTGCGGCCGCGGGCGGGGTACGAGATCTTCCTGAGCGCGTCGGTCTCCCGCTATCACTACACGGAAAACTGGGGCCTCAACCGCCCCACGCAGGACCTGATCGACAAGGGCCTTTACCTCACAGGGGTGAACAGCAACGCCGCCCCGGACTTTGCCCGCTATCCGTTGGGCTACGCGGATGCCCGTGGCAACCCGATCACCTTCACCAATTTGGCCACCATTGGTGGGCCCGCCGCGCCGGTCTCCGACCCGCAGAATTCACGCTGGGTGACCTCCGGGTTCCCCGCCGGCAACCGGGTGGTCTTCGGACCGGCCGTACAGATCGACCGGCGCACGCGGCTGATCAAGCCGGGCGATGATTCCCGCGGGGACGAGTATAATGCTCAAGCGATCCAGACCCTGACCCTCAGCCCGACCTTCAAGGTCGTGAACAACACGTACTGGAGCTACACCAGCCGCGATACCCTCAGCTCCTACTACTACTCGGAAGTCATCGATCCCTCGTGGTTCGCCCAGAGCCGGACCGAATTCATCGTCACGGGTAAGTCCGGCACGCTAAACTCCGGCTTCGACCTTCGGTACCAACGTACCAAGGCCTACGACGACTACTTCTTCGAACCGGCTAACGTCTGGGACATCACGCGCGATACCAACTTCATCGACGTCTACCGCTCGGCCACGTTCCCCAACCCGTTCACCAGCCTGCCCATCCCCGGCTGGCCCGGGCGCTACGCCACCGATGGCATCACCAACGGTGACACCAATGACAGCCGCGGCACGACCGTCGGCGTCTTCTCCCAGGGCACCCGCCGCTTCTCCGAGTCCCTCAGCCTCGTGCTGGGTGGGCGCCTCGACCGCTTCTCGGCTCGGGTCCGCGAGCCCCTGCTCGCCAGCCGCCCCACGGCTTCCATCGCGGTCTGGGTGCCGAATTGGAACGCCAGCGTAGTCTACAAGACCTCGCCGACGGCCAGCATCTACGCCACGTACAACTTTAGCCGCAACACCTCCGGGGCGGTGGGCGTCGGTGGCGGCATCACCGGTTGGAACGCGACGGGCACGGCTCTCTTCAAGGATAACTTCCTCCAGCCCAGCGAACTGATTGAGCTGGGCACCAAGTACGCCCTGATGCAGAGCCGGGTGTTCCTGAACTTCGCGGTCTTCGACCAGCAACGCACCTTCAAGAGCACGAGCAGCACCATCATCCAGAACTTCCGCTCCCGGGGCTTTGAGGCCGAGATGAACTACCAACCGGACAAGCACCTCTACGGCACCCTCTCTTACTCCGCGGTCGACGCGAAGTCTTCTGCCGGGTTCCAGTCGGACGGCGGCGTCGGCCAGTTCTTCAATTCCAAGTCGACCGAAGGGCGCGTGTCCGGCCTCCCGCGTCACCTCTTCAACGCGCTCATCTCCTACACCTTCGACGGGGGTTGGGGCGTGAACGCCAACGCGCTCGTCACCAGCCCGATCAACAACAACTTCGCCGGCACCCTAGTGATTCCGACGCAGCACCAGATCGACGCCGGAATTTCCTATTCCCGCAAGACCTGGAGCGCGCGGCTCACCTTGAGCAACCTGACCAACCAGAAGAACTGGGCGCCGCCCAACGCCGTGTACGGCAACGCCTCGATCCTCCCGCTGCCCGGCACGCAGTACCAGCTGAACCTCAAGTACAACTTCTGAGCTCCGCTCCCGCTTCCTGAAACGCCAAGGGCCGGCTCACGCCGGCCCTTTTTGCTGCCCCTCGCCGCGCTGCCGGCCCGGCACTCGGGCTGCGCCGCAACTCCCGACCATCCCTACGGTTAGCGGAAGGGTCCTAGATGAAGGAACTGAGCGAGAAAGATGGCCGCCAGCACGTACCCCACTGCGTTCAGGCGCCGCGGCGCTCCGGTGCCAAGCGCCAGGACGGCGGCGGCGATCAGACCGAGGCCAATACCCTCTGCGATGCTGAACATCAGCGGGATCGCCAACAGGGTGAGCACCGCCGGCAACGCCTCGCGGAAATCGCTCAGGTCGATTTCCGATACCGACTGCATCATCAGGACCCCCACGATCACCAGCGCCGGGCCCGTGGCCGCGGCTGGCACCATCAAGATCAGCGGGGTAAGGAACAAGGCTCCGAGCATCAAAAAGGCGGTAGTTAAACCCGTCAGGCCCGTCCGCCCGCCCGCCGCGACCCCCGAGGCAGACTCGATGTAGCTGACGACCGTCGACGTCCCGGCGACCGCGCTGAGGATCGTCGCCACCGAATCGGCCACCAGCGCCCGTCCCGCCCGCGGCAGCGTCCCGTCCGGCCGCAGCAACCCGGCGCGCTTGGTCACCCCGATCAGCGTCCCAATGTTATCGAATAGGTCCACCAGGAGCAGCGTGAGGATCAGCGGCAGCGCGAGGAGGAAGCCGTTCAAGTTACCGAGAAACCCGAAGGTGAGTTTGAACAAGACCGGCGCCGGAGAGGCCGGTAGCCCCACGATCCCCGTGGGCAGTTGGGTCACGGTCTTGCCCGCCCCGGCCGGGGTGAAGAGACCCACGAGGGTGACCACGAGGATCCCCAGCACGATCGCGCCCGGGACACGGCGTGCGAGGAGCACTCCGGTGACCCCGATACCCAAGAGGCACAAGGCCGCCGGGCCCCCGGTCAGATCCCCGTGAGCGACCAGCGTCGCGGGGTGGGCGACGATCACGCCAGCGTTCTTCAGGCCGATGAACGCGATGAAGAGGCCGATCCCGGCGGTGATCGCGAGCTTCAGCGAGTGCGGAAGGGCCGCCATAATCCGCTCCCGCCACCCCGTCAGCGACAGCGCGAGGAAGATCACCCCGTTAACGAAGACCATCCCGAGGGCCTCGCTCCACGGTACTCCCTTGCCGAGCACGATGGTGAAGGTGAAGAACGCGTTGATGCCCATTCCGGGCGCCAGCGCGATGGGGTAATTAGTCAGGAGCGCCATCAGGGCCGTGGCGAGCGCGGCGGTCACCGCGGTCACCGTGACCAAGGCGGCCTGGTCCATTCCCGCGTTAGCGAGGATCGCCGGATTGACGGCGAGGATGTAGGCCATCGCCGCAAAGGTGGTGAGGCCGGCCTGCAGCTCACGACCGACCGTCGTTTGGTTCTCCTTCAGTTTGAACAGGGATTCGAGCATCGTAGGGGGCGGTCCGGTTGAGCGGAGGATCACCGTCCCAGTGGGGCAAAGCTAATCTGATGCCAACGCGGGAAATAACTTCAGCCGCTGGCACCGCGGCTGCTACAACGGTCCTGCTGTATGCCCGCCTCTCGCTTCTACCCTTGCTTCAGCTCCTTTTCGTTCCGCCTCGCCCTGCTGGCGGCGCTGCTGCTCCCCGCACTGCGGGCCGCGGAGACCGACCGACCGCCCCTGCTCGCTCTCTGCGCCGCGTATCCGCCGGAGATGGCGGCGCTGCGCGCGGAATTTGGCGCACAACCCGAGCAAGGGTTCACCGAAACACGGATCAAGGGCCTGTCCTTCTGGCGGGGACGCGTCGGTCGCCACGAGGTGGTGCTCTTTCGGACGGGCGTTAGCTTGGTGAATGCCGCCTACCAACTGCAGATCGCCTTGGAGCGGTTCCCGATCACGGCGGTCCTATTCGCGGGAGTGGCAGGCGGCGTTGATCCTTCGCTGCAGGTCGGCGACGTGGTCATTCCGGAGCGTTGGGCCTACCACGCGGAGGCGGCTTACCTGAACCCGGATGGCAAAGGTGGCCACGTGCTGCCGTCATTCCTGCGCCCGAAGGTCGAGAACTTCGGCATGATCTTTCCCAATGAGGTCGCCGCCACGCGGGACGGCGAGGCCGACTTCAGACGGATCCCGGCCTTTCCCGCGGATCCTGCCCTGCTGGCCGCCGCGCGGCGCGCCGTGACCAAGCTGCCCACGCTCCGCGCCGGGGGCCGGACGGTGGCGGTGAGCGTTGGCGGCACCGGGGTAGCTGGTCCGGTCTTCCTCGACCACGCCGAGTACCGCGAATGGGTGTTCCGGGTCTGGCAGGCGCGCTGCGCCGATATGGAGTCTACCGCGCTGGCCCACGTCGCGTGGTCCAACCAAGTGCCGATTCTGATCGTGCGGGGTCTGAGCGACCTCGCGGGCGCGCAACGCGGCGCCAACCCCATCGACACCCACGAGGCGCCAGTGTCCGGCGTTGCCGCCCGAGTGCTGCGGGCGGTCGTGGAGGAACTTTGATTCCCCGCCGGCAACTCTCCGCCGCGCCTAAAGCTCAGCGCGCGCAGGACCAGCTAAGGGCCAAGCCCTGCGACCCGCAGGGCTTGGCTGGGAACGGAGCGGGGCTTACTGGCGGAACGCGGACGCCAACGCCGCAGCCCACAGAGGACCCGCTGAGGGTCAGCGATTCGCTACGGTGGTGGCTAGAGGCAATCCATCGCAGAACTCCAACGCCGCCTTGGAGACCGAGGCCAAAGTCGAGGCGGCTTGACGGGTCGGGCCCGGGAGCGAGCTCACCGCGATGCCCGCGACCCCGAGCGACCGCAGGTCATTGATTTCGAGCAGCGCCACCCCGGGGCCGCCTGGCGCGGAAACGTGAGCCGTGTAGTTGCCCGGGGGCAGGACCACGACCAGCGCGGCCTCCAGCGGATTGACCGGCACCCCGGGGATCCGCGAGAGCTCCGAGCCCGCGGCGATCGCGCCCACGTCTTCGTTGAACGCGATCAGACGGCCGGCGGAGTCATACAGTTCAAGCCGGGGATTCGCCACGGCGCCGGTGACGCCGAAGGCCGTGAGCGAGGGGCCCTTGGCGGTGATCAAGGTGCGCACCGGCTCCGTGCCGCTAATGCTGAGGCCACCGATCAGGATCTGGTCGCCGGCGCCCGCTATCCCGCGGATGGAGAGATTGCCGTAGCGCGCGCTCGGCAGCTCATTCGAGACGGTGATCTGACCGCGCAGTTGGCCACCGGTGAACGCCTGGCTGTGGTAATTGAGGTAGGTGCCGCCCGTGAGCAGGGCCACCGGGTCGCCGACGTACGGGATGTCGTGCGATCCGGCGATGTGGCCATTCGCCGAGCTGTAGGCACCGGCGGTCGCACTGGTGCCGAGCTGCGTCCGGACCGGTCCGCTGGCGCCGGGAGCGCCCTCGTGGATGTGGGAGTTGGTGAAGACGCTGGAGAAGAGGAAGAGCGAGTGCCGGATGCTGATGGTGCCAGCCCCGGGATCGTAAGACAGGACCGCGGCGCCGAAATTGTTCACGCTGGAGAAGTTCAGCGCCGGGAAAGCAGCGGCCTCCTGCGCGACGTCGAGCTTGGCCACCAGCCGGACCGGCCGCGCGATCAACTGCCCGCGCACTTCCCCGCCGGGGTACTGCGCCGAGTGAAAGTTCAGGTAAGCTCCGCCCTGCAGCAGCTTCAGCTTGTCGCCTCCGTAGCTGAGACTGCGGAAGTTTCCCGTCAGCGAGTTCCCGCTGCGCGTGTAGACCGTTTCCGCGCCCAAATTGGTGACGACGCCGCCGTTCGCCCCCGCCGCTGCCTCGTGAATGTGGGACGCCGTGGCGGTGTTCGTCATCCCGTTGATCGAGACGATCAGATCAAAGGTGTTGGCACGCACATCGTACAGCATGATGGCGGTGCCGGTGGCCGGAGAGGCGTTCGCCGGCACTTCCTGCGCGGCGTTGATCGTGGCGCGGAGTTCCACGATTTGGGCGTGGACTGGGGTGATAAGGGCGCAGAGAGCGCCCGCGAGGACAAGACGGACGAGGGGAGCGATGGGCATAGGGAGATCTGGGAACTAACCGTTGGGGTGGGAGCTAACTACCGGAAACCCGTGCACCATTGCCGGCGACTCGCAAGCGCTAGGGGCCGAAAAGCCGCCGCGCGGTCACGCGTGGCGCCGCCCTCGCCTTGGGGGTGTGGGGCCGTGCCACCCCGCGGTCAGCCGGCAACCTCCCGCTCGATCCCTGCGCGACGCCCCAAGCCGGAGCCTCCGGTACCCTGCGGGGGGCCCTGCTCCCGTGGTAAGGCAAGCTTTCGCTTTCGGTCCTCCTTCGGTTCTGGCACCTTTATCCTTTGGTTATCCTTCGGTCATCCTTCGGTTATTGCAGAGAATTACGTCATTTCATCTAGGTACGACCGAAGCGTTACCGAAAGATAACCGAAGGATTAGGCTTCGAGAAAGCCAGTCACGCCGTCTCAGAACGCGAGTGATGCCGAGATCGTGACTCACCTCGCTTACCTGCGTGAGGCGAGCGACTATGCGACCGATCGGTCCGTAACGCGCGAGGAAGCAGAAGAGGCCGTCGCGTCGGCTGAGCGTTTCCTCCGGGCGACGGGATTAGCTTTGCACTGACCGCCGAGCCCAAGAAACGGCCGGGTTACGGTGCATTCACGGTTCCTCGTCGGAAAGACCGGCCTTCTTCT
>CAIOTK010000140.1 GCA_903861185.1 uncultured Opitutia bacterium | reverse complement strand
GCCCGTCGGGCCGGAACTGGCGGGCGAGGTCGCGCACGAGGCTGGCGAGGTGCGCCTGCACGCGGGGCTGGGCTGGGCAGAGGGCGAAGGCGTGGCGGTCGCCGCAGGCGTTCTCCACGGTGAGCTCCGGGTGCGCGAGGCCGAGGGTGGTATTGTGGCAGCCGATTACCGAGAGCAGTACCTCAAGGCCCTGCGCGCGGGCGGCGTGGACGGCAGCTCCGGTTGCAGCCACGCAGCCGGCGTCGGGGTTGAGCGGCGGGAGTAAATCGGGCTCGGCGTAGGCCGAGCGGTCAGGCCGGAAGTCACACCAGTCTACCGGCCGCGAATAATGGCCGGGCCACCGGGGCCGGAAGAGGCGCGCCCGATGATAATTCGGGCTGAGCACCACCGCGTTGCAGCCGAGCCCAGCGATCGTGCCGAGGCACGCGTCGGGTCCCTCGGCCTGCGCGTCCCAGGGGAACAGGTTGATGGCGCGACGGAAGCTCACGGCCCGGCGAACGAGGCGACCACCGAATCGAGGAAGAGAAAATTGCGCACCGGCTTTCGGGTGCGGACGTCGAAACAGAAATTCATCAGCCGATTCAGCGCCTTGTACGGGTGGTCGTACACCGGCACGGGAATCTCGTGCAGCGGCAGGACGCGGTCGTTGACCTGCAATTCTACGCTGCGGCGCAGGCGGGTGTCGAAGTCCCAGCGCAGGTAGTGCCAATTGATCTTCGTCGGGATCTCGTTGTAGCAGAGCGGCTGGTGCCCGCCGGGGATGGGCTGCCAGTCATCTTCGCTGACGACGTGGTAGTCGAGGTTCGGCGCGACCATCCCGGAGCGGACCATCTTGGTGCTCGGCTGCACCGAGGTCTTGTACATCCAGCGCTGGACGAGCGCGCCGTGGCGGTCGGTGTTCTCGTAGCGCAGGGCGATGTGGTAGCGGCGGCCCTCGTCGCCCTCGCAGATGTCGTTGCTGACGGTGAAGTCGCCGAAGTTGGCCTCCGAGGGATCGACGTTGCCGTCCCAGTCGGGCGCCGGGTCGAAGAGCTGTTCCGCCTTATAAGTGAAGTAACACTCGACGCGCACCAGCCCGTCACCGCGGGAAGTCGCGCGCTTGATGGCCTGGCTCATATGGCCCGCGCGTGCCCGGGTCGCGAGTTTCATCGAGTAGGTGCCGCCGAGGGAGCCGTGCGTGCCAATGTCGAAGAACGTAGCGTTGGAAAGCTGCGGCGGGCGCAGGTCGGCCATCACTCGGCGCACCTTGTTGAGGTCGCCGTCGTGGTTGCCGATCAGCTCGCACCAGCCGTTGAGGCCGGCGTCGAAATCGTCGGCGAACAGGATGCGCGGGAGCGGTTGGTACCGGGACAGGAGGTCGGCGGGCATAACGGAAGGGTCAGCCCGCGTTGGCGGGCGCGAGAAACTCCGCGAGGCGCACCGGTTGGCCGGTGCGGGCGGACTCGTAGAGGGCGAGGACGGCGCCGAGGGCGAGCTCGGCCTCGAGCAGATCGGGCGCGGGCGGGCGGCCGGCCACCAGGGCCGACGTGAACTCCAGCACCTCCGCGACAAACGGATTATCGTCCGTTACCGTCAGGTGCTCGGCGGGGCCGGCGCCGGTGAGGTGGAGCTCTTGGTGATCGAACGAGCCGAGGACGCAGCGCGCGTGCATTCGTTCGCCGAGCAGTTCGCATTCGTGGAAGCGCGGATGCCCGGGCGCGGGGGAGCGGTGCGCCACGAGCGCCGCGCGAGTTCCCCCGGCGAACTCCAGGAGGCACAGCGCGGTGTCCTCAACCGCGCCCTCGCGCGGCGGCGGTACGAGAGCTTGCACGGAGAGGATCTCCCGGCCGAGCAGCCAGCGGAGGCGGTCGAGCGAGTGTATCATCCCGATCAGCGCGATGCCGCCCCCCGCTCGGGTGGGATCGGCATACCACGCCGGGACGCCGGGCCCGAGGGTCT
>CAIOTK010000139.1 GCA_903861185.1 uncultured Opitutia bacterium | reverse complement strand
TTCCAAGATACGGCCCCAAGCCTGCTCTTCATCAAGCAGCAGGTTACCACCGACGTGCAGTACAGCCGCGCGTTCGGGGGCGGCATCCGCGCCACGATCGGGATCAACAACCTATTCGACCGCCTGCCGCCCGCGACGAGCTTCTCGACTGGCTACGCCGAGCGCGTGAACAACTTCCTGCCGCGCTGGGCGTACCTGTCGGTGGCAAAGACGTTCTAATGCAGCGGCCTCGCGCCGCCCTCCCTCCCACGCCGCCGCGCCCTCCCGGGCCGGCGGCGTTTTTTTGGCCCCGCCCCACCCGGCGCATTTTCTTTGCCATCGGGGCCGTCCGCGGCCGCGCTGGGGCCCACCCCCGCGCCACCATGCCAAACCACCCGACCTCCTCCTCCCCCGTCCGCGCCGTCCTCGCGGCGCTTGCCCTCGGCACCGGGGCCTTCGCCCAGGCTCCCGGCGCCGCCGCGAGCAGCACCCCCGCTGCCGGCGCGCCCCAGCAGCTCGAGGCCTACGAGGTGACCGGCTCCCGCGTGAAGCGCCTCGACTACGAGACGGTCGCGCCGGTCGTCACCTTCACCGCCGCGGCGATCGAGGACAAAGGCTACGCGACCTTCGGGGAGTTCATGCAGAGCCTGCCCTACAACAACTCGACGGGCGTCTCCGAGTTCACCACGGGCGCGTTCATCACGGGGGCCGCGACCATCAATCCTCGCGGCCTTGGATCGAACCGCGTGCTGTCGCTGGTCAACGGCCGCCGCGCCATCCCCTACGCGCTGACCAATAGCGCCAGCGGCACGCCGCAGACCGTGTTCAACTTCAACAGCATCCCGTCCTCGGCGATCGAGCGCGTCGAATACCTCAAGGACGGCGCCTCCGCGATCTACGGCTCGGATGCGATCACGGGCGTGTTCAACCTGATCCTGAAGAAGAACTACGAGGGCTCCTCGGTTGACGTCACCCTCGCGAACACCTTCGGGCACGACACCCTGCGCCGTACCGTGAGCGTGTTCAGCGGCCTGTCCCGCGACGGCTGGGAAATCACGGGCGGCTTCACCGTCCAGGCCCGCAATTCCAGCTTCATTAAAGATTACGGGGTCAAGACCACGGACTACCGCTACCTCGGCCAAAAGGGCATCAACCAGAACAGCACGATCTACCACCCTTCGTACCTCAGCCTCACGGCGGCGCAGGCGACGGCGGCGGGGCTCGGAACCGCGGCGGGGTTGTACATCGTCCAGGGGCCCGACGGCGTGGCCAACCCGACCAAGGCCAGCTTCCGCTACGTGGGCACGTCGACGGTGGCCTTCACCAACGAGAACCGACAAGACTTCGCGAACGTCACGATGCTCGCGCCGTCGAGCGAGAGCGGCGGCGCCTACGCGAGCTTGGTGCGCCGGTTCCAGCCGTGGGTCACCGGCTTCGCCAACGTCCTCTACAGCCGCAGCCTCACCCACTACGACCTCCAGCCGTACGGCTTCACTAACTCCCTCGCCGGCATCACCCTCCCCGCAAGTAACCCGTACAACCCCACCGGCCTCTCGCTCACGCCCACGTCGACCGCCTTCCCCTACGTCTTCCGCGGCCGTTACCTCCCGAAGCGCGAGGTCGCCAGCACGACCCTCTCGACCGTGGCGGGCCTGCGCGGTACCGCGGCGGGCGGCTGGAGTTGGGAAACGGGCGTCAGCTACGCGCAGAACGAGACCACGCGGGACACCGATCTGATCAAGGCGTCCGACCTGCAGGCGGTCCTCAACGGCACCACGCGCGCGACCACCTGGAACCCCTTCGGCCCCTCGGAGAACCCGGAGATCGAGCGCTCCCTCTACACGCGCTCGCGGGGGCTCGACGGCAAGATCGACAGCCTGAGCCTCGACGCCTCGGTCTCCGGCGCGCTGCGGCGCCTGCCGTGGAGCGGCGGCGGCGAGCCGGGCATCGCGGCCGGCTACGAGTTCCGGCACGACAACCTGAGCTCCAATCCGGAGCCGAACAACTTCATCGGCTTCACCGCCACCACCCCGTACCGCGGGGGCCGCGACAGCCACTCGGCCTACGCCGAGCTGTCCGCGCCGGTGCAGCGCTGGTTGGACGTCCAACTCGCACTGCGGCACGAGCGCTACAGTGACTTCGGCGCGACTACGAAGCCCAAGGTGGCCGCCAAGCTACGCCTGCCCGCCAACCGGCTGCTCGGCGTCCTGCTGCGCGGTTCCTACTCGGAATCGTTCAAGGCCCCAGACCTCGGCCAGCTCTATGCCCCGCAGTCGAGCGCCGTAACCACCACCGCCTTTCTCGACCCGCTGCGCCCGCTGGACGCCGCGCGTCAGATGCCCTCGACGGTCGGCGGCAACCCGGACCTGAAGCCCGAGGAGGGCAAGGTGCAGTACACCGGGGCCGTCTTCGAGGTGCCGGCGGTCAAAGGGCTGAGTTTCAGCGTCGACTATTTTGACGTGAAGATCCGCAACCAGATCAGCTCACTCGGCGCCTCCTACCTGCTGAGCGCGGAGGGGCGGCGGCTATTCCCCGATAAGATCACCCGCGAGCCGACCGGCGCGGACGGCCTGCCGGGACGTATCACGCGCATCGGCACCATTTCTGGGAATCTGGGCTTCCAGCTGTACCGCGGCCTCGACTACGGGCTGCGCTACGGACTCCGCAACACCCGGCTCGGCAGCTTCACTTTCGACGCGACCGCGAGTCAGGTCCTCAAGAAGGGCTCCGACGCCGGCACCGGCGGCGGATTCTTCGATAACACCGGCTTGGCCTTCGACGTCGAGTGGCGCTACAACTACAGCCTCGGTTGGAGTCACAAGGCGTGGAGCGCGCGCGTCGTGGCCGATGTGGTCGGAAAGTACTTCAACGACAACTGGACCGCGGCCGGCTGGGGCGAGAAAGCGTTCACGATCGTCAGCCCGTCTGTCAGCTACCGCGGCTTCCGCAAAACGTCCGTCACCGTGGGCGTGACGAACGTCTTCGACACGCGACCGCCGGCGATGGGCCACCGGGCGCTAGGCTTCGACGACCG
>CAIOTK010000138.1 GCA_903861185.1 uncultured Opitutia bacterium | reverse complement strand
TTAACGGCGGTCTTGCGGAACACCGCCGCGAAGGTTTCGGGCGTGAGGTCGAGGAGCGCGGGGAGGGTCAGGCCGGCGAGGTCGTGCCGAGCCGAGAGCAGGAGGGCGCGGCCGGCCTGCGCGAAGCGGTTCCAAGGGCAGACCTCCAGGCAGGTGTCGCAGCCGTAGACGCGGTCGCCGATCCCGGGGCGCAGGTCGCGGGGGATGACGCCCTTATTCTCGATCGGTTGGTAGGAAACGCAGCGGCGGGCGTCGAGGACCCCGGGGGCGGTGAAGGCGGCGGTGGGGCACTGGTCGAGGCAGCGGGTGCACTTGCCGCACCAAGTACCGACCGCGGGGCGGTCGCCGGCCGGGGCTGCGGGCGGGTCGGCCGGCAGGGGCACGCGGGTCAGGAGGGCGGCGAGGAACAGCCAGTTGCCGTGCTGGCGCGAGATGAGCATCGCGTTCTTGCCGGTGAAGCCCACGCCGGCGCGGACGGCCCAGCTGCGCTCGAGGACTGGTCCGGTGTCCACGTAGTAGCGGGTGTCGCCGGGGGTGGCGCCGAACAGTTCCTCCAGCAGCCGGGCGGCGGCGGCGAGGGCGGGGCGGAGGGTGTCGTGGTAATCCTCGTGGAGGGCGTAGCGGGCCCAGCGGGGGGCGCCCGCTGGTGCCTGGCGGAGAGCCTCCGCCCAGTAGTTGACCCCGAGCATCACGACCGACCGGGCACCCGGTAGGACCAGGCTGGGGTCGAGCCGCTTGGCGGCGGTCCGCTCCATCCAGTGCATTTCCGCGTGATGCCCCGCCGCGAGCCAAGCGGGGAGGGGGTCGGGGAGCGGCCCCGGGATGGTGGCGAAGCGGGCCTCGTCGAAGCCGAGGGCGAGGAGTCGCCGGCGCAGTTCCGCGGGGCGGGGATCGGCGGGGTTCACGGCGCCCGCCGGGCGAAATCCCGGGCGTCCCGCTGCCAGACGCGGGTGACGTGGGCGGCGATGTCCGCCAGCGGCCGGGAATCCGTGAGGACCATCGTTCCCGCGGCGCGGTAGGCCGCCTCGCGAGCGGCGTAGAGGGTGCGGATCCGCTCCTCCGGGTTCGCCACCGCGAGGAGCGGTCGGTTGGTGGCCCGGGAGGTGCGCGCGAGGATCGTCTCGAGGGAAGCGTGGAGGCAGACCACGACGCCCCGCGCCTGCAGGAGGGCCAGCATTCCCGGTTGCACCACCAGTCCGCCCCCGCAGGCGACGACCGTGCGGGAGGCCGGGTGCCCGTGTTCGATGAAGGCGCGCTCGAGGGCCCGGAATGCCGGCTCCCCCTGTTGGGCGAACAGTTCCGGGATGGTTAGCTTCTGCTCCCGCTCGATCTCGTGGTCGCTGTCGAGCAGGGCGAAGCCTAGCCGCTGGGCCACGGCGCGGCCGACGGTCGTCTTGCCGGTGCCCATAAAGCCGACCAGGTAGAGATTCACGTCCGCGGGTGACATCAGGCGCTTGAGGAGAGCGGGCGTCCGGCTAGTTTGCCAGCCGCGAAACGATGCCCTCCTCCCTTCCGGCCCCCGATTACTCCCTCGCGAGCGACAACACCGCGGGCGTTTGCCCCGAGGCTTGGGCCGCCCTCGCCGCCGCGAACATCGGCTGCGTCGCCAGTTACGGCGATGATGCGGCGACGGCCGAGGCCCGGCGGCTGCTGGCGGAAACCTTCGAGCACGAGTGTGAGGTGGCGTTTGTCTTCAACGGCACCGCGGCCAACGCGCTCGTGCTGGGCGCGCTTTGCCAGCGGCACCACGCGGTCGCCTGCCACGCGCTGGCCCACGTGGAGACGGACGAGTGCGGGGCGCCCGAGTTCTTCACCGGCGGGGCGAAGCTGCTGACCGTCCCCGGGGAACGCGCTAAAGTGACGCCCGCCGCGCTCGCGCCCTTGCCGGGCCGTGGTCACGGGATCCATTTCCCGAAACTGCGGGCCCTCTCGCTCACCCAAGCCACGGAGCTGGGCACGCTGTACACGCCCGCCGAGCTGGGGGCGCTGGGGGAATTCGCGCGGGCCCATGGGCTGGCGGTGCACCTCGATGGCGCCCGCTTCGCCAACGCTGCCGCGACCGGTCGCGAGCGCGGCTGGTCCCCCGCCGACCTTTCTTGGCGCGCCGGAATCGACGTGCTCTGCCTCGGGGGCACCAAGAACGGGCTGCTCTCGACCGAGGCGGTCGTCTTCTTCAACCGGGAGCTGGCGCGCGAGTTCGCTTACCGGGTGAAACAGTCGGGCCAGCTCGCCTCCAAGCAGCGGTTCGCCTCCGCCCAGTGGGTGGCCGTGCTCCGCGACGGCGCCTGGCTCCGGCACGCCGCCCACGCCAACCGCCTCGCCCGCCGCCTCGCCGCGGGCCTCGAGGCGCTCGGTGGCCGCCTGATCGCCCCCGTCGAGGCCAACGGCGTGTTCGTGGAACTGAGCCCCGCACTCGTCCAGGGCCTCGAGGCCCGGGGCTGGCGGTTTTACCGGTTTGTCGGGGATCACGGCTACCGCCTGATGTGCTCCTGGGCCACCCGCGAGGAGACGATCGAAGCCTTCCTGACCGACGCCCGCGCGCTCCTCCCCCACGCGGCACCCGCATCGGCGTGTGCCGGTTGAAACCTTGCCGCGGCGTTGGTGTCGGATGACGTTGCCCCGATGAAACCGCTGCCACTGCTCCTCGCCTTCGGCTTCGCCGCCGCTGCGGCCACCGCGCAGGTCTATCGCCCCGAGGTGGGCCGCCGCGACCGTCCGGCGCCCGGGCCCGCCGAGCGCGTGATTATCCGAGGGCCTGCGCCGGTTGTTCACCGGCTGCCGCCCCCCGCCCCGCGTTTCCATTGGGGCTACGCGCGCGATTACGGCGCGAACCGGCGTTTTGCCTATTACCCGGGGTACGGGGCCGATTACGGATTCCGTTATCCGGCTCCCGTCGTGATTTATCCCGCCCCGGTGGCTGCGCCGTCTAGCCCGGCCGCGACCGGCTTCTGGCTGGGTGCCCTAGCGGGCGGGATTTTGGGTCATAACAGCGGCGACCTCGGGCATAACGCTTGGCGCGGAGCCGCGTGGGGGGCTGGCGCCGGCCTGCTGCTGGGCTCCGTGGTGGAGGCTAGCCGGACCGCGCCCGTCTCTTACCGCGAAATCCCGCCGCCGGCGCCGCCGGTGACCGGGTTCCAGCCGCCCGCGGCGGTCCCGGTCCGGGTCGTGCGGCCCGCGGGTGAGATCTCGCCCCTCGCCGAGGCCAACGTCCTTTTCGGCCGCTGAACGTGGTCCGTCACTTCCCACTCCGCGCCGCGTCCTTTCCCTTGTCCCTTATGCCGCTCCCCCGCCGCACCCACCTGCCTGTCCTCCTCGCTGCCGCCCTGCTCGGCGGTTGCGCTACCTCCGAGGGGGTGCGCAATCCCTCCGGCGTCCCCGTCACGGAATTGCGCCCCGATGAGCGCGGGTTCGTCGCGGGCACCGGCATCGAGGCCCAGGATATGGTCGCGGTCACCGACCGGATGGCCCGCAGCATCTTGGGGATTCCCCAGATCGCCCGCGCGGCGAACCCCCCGAGCGTCGTGCTGGAGCCGGTGGTCAACAACACTCGTTTCCCGGTCAATAAGGACATCTTCCTCACGCGCCTGCGGACGCAGCTCAACAGCAAGGCCGCCGGCCGGGTCAGCTTCCTCGATCGCGACCTAATGAAGACGCTGCAACGCGAGCGGGAGCTCAAGCGCTCGGGCCAAGTCACGGCGAGTGCCGACCCGAACGTGGTCGAGTTCGGGGGCGCGGATTATTTCCTCACGGGCAAGCTCGACGGGATGAGCACCCGCACCGCGGCAGGCACCAGCGACTACGTGCTATACAGCTTCCGCCTCACCGACGCGCGGACGAGTCGGATCGTCTGGGAAGACTCCGCCGAGATCAAGAAGCAGGGGCTCGAGGATGCGGCCTACCGCTAGGCCTCGCGTCGCCCGCGGCCTTGGCCTGACCCTCCTCGCCCTGCTGGCCGCCGTCGGGTTGCCGGGTTGCGCCACCGCCCCGGCCGAGCCCCGCGCCGCCGGGCGCGGGGAATCGGCGGGGCCGGAGCGCGACCGGGTGCTCCACGCCTGCCGCGCGGCCGCCGCGGCGTTGCGGACGGGGGATTATCCGGGCGCGAAGGCGCGACTCGACGACGCCCTTGCCCGGCTGGGTGGGTTGATCGTGGATGACGCGGCCGCCGCGCGGGCCCGGAGCCTCTTCGCGGCCGAAGACACCAAGGTCTTCCTCGGTGAGCCCTACGAGCGGGTGATGGCCTACTACTACCGCGGGATCCTGTACTGGCGGGACGGTGAGCCGGACAACGCTCGCGCCTGCTTTCGGTCGGGCCTGTTCAACGACGCGGGGGCGAAGGACGAGCGTTTCTCCGCCGATTACGTGCTGTTGGAATACCTCGAGGGCCTCGCGACCGCGAAGCTGCAGGGGGACGGCACAGACGCGCTGGCGCGGGCGCGCGCGCTCGCCGGGGAGCGCTTCCGGCTGCCCGATTACACGCCCGGCGCGAATGTCCTGATTTTCGCCGAATATGGCTACGGCCCCCGCAAGTATGCCGCCGGCCGCTACGGGGAGGAGTTACGCTTCCAGGTCCAAGATTCCCCCTCCCGCTCCGCCCGGCTGGTGCTGCACGAGGGACGCACCGTCGTCCCGTTGCCAGCGTACGACGATCTCGGTTTCCAGGCCACCACGCGCGGGGGCCGGGTGATGGACCACATCCTAGGCCGTAAGGCAGTCTTTAAGGCCGCGACCGACGCGGCGGCCGACGTGGCCCTCGCCGGCAGCGTGATCGCGGCCGATCAGGCGCGCCGCCGGGACCACCGGGGTAAGGACGGCGGTGGCTCGGAGGCGGTGGCGGTGGGTCTCGGGGTGCTGGGGGTGTTGGGCAAGGTGGTTTCGTCCGCCGCGCGGCCCGAGGCGGACACCCGCCAATGGGACAACCTGCCGCAATGCCTCAGTTTCGCCGCCCTGCGCCTGCCCCCCGGCGAACACTCGGGCCGCCTGGAGTTTCTCGACCGCGAGGGCCGCGTCCTCGCGGCGCGCACCCGGGACGTGAGTCTGAGCGTCGCCCCCGGGGACCGTGACACCGTCCTGTTTTTCAGCGAACTTCCGCGTTGAGGCGCGGTCTCTTTACTCGTCCCCCGCGCTGCGCCCCGCCTTATGCACCTGAACTCCGCTCCCCTCGTCGCCGCCGTCCTCGCCGCGGGCGTACTGACCGGCTGCACCACGCCGACCGGGCCCTTCGCCCCGCTCGATACCACCAAGTATACCCTCGAGAACTCCGAGCGGTTCGTGCTGCTGGATCAACCGACCCAAGTGTCCGTGACCTGCACCGGCCTACAGGAGATTACCTTGCCGGACGGGCGCCTCGAGGTGCTCGCCAACGTCAAGAACCGCGAGAACCGCCGCCTTGAGGTCCAGATCAACTGCGTGTTCAAGGACGCGGCTGGCTTCTCCAGTGGCGACGAGACGCCCTGGCAGACGCTGATCCTTTCCGAGTACGCGACCGAGGCCGTTCGCTTCACCGCGATGAACGCCCAAGCCCGCAAGTACACCGTGCGCGTCCGGCAGGCGCGCTAGCTTTAGCCTCCCGCCATGCAGCCGCTCCGCTTGCTTCCTTTCTTGGCTTGGGCGACTGCCGCGGGCCTCGCGCCCGGGCTGGCCGCCGAACCGCCGCCGCCCGTCACCCACGTTGTGCGTCCCCCGGTACCTGGCGCGGTCCTCGCGGCGGAGGCACCGCGCGTGTATGCGCCTTCCCCGGATACGCTGGTGGCCAAGGTGACCGCCGACGGGGTGGTCGAGGGGTTCCGTCGGACCTACGCCCGCGACGGGGCGCCGCGGATCGTAGTCTATGTGAATCGGGCGCTGGTGGAGCCGCGCGGGGCGGCGGCCGCGACCCCGGGCGCACCCGCTCCCGCGCCGCGGTTGGCAGATCGGCAGACCGTGCGGGAGGTGGAGCGCCTGTTCGGTCGCGCCTTTCGGCACGCCGGGGCGCAGCTGGCCGACCAAGCCGTGGCCGAGTCGCTCTGGCCGGCTACACCCGGGACCCAGTTGGTGGAGGAGAAGGCGGAGCGGGAGCGCCGCGCGCTGGCCGACATTGCGGATTTAGCGATCGAGGTCCTCATCTCGTCACGGGTGCTAACGGTGCCCGAGATCGGCGGGGACGTCACTTACACCGTCCCGGACATTCAAGCGACGGCGATCCGGCTGAAGGACGCGGCAATCGTCGGGCAGGCGGCGGCGAGCGATGTGCTTGGCCGCGGGGCGCGGGCGGGTCGGATCGTGCGCGATTTTTCGCTCCAGGACATCACCGAGGCTACTGCCCTCGCCCTGATGGAGGATATGCTGACCGGACGGCGTTGAACCGAACCGGGTCAGCGCGCCGCGGGCCCTGGCGGGACGACGGAGGCGGGTTCGGGCAACGGGACGTTAATCTCGGCGCGCGGCAGGTCCGGCACGGGCAAGGGCGGGAGCTTGAAGTCCGCGAATTCCCGGTTGATGCGCTGGCGATCAACCACGGCCGGCGCGGTGCGGCGGGCCGTGCCGAGGGTGCCCTCGTAGAACCCGGCGAGGGCGGCGGCGAGCACCGCGAGCCAGAGCAGGCGCGATTTCATCGCGTGGGGGTGGCGGCCGCGGGCGCCGGGGCTTTGAGGTGTTCGGCCAGCCAGGACTCCGTCTCCCAGAGCACGTGCAGCAGGCTTTCGCGGGCGCGGTACCCGTGACTTTCGTGCGGGAGGACGACGTACCGCGCGGTCGCGCCGTGGCCCTTCAAGGCAGCGTAGAACCGCTCGGTCTGGATCGGGAAGGTGCCGGAATTGTTGTCGGCGGCGCCGTGGATCAGCAGCAGCGGGGCCTTGATTTTATCCGCGTGGTGGAAGGGCGACATCTCATTGTAGACTCCCGGTGCCTGCCAGAACGTGCGTTGCTCGCTTTGAAAACCGAAGGGCGTGAGCGTGCGGTTGTAGGCCCCGCTCCGAGCGATACCGGCGCGGAACAGGTCCGAGTGCGCGAGCAGGTTCGCGGTCATAAAGGCCCCGTAGCTGTGGCCGCCGATCGCGATGCGCTTCGGGTCCGCCACGCCTCGCCGCACTAACTCGTCGATCGCCGCGCGGGCGTTTGCCACCAGTTGGGGCAGGTAGGCGTCGTTGGGCTTCTTTCCCTTTTCGGCCACGATCGGCATCGCCGGATCGTTGAGGACGACGTAGCCCGCGAGCAGGAAGGGCAGGGGGCCGGAGACGCTGATCCGGGTGAAGCGCTCGGGGGTCGCCTTCATCTGGCCCGCGTTCTCGGGGTCGAGGAATTCGCGGGGATACGCCCAGAGCAGGGCTGGGCGCGGCGGATCGCCGGCGCGGTGGCCCGGCGGCAGGTAGAGGGTGCCCGACAACTCCAGCCCGTCCGCTCGCTTATAGCGGATGACCTCGGGCGTGAGCCCCGTCAGCTGCGGATGCGGGTGCGGGAAGCTGGTCAGCGGGCGTAGCTCGCCCTTGGCGTAGTCGCGCACCAAGAAATCCGCGGGCCGGTCGGCGGACTCCCGCATCACCAGCGCGCGGGTGAAGTCGGCGTCGAGGAACGCCACGAACTCCTCGTACTGCGGCGGGGCCGAGCGCCAGAGGCGGCGGCTGGCCCGCGTCACCGGGTCGTACTCGTCCAGAAACGGCCGGTCGCCCTCGGGCGAGGCGCCGGCGCCGGTGAGGAAGATCCGGCCGTCGCTGGGACGGCGCGCGAGGACGAGGCGTCCGAAGGCGTTGCGCACCGTGGCGCCCCGGCCGGGGTCGCGGTAGCGGTCCTCGCTGGTGCGGTCGAAGAGGAGCGTGCGTTCCCCGCCGGGCTGGCCCGGCGCCACCCGCCAGGTCCGGAGGCGCCGCGTCGTGCTCCAGCTCTCGGTCACCAGCGCGAGGTCGTCGGCGCCCCACTGCACCCCGGTCACCCGGTACTCGAAGCGCTGTTGCTCGACGGGCGGGCCGTTGAAGGGCGCGGCGAGGGTGAACCAAGCGTCCCGCGCCTGGGTGCTGCCGTCGGCGAGCTTGGCTCCGCGGCCCAAGTCCCGCACCCAGCTGAGGGTGGCGGGGGCGTCCGCGCGCCAGGCCACGCCGCGCGGGCCTGGGCGAACCGCGTTGGTGGCCATCCCCTCATTGAGGGGCAGGGACGCCACGGTGTGGACCTTGCGGCCGGCGCGGTCGTGGACCGTGATGTCCACGGGGAAGCGCGAGTAAGGGACGAGGTAGGAGAAGGGCCGCCGGAGGGTCTCGACCAGCAGGTGGGTGCCGTCGGGGGAGGGTTGGACGGAGGTGATGAGGCCCCGCACGGGCAGCAGGGTGAGCTGGCCGTCGAGGGTGAGGCGTGCGAGCTCGGTGTCGCCGTAATGGGCGAACAGGGCTTCGTCGTCCGGGTTGCCGAGGAGGCCGTCGTAGGTGCGGGCGCCGGCCTTGCGACCGCGGTTTTCCTGGACCACGGGTCCCGTGGGCACGCGGCCGGGGGTGGGCGCGGCGCCGCGGGTGGCGGGGATCCGGCGCAGGAGCAGCGTGGTGTCGTCGAGCCAGACCATCGGTTCGCCAAAGGTCGCGTTGAGGCCGGGCTCGGTGAGGCGCCGGGCGGTGGCGGCCGCGACCTCGACCAGCCAGAGTTCGCTGCCGTTGTCGCGCAGGAGCGCAAGGGCCAGGTGACGCCCGTCCCGCGACCACTCGTAGCCGCTGATGCGCGGGTTCGCCGGGAGACCGGTCACGCGCACGGCGGGTCCGCCACTGAGGGATTGGAAGGCGAGGCCAGCGTGGACCGGTTCCCGGCTGCGGCCATTGGTGGCGGGGTCGAGGCGGAGGCCGGCCAGCTTCAGTTCCGGGGCGGCGAGCTCGGCCAAGTCGGGCGCGCCCGGGCGGTCGAGTAGCAGCAGTCGGCTGCGGTCGGGGCTCAGGACCACGGTGGGCGCGAGGGGGGCGTCGACTAAGGCAGCGAGGGCGGCGGAGGGGCGCCGGAAGGTCGGAGCCTCGTCCGCGCGGGCGGGTGCCAGCAATGCAACCAGGGCGAGAACGGCGAACACCGGCCGGAGGGGGTGGGGGGCCATCCGGGCACGGTGCGGCACCGCTCCAGCGGGGCCAGCCTGAAAACGCTGTCCGGCAATCGGGCCTTGAGCGCGGGCGGCCGGGCGCCAAAACCGGGCCTGTGACCGCCCGCTTGCCCCGCGCCCTCGCCGCCGTCCTCACGGCCGGGGGGTGTGCCCTGTTGGTGGCGGGCGGCGGGAAGGCCCCGGAAGCGCCGCTGGATGCGATTTGCCGGGTTTTTGACGCCGGGAGGGGGTTTGGGTTGGCCCTGGTGCTGCCGCTGCGCGCTACGGCCGCGGAACGGGCGGCGGCGGAGTTGGTACGGGAGACCCTGGCGGCCGCCTCCGGCCTACCCGCCGCGCGATTTCCCGTGTTGCCCGCGGGTTGGCTGGCCCCGGCCGTGGCCCTGCGGATTGGCGGACCCCTCCCCGGAGCGACGGAACCCGCGCCGCCCCCGCCCCGCGACAACGGGGTTGGATATGCGGTGGACGCCCGCGGCATCCGCTTGGGCGCCGAACGTCCCGAGCTGCTGGTCACCGCCGCCTCGTGGTTTTTGGAGCGCGAGACTGGCGTCCGTTGGTTTCACCCTGGCCCCCTCGGGCGCGAGGTGCCGCGGCGGGCCCGGCTCAGCGTGGCGCCCGGCGTGCGCGCTTATCGGCCGGACTTCGTGCACCGGGATATTGGCGTCGAGCCCACCCCCGCGGAGCTGGCGTGGCGGACGGCCAACCGCCTCGAGGCGCGCTTCGAGCACGGGCATAACCTGACGACGATCTTCCGCCCCGAGGACTTCCGTCGCCGCCCGGAGCTGGCGCCCGAGCGCCGCGGCTGGAAGCACTTCCCCGCCGCGGGCGAGGACAACTGGCAGCCCGACTTGCGCCACCCGGCGGTCGTCGAGCACGCGGCCGCGGTGGCGATCCGCACCTTCGACCGCGAGCCCGGCCGGCTGTCGTTCTCGCTCAGCGTTAACGACACGATCCGCTACGATGACTCCGCTGGGACGCTCGCGGCGGTGGCGCCGCTGCGCCACTTCCGCGGGCGCCCGGATTATTCGCGCCTCGTCTTCGGTTTCACCAACGCCGTTGCCCGTCGCGTGGCCGAGCGGCACCCGGACCGCTGGCTGCCCGCGTATGCCTATTATTGGTGCGAGAACGCGCCGGACTTCCCGCTGGAGCGCAACGTCGTCCCCTTTCTTACTGCGGACCGCAGCCAGTGGTCGCACCCGGAGTTCGAGCGGGAGGACCGCGACCTGATCGAGCGCTGGTGTCGTTCGGGCGCCGCGTTCGTGGGGGTTTACGATTATTTCTACGGGCGGCCGTTCCTCGTGCCGCGGCCGACCCTCGATGCGGTCGCCCGCAGTATCCCCTTTCACCACCGCGCCGGGGTGCGGGCGTTCTTCGCCGAGGCGCACCCGAATTGGGCTCTCGACGGCCCGAAAGCCTGGCTGGCCGCGCAACTCCTGTGGGAGCCGACCCGCGATCCCGCCGCGCTGCTCGACCTCTACTTCCGAGAATACTGGCGCGAGGCGGCCGGGGCGATGCGGGCGTTTTTCGCGGAGGCCGACCGCGTCTGGCGGACCCAGCCCGGACCGCCGTTCTGGCTCCGCCACTACCGCGATGATGACCAAACAGGAATCTTCCCGCCGGCGGCGCGGGCGGTGCTCGCGGAACAGCTGCGCGCGGCCGCGGCCCTCGCCACCACGCCGCGGGTGCGTGCGCGGGTCGCCTTCACTGCGGCCGGCTTCGCGGTGAGCGAGGCCTTCGCGCGGGTTGGTGAGACGCGCGGGGCGGTTTCCCGGCTCGCCGTGCCCGGGGCAGATCCGGTCCGGCTGGCGGCGGCCTGGCGCGAGGCCAAGCAAGCGGAGGCCCGGTTCCGCGCGGCGTACGCGCGGATCCGTAGCGAGCAGCCCCTCGCCCTCGCGGCGCAGGATCTCACCCCTTACCTCCGCACCGAGACCGATGGTCGCGTCGCCCGCGTGCTCGCTACGACCCCAGAGGGCAGGGCGCTGCTCGCCGGTGGCGCCGGTCTCTCCCCGGCGCGGGACGCCGTGACCGCGGCGGAAGTCTTCCGTTTGCCCGCCGAGGGGCGCGAGGCCCTGCGTGACGCCGGCTGGGAACAGGTCGCGGTGGCGCGGCCCGTCGCCTCCCCGGCCGTAATCGAGTGGACCGCGCCCGATAATCCGTGGGGCGGCCTTGGCGAGCCGTGGGAGACGCGTCGCGTGGTCTTCACTCGCGCGCCCGACGGGCGGCGGGTCCTGCGGCTCGAGGGCTGCATCCGTGATGACCTGACCCAGTGGGTGCCGGCCGTGGCGGGCGAGGTTTTTGAGGCGACCGCCGAGGTGCGGGCGCGGGTCAGCCCCGGGACATCGGTGCACCTGCTGCTGCGGTTTATGGATGAGCGCGGGCGTTTTCTGGACCCGGGTCGAGTCGACCGGGTGCCGGCGGGGGCGGGGGAACAGGCGCTGCGGCTGACCTTAATTGGGCGGGCGCCGGCCGGGGCGCGGTGGGTGGGGATGGCGGTGCGCGCGCTGAACCAGGTAAACGACGACTTCGCGGAATTCACGGGCGCTTCGCTGCGCCGCCTCCCGCGGGCGGAGCCGGCGCCGTAGGGCGGCGGTATTTCTGACGGAGTGCCCGCGGTCTGATGTAGCCGGGGCGCGTCGCCCCGGTGATCACGGCGGGTCTCCGCGTTCTCGACTCGCCCCCCGCTGCGCGCTGCCCCCTACTTCCCCCCGTGGGTCCGACCGTCGGCCCCCCAACCCCATGACCCTCGCTCGCCCCCTCTTGGCCCTGCTGCCGCTCCTTCTCGCCTCCGCCTTTGCGGCCGCCCCGGCGCCGGCTCCCGCCTCCGACGAGGCGGTGAAACTCAACCCCTTCGTCGTCAGCGAGACCGACACCGTGGGCTACCTCGCCACCAGCACCCTCGCGGGCACCCGCATCAACACCGCCCTGCGCGACGTCGGCGCGGCCATTAGCATTGTCACGCCGGAGTTCCTCCAGGACACCGCCGCGACCAACCTCGGGGAACTCCTCGCCCTCACGACCGCCACCGAGATCGGCGGGGTCGCGGGAAACTTCGCCGGCGGCGCCGTCGACTCGGGCCGGCCCGATATGTCCGAGAGCCGCGAGAACCCCCAGGCCAACAACCGGGTGCGTGGCATCGGCGCCGCCACTGTGACCCGCGATTACTTTCCCACCGACATCCCCTTCGACGCCTACAATTCCTCCGGGGTCACCATCAGTCGCGGTCCCAATTCGCTCCTCTTCGGCATCGGCAACCCCGCCGGCGTGATCGAGGGCTCGACGGTCCGTCCCCAGCTCCAGCGTGATCGCACCGCCGTCACCGGCGTCTTCGCTGCGGAGAACTCCTACCGGGGCGTCCTCGACCATAACCGAGTGCTGATCCGCGGCCGTCTTGCGCTGCGGGTCGCGACGGTCGCCGAGCAGAATAATTTCCAGCAGCGCCCCGCCTTTGACCGTAAACGCCGGGGCTTTGTGGCCGCCGAGGGCGTCGTGCGCGAGGGCCGCGCCGGCGGCTGGCTCGGCCGCACGGCGGTACGGGTGTCCGGCGAGACCGGCGACAGCCAGTCGAACCCGGTGAACGTGATCCCGCCGGTCAACACGATGCTCAACTTCTTCGAGCCGCCCAACCCCGCCATCGCCAGCCTGCCCGGGACCAACCTCGATCCGCGCCTCGTGGTCGGCTCGCCCTCGTTCTCTTGGCGGCCCCGCGTCACGGTCGACAACCGGCTGGGCTCAGCGGACATCGTCGCAGCCAATCCTGGAGTGGGGGTCCCGTACTTCATCCAGATCCCGCTGGTGTACGATACGCCGGGGCAGCAGCGGCCTGGTTACGCTAGCTCGGCCAACCCCGCCTTGGCGGGCGTCGCCGGCATTATGGGCCGCATCCGCTACGCCCCGAACCCGAATGGTCGCCCCGCCATCGACACGTTCTACAGCGGTACGGTCGTCCCTTCGGGCTTCGTCTCCCCCACACTGCAGAATCGCTCGATCTTCGATTACCGCCGGCGCCTGCTCAGCGGTGGCCTCAACCACGTCGATCAGTTCTTCTCCGCGGGCAACGTTGCCCTTACCCAGGAGCTCTTCGGCGGCCGCGGTGGCCTCGAGGTGGCCTTTGACCGCCAGCGTACCCGCTCCACCCGCCTGCTCCCGTTTTCCTTCGGCAACAATGGCGGCGGGGCCCCGGCCAGCGCCATCTCGATCGACGTCGCCCGCTACCTCCCCAACGATCAGCCCAACCCCAACCTCGGCCGCCCCTTCATCGACCAGCAGGGCATCACCGACCGGACCCAGCGCGGCGCCCGCGATGCTTACCGCGCCACGCTCTTCCACCGCTTCAACCTCGCCTCCCGCGGCCCCCGCTTCCTTGGGCTGGACCTCGGCAACCACGTGGTCACCGGCCTCCACACCCGCAACCGCAACGACGCCGAGACCCTCAGTTACGCTACCGGCTGGACCAGCCCCACCCGCAACCTGAACACGGATGTCTTCCAGGCCGCGATCGGGAGCAATTTCCGCACCACGCCGCTCGTACAGCAGTACCTCGGGCCCTCCGTCCTCGACGCCCCCACGATCAACGATGTTCGCATCACCGAGGTCGTTACCGCCCCGCTCCCCCGCACCGGCGACACCCATAACGTCACGTTCTTCGATTTCACCAACAAGCGCCTCGTCACCGAGCCGCTCAGCGTCCTGCGCTTCCTCAATGGCAACTCCCGCAGTCGCCAGCTGATCGATTCCCGCTCGCTGAGCGTGAAGAGCGACCTCCTTGCCGGCCACCTCGTTACGGTCGCCGGCTGGCGTTGGGACCACCTGCGGACCTACTCCAGCGTTGGGAACCGGCGCAACGCCGATGACACGCTGGACAACTCGGCGCTGCGTCTCGACGCCACGCCGAACCTCGACGAGCGCGGCCGCAGCTTCACCTGGAGCGCGGTCGGCCGCTTGCCCCGTCCGCTCGCCCGCGCGCTGCCGCTCGGCCTCGAACTCAGCGGGTTCTACAATTCCTCGGGTAACTTTAATCCGGTCAACGTGCGCACGAACCTGAAGGGGGAAATTCTCCCCGCTCCGGCTGGCACCACTCGCGAGTACGGAGTGCTGGCCGAGTTTTTCGAGCGCCGAGTCTCGCTCCGCGTGAATGCGTTCCACACCCGCCAGACCGACGCCAGCAACGGGGCCCAGGGCGCTACCAGCGGGATCCTCAACTTCCCGAACTTCATGGCCGACCGCTACGTCACGGCCCAGACGCAGGGCGTGCCCTTCAGCAGCATTCCCGGGGTGACTGCGGCTGGCTACACTTCGTACCCGCAGATCCTCGCCGCGTTCTTTCAGCTGCACCCCGAGCCCACGCGGACGTTGCGCAACCTGCGGCTCAACGCGGCCGGCAACGGCCTCCTCTCGAACTCCTTGGCCGGCCTCACGGACACTTCCGACCTCGATGCGCGCGGTCTTGAGGCCGAGCTCGCCGGCAACGTCACGCGTCACTGGCGGGTCTCCGCCAACGTGGCGAAGCAGGAGACCGTCGTCAGCGGCTCCGCCCGGCTCACCAAGCAGGTCGCCGACGCGGTCTACGCGAATCTGGTGAAGTTCAATTTGCTTGGGGTCGACCAGGGCCCAGCGCTGCCCGAGCGGCAGACGGCTGCGGCGCGCTTCTCGACCAACGTGGGCAACCCGCTCGCCGCGACCTTGGCGCGCGACGGCGCGGTTTCGCCCGAGCAGCGGAAGTGGCGGGCCAACTTCACGTCTACGTACGACTTCAAGGCCTTCGATCACCCGCTGCTGAAGGCGCTGAGTGTCGGCGCCTCGGTGCGCTGGCAGGGCCGGGTGGCGATCGGGGCGCCGTTCCTCACGGGTGCGGCGCTGAAGCAGCGGATCGCGGCGACCGACCCGCGCTACCCCGACCCCGCGCGGATCGCGGACAACGACCCCGTGATGCAGACGCAGATTCCGGACCTGGCGCGACCGTTCTATGGGCCGGAGGAGTTCGCGGGGGACGTGTGGCTGGGGTATCGCCGGCGCGTGTTCGGCCGGATCGACTGGCGGCTGCAGCTGAACGTGCGCAACGCCTGGGGCAATGACGACGACATCCCGGTGACCGCCAACCCCGACGGCCGGATTGCGGTGATCCGCATCCCCAACGAGACCCGCTGGATCCTCGCGAACACGTTCACGTTCTGACCGCCGCGAAGCGATCGCCTCGGTGTAGCCGGGGCGATCGCCCCGGTCGCTGCAGATGGAATGCCCTGCACCTTGTTTCCCGGCACCGGCGCTAAGAGCTTCCGTTTGTAACCTGCAGCGTGCCCTATGGGGGGTCTTGCCCACAAGGGGTCAGGCCGTGAATTGTTAGTTTTGGCGGGCTCTGGTTCCTCGCGCCATCGCGCGGCTAGCGATTAACGGCCTGACCCCGTACCGGGGTCCGCTGCGGGGGGAGTTCGGGCTGCGCCGTGCCCGGTCTGGAGGGCAGTGGGTTCGGTTTGCCTCCAGTGTGCCTAGCTAGATCCTTCGGTTATCCTTCGGTTGCCGTTCGGTTCCCAGAGGGAGACTCGACGTAAATTGTTGAAATAACCGAAGGATGACCGAAGGATAACCGAAGGATGCAGGGAGGAGAAGTGAAGGATGAAGCTGGGATTAGGCTCGGATTGGGGTAGGGAAGCAGACGGTGGTGGGTCGGCCGTTGAGGCCCGGGGCGACGCGCCCCAGCTACACCAAGCCGATTGGGTTCGGCGCTGGATTCGGCCTGCGGGGTGCAGCGGATCGATGTAGCCGGGGCGCGTCGCCCCGGACGGCGAGACGGGAACGCTTCCCGCGAAGCAATCCGTGCTCTTGCCCACAAGGGGTCCCCCCCAATTGGCACGTTGGGGGGCGCGAACTCCTGGTGAGCCTTCGACGGGCCTTGGCGGGCCACAAAATAGCCGTCCCGCGGGAGCGGGACGGCCTTGGGAGGGGGGATGAGGAGTCTTTAGCGGATGATCCTAAAGAGAGGATCGCGCGGCAGCATCCGCATCCGGCTGGCGGTCAGTTCAGGGCAGGATGACCGTGTCGATGACGTGGACCACGCCATTACCGGCCGCGAGGTCGGCCGCGACCACCTTCGCGCCATTGATGGTGACGCCGCCCGCCGTAGCGAGGGTCGCCTCTTTGCCATTCACGGTCTTCACGGCGCCGGCCTTCACGTCCTTGGCCATCACCTTGCCGGCGACGACGTGGTAGGTGAGTACGGCCACCAGCTTGGCCTTGTTCTCGGGCTTGAGCAGATTCTCGACCGTGCCGGCGGGCAACTTGGCGAACGCGGCGTTCGTCGGGGCGAAGACCGTGAAGGGTCCCTTGCCGCTTAGGGTCTCGACCAGACCGGCCGCCTTGACCGCGGCGACGAGGGTGGTGTGGTCCTTGGAGCCGACGGCGATGTCGACGACGGTGGCGGGGGCGGCGGCAGAGAGGCCGGTGATGGAAGCGGCCCAAAGGGCGAGCGAAACGAGCGCGTTACGGAGGTTCATGGGTTGGACTCTGGCGTGGACTGAGACGACCCGCGGCAGACGTTGTGTCGGCTTGCGGATGCCGGGGTGCAACGCGTGAGACCGTGATCGGGATGCATCCGTACTGGCTTAAGTTCCGGAATGCGCCGCGTGCCGGGCTCGTCCACCGGTCCGCTTTCGGGCGCCCGGAGGCGGAATGGGCCTCGTGGGGGCTCGCGTGTCGCGGATCGATGTAGCCGGGGCACGTCGCCCCGGACGGCGGGACGGAAGCGCTTTCGGCGGAGCGATCCTTGCGCCGGTGGGAATGCTGCCGCGGGGCAGGGTTTTGGCCTGCGTGGACCGGGGAAGGATTCCCCGGCTACAACGAGCCGATTGGATTCGGCCGACGGGTGGGCCGCGCGAGAGACCGCGCGACGGGCGCGCGGGTTCGAACGAGCATCGAAGGAGAATCGAATGAGAATCGAAGGAGAACGCCGGGACCGCGCCGGCAACCGCGGACCCCGGCCGTGAGGGGGAGCAGTGGCGGCCTTGACGGAACTGCACCAGTGCACCACGGTGCAGCGATGCGATTGTCCGTCACGCTCGACCCCGACCTGCATCAGGTCGCCGCCAGCCGGGCTCAGGCCCGGGGCACCACGCTGAGCCGGGAGATCAACGACCTCCTCCGGGCCGCGCTGACCGCCCGGCCGGCGGGCCCGGGGCAAGCGTCCGCCATCCGGGCAGAGGGGCGCCGGCGCTTTCCGGTTTCCCAAGCCATCCAGCCCTTCACTGACCAGGACGTGGCCCGTGCCGAAACCCACGAAGACCTCCGCCACTTCCGCCGCTGAGCCGGCGCCCTCCGCGTGGCTGCTCGATGGCAACGTGCTGGCCGCGCTGGCGCTGGCGGGCCACGTCCATCACGCCCGGGCCCTGCGCTGGTTTGACGCCCACGAGACGCGGTTCGCGACCTGCGCGATGACGCAGGGCACGTTGTTGCGGCTGCACCTGCAGTTCAGTCCGCGGCCCTCCGCCACCGCCGCGTGGGCCGCGCTGCGAGCCATCGCTGCGCACCCCGCCCACGTGTTCTGGGACGACGCATTCTCCTACCTCGAGCTGGAGCCCGGCGCGGTGCTCGGTCACCGCCAGGTGACGGATGCGTGGCTGGCCGCGTTGGCCGGCCGGCGCGGGGGCCGGGTGGCCACCCTGGACGCCGCCTTCGCTGCGACCCACCCGGAGTTGGTCGATCTCCTCCCGGAGGGCGATTGACCCGGGGCGGGTCAGCGCCAGGAGACCGGGCCGGCGTGCGTGCGCAGCGCGGGATGGGCGCGCCCGCGGACCGCGGATCGATGTAGCCGGGGCATTTTGCCCCGGACGAAGGGACGAAAGTGCGTGCTGCGGAGCGATCCTGGGGACCGGCGGAATGGTTCCCGCGGGTCGGGGTTTTGACCGGCGTGGACCGGGGAAGGATTCCCCGGCTACACCGAGCCGATGGGGGTCGGGTAGTCTATCAGGCTGACGGCGGGCCGCGGGGCTTGAGGCGCCCGCGGCCAGGTCAATTGCTGAGTGCGAGACTCAGGCTTGGCGGCTCCGGCGCCGGAGCTGCACGAGGCCGAGGGCGGAGATCGCCATCGCCGGCACGAGCAGCGACGCGGACTCAGGCACCGACGCGCCACCGATGACGTTCAGGGTGATGGTGTCCGTAGTCGGGTTGGTACCGATGGTCCAGACGTAGGTCCCCGTGGTGATACCCAGCGTGGCGAGGTTGGTGTTGGCGAACGTCGAGTCGCCTTGGCCCAAGGCTCCAAGGTTGGCGCCATCGGGAAGATACAATTCTGAGGCAGATCCCGGGTCAAAGATGAACCCGAATAAGGCGCCGTTAGAGCTGGTGGCAGGGTCCAAAATAACGTCGAGGGTGCCTATGGCAGTGGGACCGCTAATGGCCGTGATGAAGTTGTATTTAGTGTAGCTTAACGCTGGACTCGTTGCAGCGGGCACTGAACCGACCACGAGCATGACTCCGGGGGCCCTGGGAAGGCTAACGAGTAGGCCACTGGCCGCGTTGGAGTAGCCTGATCCCGGCGTCACCAGCAAACTTTGATTGATGGAGCCGCCGGGGGTCGAGAGGACGACATCGGTGCCGACCTCCTGGAGGGTGAGGACGATGGCGGCCGGAGCGGAGGCCGGGACGGCGAGTGAGACACCAGCCGCGAGCGCCAGTAACTTGCAGTAGTTGGAGTTCGGTTTCAAGAGGGTTGTTGGTTGAGTTTTCGAGATGAAAACCTGATCGGTGGTTAGCAAGCAATGTGCCACATTCGTTGATTCGATTCGGAAGTAATTAATAAAAAGTGGTTTACGATAAACTAGAGCTCATTTAAAAGTGCTGTTGGTTTGCTTTCGGAACGCTAAATGTAAAGTTAAGCGACATTTGGGAGGGCCTATTCGTGGGGGTGCTGGCGGTGACCGACTGGGTTCAGTGGTGGATCCAGCCTGACGACGTGCCGCGGATCGCTGTAGCCGGGGCGAGTCGCCCCGGACGAAGGGACGGAAGTGCGTGCTGCGGAGCGATCCTGGCGACCGGCGGGAAAGCTGCCGCGCGGCAGGGTTTTGACCGGCGTGGATCTGGGAAGGATTCCCCGGCTACACCGAGCCGATTGGGGTCGGCATAGGAGTCGGTCTGAGGCGGGCCCCTTTGAACCTCAACGCTCCGCGGCCCGCGCGGGCTCCCGCCAGTTGACCGCGACGTCGTTCGTCCGCGGCGTCCCCGGGGTGCTGCGGCCCCGGGCCACGTAATCGTCCAATAGCGCGGTGAGGCGCGCCACGACCGCCGGTTGTTCCGCCTGCAGGTTGCGGCTCTCGGCCAGGTCCTGCGCCAGATCGTAGAGCTGCACCGCCGGCAGGCCCGCCCGCCGCGCCTCGGCATCCCCGGGCTTGCCCCAGCCGCCCGAGCCCGGTGCGAACGCGAGCTTCCACGCGCCCTGCCGGATTGCGAAGGCGCCATTAATGGAATGGTGCACCACCGCTTCCCGCAGCGGCGCGCGGTCTCGCCCGAGCAGCGCGGGCAGCAGGCTCACGCTGTCCTCGCCGGCGTCTTCGGGCAACCGTTCCCCGAGCAGGTCGGCCATCGTGGCCAAGAGGTCGGTGTGGCAGATGAGCTGGTCGCTGGTCCGCCCCGCGGGCACGCGCCCCGGCCAGCGGGCGAAAAACGGCACCCGATGCCCGCCTTCCCAAATATCGGCCTTGTAGCCGCGCAGCTGGGCGCTCGCGAAGTGCCCCTTCGCCTCCAACTCGGCGGTGCCGGCCTGCGGCGAACAGCCGTTGTCCGCGGTAAAGATTACCAGCGTATTGTCGGCCAGGCCCTGCGCCGCCAGCGCGGCCAGCACGTCCCCGACCAACGCATCGGTTTGCAGGACAAAGTCCGCGTAGTCGCCGAGGCCGCTCCGGCCCTTCCACTCGGGCGAGGGCAGGATCGGGGTGTGGGGCGAGGTGAGGGGGAGGTAGAGGAAGAACGGC
>CAIOTK010000137.1 GCA_903861185.1 uncultured Opitutia bacterium | reverse complement strand
TGGCCGCAAAAGGCGCAAGGGGTCGAGGGCGTGGCGGGGATTGAGATGGCGCCCATAGGCGCCGCGGACGCGCATCGGGGGAGCGCTCGGAGGGGAGGGCTCCGAACCAGGACTCCGAGAACTCCGGCGCATATCGCTTCGCGGACCGAAGCCCCGCGGTTCGAGCCCTGCCCGAAGGGCTCCACGCTGCAGGTCCGCGGCGTCCATGGACGCCACGCACGGCTTCGCTCGCGGATTAAGCCCCTTGCGCCTTTTGTGGCCCGCCTCCGCTGAAGCTATGGCGGGCAGGCTCCGCCTCAGGGCGCCGGCAACTGACCGCGGCGCGGGCCGGTGCCGAGCATCTGGCCCAGATTGTAACGCTTGCCGTTGATCTCGAGGTCGAGGTTCTCGGCCACGCTGGCCTGCACGAACAGGGCGCCGGGCCGCGGCACGGAGCGGGTCTCACCGGCCGCGAGGAACCCGGTGTAGACGATCTCGCCTTCCGAATCGTCCGCGTTCTTGCGCCGCAGGGTCACCTCCACCGCCCCGTTCGCCACGAGGCTCAGTTGCGGGCCCTTGGGCGCGGCGGCCGCGGGCGCGGGGCGCTTCACGGGCTCGGGCGAGCTGCTAAAGAAGATGCCCTTGATCAGGAACAGCACGATCAGCGAGGCGACGCTGATCGCGCCCCACTTGGCGTAGAGGAACACCTTCGCCGGATCAGGCCCCGTCGGCAGCGAGCTGCCGGGCCGCGGCCGCGCGGGCGCCGGGCGCGTCGGCACCTGATCCTCCGCCTCACCCTCCTCCGCGGTGGTCCGCGCGGCGGGCGATTCAAACGGCGGCGTCGACACGTCCAGCCGGCCGTAGATCTCACGGGCGGAAGGCCGCGGGCGCGCCTCGCCGCGCCCCAGCGCCGCATAGTCGGCGAGAACCCGGTCGGAGGGGACCTTCAGGAAGTTGGCGTAGGTCCGCAGGAAGCCCCGCACGTAGATCTCGGTCAGGCCGATGTCGAAGTGGTTGCTCTCGAATTTCTGCAGGTAATCGCCGCGAATCTTCGTCGCCTCGGCCGCCTCGCGCAGCGAAATCCCCTTCTTCTTGCGCGCTTCCTCGAGTCGTTCGCCGATGGTCTGCATTAGGGGGGAGTTAGGGGATGGCGCGGGGCAAGTCACCTCGAAACACGCCGGGGCGCGCCGGAGGCCCCCGCGCGGGCCGCTCAGAGGCTATCGAGGTCCACGAGGATCTCGCGCGGGCTCGAACCGTTCTCCGGCCCCACGATGCCCTTCTCCTCCATAATTTCCATAATGCGGGCGGCGCGGTTGTAGCCGATCTTCAGCTTGCGCTGGAGCATCGAGGTGCTTGCCCGGCGCGTGGCCTTCAGCACCTCCATCGCCTCGTGGTACAACTCATCGTCGTCCCCGAGGTCCCCGTCTTCGCCCTCGCCGTCCTCGTCCTCCCGCGCTGCGCGGTCGATCTGCTGCTGCACCGACTGCGCATACTGCGGCGGGCCGTTGCGCTTGAGGTGCTCGACCATCGCCTGCACCTCCTCGTCCGAGACAAACGCGCCCTGCGCCCGCACGAGGCGCGAGGAGCCCGGGGGCGAAAACAGCATATCGCCGCGGCCGATCAGGGTGTCCGCGCCCTTGGTGTCGAGGATGGTGCGCGAATCGACCTGCGATGCCACCTGGAACGCGATGCGCGAGGGGAGGTTGGCCTTGATGACGCCGGTGATGACGTTCACGGAGGGCCGCTGGGTGGCGATGATGAGGTGGATGCCCGCGGCGCGGGCCAGCTGGGCGAGACGCGCGATATTGGTCTCAATGTCCGCTGGCGCCACCGCCATCAGGTCCGCCAGCTCATCGATGATGGCCACGATGTACGGCAGGCGGTCCGGAATTTCCACGCCGGCGAGCGGGTCCACGCCCTCGAGGACGCCCTGGGCCTCGGGCGGCGGGGGCGGTTCCTCGCCTCCGCGCTTGCGCTGGTTGAAGCCCACGATGTTGCGCACATTGACCTTGGCGAAGATCTGGTAGCGCTGCTCCATTTCCTTCAGCAGCCACTTCAGGGCGGCGGGCACCTTTTTCGGCTCCGTCACCACCGGGATCAGCATATGCGGCAGCGAATTGAAGATCTTTAGCTCCACGACCTTCGGGTCCACCATAATCATCCGCAGGTCCTTCGGACTCTTCGAATAGAGGATCGAGGCGACGATGGAGTTGATGCAGACCGACTTACCGGAACCGGTGGCGCCCGCGATGAGCAGATGCGGCATCTTGGCGAGGTCGGACACCAGCGGGGCGCCGGAGACGTCCTTGCCGAGCGCGATGGGGATCTCCGCCTTGGTGCCGCCCCAGTCCTCGCTTTCGAGCAATTCGCGCATCCCGACGGGGGTGGGCCGCTGGTTCGGTACCTCGACGCCCACGGCCGCCTTGCCGGGGATGGGCGCGAGGATGCGTACCGACTGGGCCCGCATCCCGAGGGCGATGTTCTTGTCGAGGCCGGAGATTTTCTCCACGCGCACGCCCGGGGCCGGAACGACCTCGTAGCGAGTGATGACGGGCCCGACGTGGATTTCGCCCAAGGTGACCTCGACGCCGAATTCGGAGAGGATGCGCAGCAGGTTGATCGCGTTCTGGCGGTGCTCCTCTTCGCCATCGGCGGCGGAGGCCCGCACCTGTTCGCGCAGCAGGGAAAGGGGCGGGAACTGGTAATTCTTGTCCTCGCTTTGGGGCAGGGCCACGCGCGCGGCCTTCCGCGGCTCCTCGGGCTTGACGATCGTCAGGGCCACCTTGCCCGGAGCGGGGGTGGCGGCGGGAGCCGGCTTTTCCGCCGCGGGGGCGGGCTTGGCGGGCGGGGCCGCGGGTTCGGCCACGGCGGGTTCCGGGGCGGGCGTCCGCGGGGCGCGGCGGGTGAGGGGATCGCCGTCCGCCTTTGGGGCCGCGACCTTCGGGCCGGAGGGCCCGACGAGGGCGGGGGTGGGGGGGGCGACGGGCTTTTCCTTGGCGGTGGCCTCCTTGGCCGCGGCGGCGGCCTGGGCCTTGCGCACTAGTTCGGCTTCCTGCTGGCGCTGCGCCGAGCGTTCCGCGGCGAGCTGGGCCCGTTCCGCCCGCCACGCGGCGAAGGAGGCGAGTGCCCGTTGGAATTCCGCGCCGAGGTCGCTGAAGAAAATGAAGACCAAGCAGGCGATATAGACCGACACCAGCAGTAGTCCGGCGCCGAAGCCGCCGAGCAGGGGTTCGAGGAACCCGTGGTAGAGCCAGAGGCCGATGAACCCGCCGGGCCCTGCCGGGCACCAGTTGCTCCGCCAGGTCTCCGCCGCGAACATCGCCGCGATGCCTGCCCCCGTGAGCAGTCCCAGCACCATCGTCAGCACGCGGGCCTGCGTGACTCGTCGCGAGCCGCGCACTGCGAGGTACACTAGCCACGCCAGAAACAGCGGCAGCAGCCAGCCGGCGAAGCCGAGCATCCGGTAGACTGAGGCCGCCAAGTAGGCGCCGACGATTCCCGCCGGCCCCCGCACGGTCGGCAGCGGTTGGTGGTCGTACGGGCTCTGCGAGGGATCGTAGGTCGCGAGGGCGACCGTGAGGTAGGCCCCGCCCAGCGCCGCCCCGATCGCGAGCCCCCAGAGGATCGGCGCGCGCGTGGTGGTGGCAAAAGTGTTTGAGCTCTCGGCCTTAGGCATTTGGCTCCGACGAATCGGGCAGGTTGCGAATCCGAGGCCATCCGCCCGGCCGGTCAAACGCAAATCCCCCCGCTCCGCCCGCCTTTTACCCTCTTTTGATACCGATGCTCCCGCTGCTCCGTTTCGCTCCCCTATATCAGGAACGCGTCTGGGGTGGCCGCGCCCTCGCCAGCGCTCTCGGGCGCGAGTTGCCCCCGGGCGAGCGCCCGATCGGTGAAAGCTGGGAACTCGTCGACCGCCCCGAGGCCCAGTCCCGCATCGTCGGCGGGCCGTGGGACGGCCAGGCGCTGCGGGCGGTGCTTGCGGCGGATCCGGCGGGCGTGATGGGACCGGGGTGGGCGGCGGCGCGGCCGTTCCCGATCCTCGTGAAGTGGCTCGATTGCCGCGAACGGCTCAGCCTGCAGGTTCACCCGCCCGCCGCCGTGGCTGGCGAGCTCCGGGGGGAGCCGAAGACCGAGAACTGGTACCTGGCCGAGTGCCAGCCGGGCGCGCACCTCATTGTGGGGCTGCGCCGCGGCGTCACGCGGGAGGCCTTCGCCGCGGCCCTCGCCGCGGGGACGTTGGAGGAGTGCGTGCACCGGTTTCCGGTGGCCGCAGGAGATTCGATTCTGGTGCGCAGCGGCCAACTGCACGCGATCGACGGCGGCAACCTGATCCTCGAGATCCAGCAGAATTCCGACACCACCTACCGGGTGTACGACTGGGGGCGGGTGGGCCTTGATGGCCGGCCGCGCCAGCTGCACGTGGAGGAATCGCTGCGCTCGATCCTGTGGGACGACGTGGAGCCGCGGCCCGTGCGGGCGGCTCCGGGTTGGGCGGTGTTGGCGGAGGCGCCGGAGTTTCGGTTGCGGCGGGTGGCCTTGGCGCCGGGTGAACGCCTGACGTTGGCGGCGGGCGAGCAGCCGCGGATCCTGAGCGTGGTGGCCGGGCGGCTGGAGGGGGCGGGCGAACCGCTCCGGCGGGGCGACAACGTCCTCGCGCCGTACGCCGGGGCGTTCGTTCTGACTGCGCCCGAGGGGGCGACGGTGCTGGTGACGGAGAATTTCACGGGCTGAGGGGGTGTGGGGTCGGGGGGGCGCAACAGGTGCAAGAGGCGTGAGGCGCGGACCGGAGATTCGGGTGTAAGTTCTCTTGCCCCTCACCCCCGGTTGCACAGGCTGGGGGGATGTCAGTCGCGCAACTGAGGCAGGAATTGAGCAAGCTCAGCGCAGAGGAGAAACTCGCGTTGGCGGATTACCTCGTGCGGCAGGCGGAGGCCTCCGCCGAGGCTTCCGCGTCCCTGGTGGCGGAACTGGATCGTCGGCTCGCCGAGGCGCTGGCGCATCCCGAGCGATTGCTTTCGCCTGAGGAAGTGCACCGCGGGTTGGTGCGATGAAGCCCTTCCAGGCGTCGGCCGCTTACGCGACCGACCTGCAGCTGGCCTACAACTACTTCAAGCTGGGCGGCCCCCGCGCGGCGGAGAGATTTTGGGAGCGTTACGAGCGGGCTTGGGCAAGCATCCGGGTGCAACCGGAGAGTTGCCGGCTGCGCCTCTCCGGCTGGCGACAAAAGGCCGTTCCCCAGTCTAGCTACGCCATCTTCTACCGCGAGACTCCGGCCTTCTGGTTCCTCGGCGGAGTCCTCTCGACGGTGCAGGATCCGGATCTGCTGCAGGCCCGCCTGCTGATTCGGGAGGTGGGCGCAGGGGATTTGGGGACGAGTCAAAGGGGCGACCCACGGTAAAGTTTGCGGGTGGCCGCTCTGGGACTGAGGCATCGGAATTTGGGAACGCCGCGGATTGGTGTGGCTGGGGCGCGCCGCCCCGGGCGAAGCGATACGGGCCTCCTGCCGTACCAATCGCTCCCGCCACGGACGAGGGAGCCGCAAAAGGCTCAAAGGATCGAGGGTGTGGCGGCGACGTGCGTGGCGCCCATAGGCGCCGGGGACGGGATTAGGGGAGCGACTCAGAGGGGAGGGATCCGAGCCGAGGCCGCCCGAATGCTGCCGGCGGAGGGCTTCGCGGATCGAAGCGCCGCGGATCAAGCCCTGCTTGAGTGGTTCATCGCTGCGGTCCCGCGGCGTCTATAGACGCCACGCCCGGCGCCGAGCGCGGATAGAGCCCTTTGAGCCTTTTGTGGCCATCGCCGAGATCTTTGGAAGTGATGGCTCCGCGGGATGGGTCTTCTTCCGCCCTCACCGGGGCGACGCGCCCCAGCTACACCGAGCCGCTCGCCGACTCCACCTCAGGGCGAAGTGCGGCTTGAAGTCCGGCCCGGCCGGGTGTTTGCTCCTTTCCTTTTCGCGTATGCCCGAGCCCGCCGCCTCTGTTCCCCCCGAGTCCACCGTCCCGCCCCCGCCCGCCGCGGAGGCGAAGCCCGAGACCGCGGACGCTGCTGCGCAACTCGCGGCCGCCAAGGCCGAAGCCGCGGCCAACCTCGACCGTTTCCTGCGGGCCGCCGCCGACCTCGAGAACTTCCGCCGCCGGGTGGTCCGCGAGAAGGACGATCTCCGCGTGGCCGCGACCGGACGCGTGCTCGAGGATATTTTCCCGGTGATGGATACCCTCGCGATGGCGATCAGCGCCGCCCGGCAGCCCGCCGCCGACCTCAAGACGCTCGTCAATGGCGTCGAGATGGTGCTGGGCCAGTTGCGCACCGCGTTGGCCAACCACGGCCTGAAGGAGATCAATCCGCTCGGGCAGCCCTTTGATCCGCACCAGCACGAGGCGATCGCGCACCAGCCGTCTGAAATGCCGGCCGAGCAGGTGGCGGCGGTGGTCCGCACCGGTTACAGTCTGAATGGGCGGCTCCTGCGTCCGGCGTCCGTGATGGTCTCGAGCGGCCCCGCTAAATAATCCGACTCCCATGGCGCAGGAAGATTATTACCAACTGCTGGGGGTGGAGCGCGGGGCGACCGCGGAGGAGATGAAGAAGGCGTACCGCAAGAAGGCGGTGCAGTATCATCCCGACAAGAACCCCGGCAACAAGCAGGCCGAGGAGATGTTCAAGAAGGTTTCGCACGCCTACGAGGTGCTGAGCGATGCCGAGAAGCGGGCGGCGTACGACCGTTACGGGGCGGCGGCGTTCGAGGGTGGCGGCGGCGTGCCGCGCGGGCCCGGGGGTGGCGCGGGGGGCGCGGGCGGGTTTCACGATCCCTTCGACATCTTCCGCGAGGTTTTTGGCCAGCGGGGCGGTGGTGGCGGCGGCGGGGGCATCTTCGAGGAGATGTTCGGCGGCCAGGGCCAGGGCGGCGGTCAAGGCGGGCAGGACGGCTCGGACCTCCGGTACGATCTGGAAATCACCCTCGAGGAGGCGGCCCGTGGCGTGGAGAAGGAGATTTCGTTCCGCAAGGCGATGGCCTGCGAGCGGTGCGATGGTTCTGG
>CAIOTK010000136.1 GCA_903861185.1 uncultured Opitutia bacterium | reverse complement strand
TGATGCAGGTGCAGAAGCAGCTCCTGCAGGAGTACGGCCACGAGCCCACCCCAGAGGAGGTCGCCGACGAGATGAACCTGCCCGTCGAGCGCGTGCAGCAGATCATGAAGATGGCGCAGCAGCCCATCTCGCTCCAGTCCCCGGTCGGCGACGGCGACGACACCAGCTTCGGTGACTTCATCGAGGATAAGTCGGCGGAGAACCCGTACGACATGACCGCCTACTCCCTGCTGCGGGAGAAGATCATCGACGTGCTCGATACGCTGACCGAGCGCGAGCGCCGCGTGCTTTCGCTGCGTTTCGGGCTGGTCGACGGTTACAGCCGGACGCTCGAGGAGGTTGGCAAGCAGTTCAAGGTCACCCGCGAGCGCATCCGGCAGATCGAGGCCAAGGCGCTGCGCAAGATGCGCCATCCGACCCGCATCCGGCAGCTGCACGGGTTCTTCGACGCGGAGCAGATCGACAACGCCCAGAACCTGATGAAGGTCGCGGCGACGGCGCGGCCTCCGGGCGCCCCCCGCACCGGCACCACGGGCGTGCCGTTTCCGCCCGCGCCTACCCTCCCGCCGCGGCTGCCGGGCGGCCTCGCGTTCCCGCCTCCGCCGAAGCCCTAAACGGGGCCCGGCGGCCCCGTTGTGAGCCTCCTCCGCGCCGCCCTAGCCAGCTTGGTGTTGCTCGCCTTCGGCTGTGTGTCGCCGCCGGCGCCGCCCCCTCCGGCCGCGCCGGTGACTGAGCCGCTGGCCCCCAGCCCCCGCCTCGTCGTGGGCCAGGTCCTTGCGCACGACGCCGCCCGCGGATTCGCCTTCCTCGAGCTCGCTCCCGACGCGCCCCGTCCCGCCCTCGCCCCGGGGACCCTGCTTTTCGCGCGACGCCCGGACCTCACGCCCACCGCCACCCTCCGCGCCTCCGCCTTCCTCCGGGGGCGTACCCTCGGCACCCGCGTGGCCTCCGGCACCCCGCAGCCCGGCGACGAGGTCGTCTGGGAGGCGCCGGCCGGTCCGGAGTAGGATTACGCAGCGCGGGCGGACGGCGGGGCGGTACCTTTCCCGCTTTACAGTCCGACGCCCCAATCTAGCCTCCGCGTCGAACCTATGGCCTCCCTTCCCTCCCTCCCGCTCGCCTTCATGGGTCTGGGCCCGACCGAGCTGATTGTCATTTTGATCATCCTGCTCGTTCTCTTCGGGGGCTCGAAGCTCCCCGGTCTGGCCAAGGGCCTCGGGCAGTCGATCAAGGAGTTCAAGAAGGCCTCGAAGGAGGAACAGGAGGCGGAGAAGCCCGCCGTCGTCGCCGAGGCGCCCAAGAAGGAAGCCGCCGCGACCGCCGCCAAGCCGCCCGCGGCCAGCTGAGGTTCGCCGGACCAAACGGCTCCCTCCCGCAGCCCCGCCACTCGCGGGGCTTTTTTGCGTCCTGACGGAACGCGCCGGTAGCGGGGCATTTACCTCGTTGACACCCCCCGGGCGCGGAGATTCGGTTCCCCGCCGGCTCGTTGCGCTTCCTCGCGCCCCGCGCCGCCACCATGGCGAACATCTTCGGCTACTTCTCGAACGACATCGGGATCGACCTCGGCACGGCTAACACCCTCGTCTACGTGAAGGGGAAAGGCATCGTGCTGCGGGAGCCGTCGGTGGTCGCCCTCGACACCACCACGCGCAAGGTGCTCGCGGTCGGTGACGAAGCGAAGCGCATGCTCGGCCGTACCCCTGGGAATATCACCGCCATCCGGCCGATGAAGGACGGCGTCATCGCGGACTTCGACGTCACCGAGGAGATGCTGCGCTACTTTATCCGCAAGGTCTCCAATTCCGCCTTCCGCGCCCCACCGCACGTCGTCATCGCCATCCCCTCCGGCATCACCGAGGTGGAGAAGCGCGCCGTGATGGAGTCCGCGACCCACGCCGGCGCCCGCAGTGTGGAGACGATCCCCGAGCCGATGGCCGCGGCGATCGGCGTCGGCCTGCCCATCGAGGAGCCGGCGGCCAATATGATTGTCGATATCGGCGGCGGCACCACCGAGATCGCGATCATCTCGCTCTCGGGCATCGTGTTCTCGAAGTCGATCCGGGTGGCCGGCGACGAGCTCGACGGGGCGATCATCAGCTACATGAAGCGGGCCTACAACCTGCTCATCGGCGAGCGCACCGCGGAAGAGATCAAGTTCAACCTTGGCTCTGCCTACCCGCTCGAAGAAGAGCTGACGATGGAGGTGAAGGGCCGCGACTCCGTGGCCGGCCTGCCGAAGACCATTCAGGTTACCTCCCAGGAAATTCGGGAGGCGCTCGCCGACACCGTTGCGGCGATCGTCGACGCGGTGCGCGTCACCTTGGAGCGTTGCCCGCCGGAACTCTCGGCGGACCTCGTGGACCGCGGCTTCGTGATGGCTGGCGGCGGAGCGCTGATCCGCGGCATCGACAAGCTGCTGAGCGAGAAGACCGGCCTGCCGGTGACCGTGTCGGACGACCCGCTGTCGGCCGTAGCCAATGGCACCGGGGCCTACTTGGAGAACAAGAGCGGCTGATGCCGCCCGCCGGGCCGGACCGGGTGATCCTGCCCTGCCGGCGGCCCCTTTCCGCTCGTGCCGTTCAAACGCTTCACCCAGGCGAACCCGCTCCTGACCCTCGGTCTGGTCGTGGCCGTCTGGCTGCTGCTCCCGACGGCGCTCAAGACGCTCGCGCGGGCTAGTTTCTTCGAGTTGACGGCGCCCGTGACCCTCGCGGCCTCCAAGGTGCGCGACCTGCAGGACTTCTGGGCGCTGCGGGCCCGTTCCCGGACGGAGCTGATCGAGGCCGGCCGGGACCTCGCGCGCGTCAACGCCTCCTTCGAGCTTGCCGTGCAGCAGAACGAGGAACTGCGAGCGGAGGTGGCCCGGCTCGAGGAACTCCTGCGCCTGCCGCCGCTGCGCGACCACCGGCTGGAGCACGCCCGGGTGGCCCGCCGTGACTTCTCCGGCTGGTGGCAGCGCATCGTGATCCGCAAGGGCCGCGACCACGGTATCCCCGCCGGCGCGCCCGTGGTCTTTTCCGGCGGCGTTGTCGGCCGCGTTTCTGAGGTTCACGCCACCACGGCCGTCGTGGAGCTGATCAGCAGCCCGACCATGCGTCTGGCCGGGGTCGTGGAGGGCGATACGCGGCCGATCAGCTTCCAAGGCGGAATTAACCCGACGCTCGCGCCCCCGCGCGGCGTGGTAGAGCTGATGCCCCTCGACATCATCGCGAATCCCGCAGCCCCCAAGCGTCTAGTGACGGCGGGCTTCGGCGGGGTGTTTCCGCCCGGGTTGACCCTCGGCACCATCATCCGGGCGGACCTCGCCAGCGACGGCCTGTTCAAGTCGGGGGAGGTAGAGTTGGATCCCCGTCTGGGCACGCTCACCGAGGTGAGCGTGCTGGTGCCGGCCCCCCCGGCGGCCGCGCCGGTGCGCCCGGCGCCCTGAGTCCCCCGCGATGCGCCGCGTGATCATCCTCCTCCTGACCCAGGTGCTCCTCTGGGCCGTGCTGGCCGAACTCAACCACGGGCTCGCGGGCTGGCAGCTGCACGTCTTTGGCGGGGCGTTGTTCGTGGTCTACCCGGCACTCCACCTCGGCCGGGGGGAAGGGCTGCTGGTGGCGGGCTGGGCGGGGCTGCTCTGCGACGCCCACGCGCCGGTGGCCTTTGGCACGCACGGCCTGCTTTTCGCCGCCGCCCACCTGCTGCTTTTCCGCGCCCGCGAACGCATGCCCCGCCACGATCCGATCTCCCAGATCCTGGTCGTGCTCTTCACCAACCTCGCGCTGTTCCTCGGCCTCAGCCTGCTCCGCCTGCCCGTGGCGCCGGCCCCGGGCGGCGCGTGGGGCCGACTCCTGCCCGACCTCCTCGCCTCGCAGCTTACCTTGGCCGTCGTGGCCGTATGGTTCCTCGCCCTGCAGGACCGCCTCGTCCGGCTGGGCGACGCGTGGGCCGAACTGCGCGGGCACCGCGGTTGAGGATCCCCGCCGTGGCCACGCCCTCCTCCCCTTCCCCTTCCGGCCAGTCGCCCGGGCTCACCATCGAGCAGCGGCGGGCCCACGACCCGCGGGTCACTTTCTTCCACTTCGTTGTGGTGACCCTGCTGGTCGTGCTGGCCGGTGGGCTGGCCTACCAGCAGCTGTTCAAAGTCGACGCGCACGCCGAGGCGGAACGCGTGCAGAACCAGCGGCGCATCGTCCACCCGGGCCCGCGCGGGCAGATCCTCGACCGCGAGGGCCGCATCCTCGCCGGCAATCGGCCCCGCTTTTCCGTGCGGCTCCTGCTCGACTCCCTGCGCCCCGAGATCCGCACGGAACAGATCCGCATCCGCCGCAATTACCGGCAGCTCGAGGACGCCGCCGCCGGCGACCTGCCCAGCGCGATCCAGATCCTCCAGATCGCGCGCGCCACCGTCGTCCAGCGTTACCTCGATCAGGTGAACACGCTCATCGGGCGTTCCGAGAAGGTCGACGCGCGCGACCTCGACCGCCACTTCGCCCGCGAACTGCTCCTCCCGTATACGCTCCTCGACGACCTCGCTCCAGCCGAGTACGCGCGCCTGTTGGAGGGCCTGCCGGTGAACTCCCCCGCGCAGGTGCACACCGCGAGCGTGCGGCACCACCCCCACGGCTCCGCCGCCGCCCACACGCTCGGCTACGTCGGGACGGGCGACGCCGGTGAGATCGAGGATTTTCCCGGCGGCGACCTGCGTACGTTCAAGATGAAGGGCACAGTGGGCCGCGACGGGATCGAGAAGCGCCTCGATGACCAGCTCCAGGGCGAGGCGGGGGGGGCGATCTTCCGCGTCGATCCGGCGGGCAACCGCATCCACCCGCCGCTCCAACAGGTGCTGCCGCGCGCGGGCCAAGACGTGCGCCTCGCCCTTGATCTCGACCTGCAGCTGGCCGCGGAGGCCCGCCTCGCCGAGACCGAAATGGCCGGCGCCGCGGTCGCGCTAGACGTCCGAACCGGGGAAGTCCTCGTGCTCGCCAGCAAGCCAGACTACGACCTCAACGCCTTCTCCCCGCGCCTCGGCGGCGCTGCCGCAGCTGACATCACCGCCCGCGGCGCTTGGTTCAAGCGCGCCATCCAGGGGGTCTACAAACCTGGCTCGACCTTCAAAATCCTCACCGCCGTCGCCGGGCTGCGCGCCGGTACCCTCGACCCGGCAGCAACCATCAGCTGTGCCGGCTCGCTGCGCGTCGG
>CAIOTK010000135.1 GCA_903861185.1 uncultured Opitutia bacterium | reverse complement strand
GCGAGGGGTTCTTCCGCTTCTTCCACGGTTTCGGCGGACCCGCCCTCGCCTGCCTCCTCAACGCCGACCGCTCCCGCGGCCCGGAGCGCCTCCTCTTCGCCATTAACCCGACCCTGCAGGACGCCACCCTCGCCCTCGACGAGTCCGTGCTCGGTCCGGACCCCGCGGTCTGGCGCCTCCTCGCCGACCAGGACCGCTTCTACCTCGGCGACGCCCACGGTTCCCGCCGCCCGCTCGAGGCCTCCCTCTGGCTGCCCCCGCTCGCCTGCGCCCTCTGGGCCGCCCGCTGATTTGCCCCGCCAAAACCCTTGCTTCTCACCCGCCCCGCCCCTTTTTTCGGCCATCCGCGCTCGCGCGGAAGCCTTCCTAGACCGCAAACCAACCTAGAACCCATCGGAGTCCCATCATGGCAGTCAAAGTCGCTATCAACGGTTTCGGCCGCATCGGCCGCCTCGTCTTCCGCGCCCTCGTTGAACAGGGGCTGCTCGGCGAGACCCTCGACGTCGTCGCCGTCGGTGACATCGTCCCCGCCGACAATCTCGCCTACCTGCTGAAGTACGACTCCACCCAGGGCCGCTTCAGCGGCACGGTCGGCTCCCGCAAGTCCTCGCCCGACAAGGCCGAGGATGACGTCCTGATCGTCAACGGCCGGGAAATCCTGGTCGTCAGCGCCAAGACCCCCGCCGAACTCCCGTGGGCCAAGCTGGGCGTCCAGCTCGTCATCGAGTCCACCGGCCTGTTCACCGAAGCCGAGAAGGCCAAGGGTCACCTCGCCGCCGGCGCGCGCAAGGTCATCATCTCGGCCCCGGCCAAGGGCGAAGACATCACGGTCGTGATGGGTGTGAACGACGAGAAGCTCGACGTCGCCCAGCACAACATCATCTCGAACGCCTCCTGCACCACCAACTGCCTCGCCCCGATCGTGCACGTCCTCCTCAAGGAGGGCTTCGGGATCGAGGAAGGCCTGATGACCACCGTCCACGCCTACACCGCCACGCAGAAGACGGTCGACGGCCCCTCGAAGAAAGATTGGAAGGGCGGCCGCACCGCGGCGCAGAACATCATCCCGTCCACCACCGGCGCCGCGAAGGCCACCGCCTTGGTCATCCCGGAGGTTAAGGGCAAGCTCACCGGCATGGCTTTCCGCGTGCCGACGCCCACCGTGTCCGTGGTCGACCTGACCGTGCGCACGACCAAGGAGACGTCCTACAAGGCGATCTGCGAGGCGATGAAGCGCGCCAGCGAGACCTACCTGAAGGGCATCCTCTCCTACACCGGCGACGAGGTGGTCTCCAGCGACTTCATCCACGACAAGAGCTCGTCGATCTTCGACGCGGGCTCCGGCGTGGAACTGAACTCCAAGTTCTTCAAGCTCGTGTCCTGGTACGACAACGAGTGGGGCTACTCCAACCGGGTCGTCGACCTGACCCGCAAGATCGCCGCCAAGCTCTAAGCCCGTGTCCGGCCGCGGGGCCGGCGTCCGCCGCGGGATCCTTCCCGTCGCGGCGCCGCCCCGCCCTTTTTTTGCCCGTCCGTCCCGCCCGCCCCTTCCGATGCCCTCTTTCAAATCCATCCGCGACCTGAACCTCGCCGGCCGCCGCGTGCTGATGCGCGTGGACTTCAATGTCCCCCAGGACAAGGCCACCGGCGCCATCACCAACAACCAGCGCATCGCCGCGGCGTTGCCCACCATTCAGCACGCCCTCGCGCAGGGCGCCGCCGTGGTGCTGATGTCGCACCTCGGCCGTCCGGACGGCCAGCGCATCGCCAAGTTCTCCCTGCAGCCGGTCGCCGTGGAGTTGGAGAAGCTCCTCGGCCGCCCGGTGCGCTTCCTGCCCGACTGTGTCGGCGCCGAGGTCGAGGCCGCGTGCGCGCCCGGCACCCTGCGTCCAGGTGAGGTGGTGCTGCTCGAGAACCTGCGCTTCCACCTCGAGGAAGAGGGCAAGGTGAAGGTGAAGAACGCCGACGGTACCGAGACCAAGCTGAAGGCTGACCCCGCGCGCGAGGCTGCCTTCCGGGCTTCGCTCACCCGCCTTGGCGACGTGTTCGTCAACGACGCCTTTGGCACCGCCCACCGCGCACACTCCTCAATGGTCGGCGTGGCGCTGAAAGAGAAGGCGGCCGGTTTCCTGATGGAGGCCGAGCTGAAGGCCTTCGCCAAGGTGCTGGAGAACCCGGATCGCCCGCTGCTCGCGATCCTCGGCGGGGCGAAGATCGCCGACAAGATCCCGCTCATCCACAACCTCCTCGAGAAGGCCAACAAGGTCATCATCGGTGGCGGAATGGCCTACACCTTCCACAAGGTGAACCGCGGGATGGCGATCGGCGGCTCCCTGTTCGACGCGGAAGGCGCCAAGATCGTCGCCGAGCTCGAGGCCAAGGCGAAGGCCCGCGGCGTTGAGCTGATCTTCCCGGTCGACTTCCTCGCGGGCGACCGCTTCGCGCCGGACGCCAACACGCGCCCCGCTGACCTGGCCACGGGCATCCCCGACGGCTGGGAGGGCATGGACGCCGGTCCGCGCTCGATCGCGCTCTACCGGGATGCGATCCTCTCTTCCCGCACCATCGTCTGGAACGGTCCGGCGGGCGTCTTCGAGTTCGAGGCGTTCGCCGGCGCCACGCGCGCGATGGCTGAGGCCATCGCCGAGGCCACCGCGAAGGGCGCCACCACGGTCGTGGGCGGCGGCGACACCGCCACCGCGGCCAAGAAGTTCAAGGTCGCCAGCAAGGTGAGCCACTGCTCCACCGGCGGCGGCGCCAGCCTCGAGTACCTCGAGGGCAAGGTGCTGCCCGGCGTCGCGTTCCTCGAGTCCTGATCCCCCTATGAATACCCGCAAGAAGGTCATCGCCGGTAACTGGAAGATGAACAAAACCTCCGCGGAGGGCGTCGCCCTCGCGCAGGAGATCGCCGCCGCCGTCGGCAAGCAGGGGGCCGTCGAAGTGGTTGTCTGCCCGCCGTTCACCGCCCTCGAGTCGGTCGGCCGCGTGCTCGAAGGTTCCGAGGTCCGCCTCGGCGCCCAGAATATGCACGCGGAGGCCAGCGGCGCCTTCACCGGCGAGGTCTCGGCGCCAATGCTGCGCGCGATCTTCGCGACGCACGTCATCCTCGGCCACAGCGAGCGCCGCACTCTCTTCGGGGAGACCGACGAGGGTGTGAACCGCAAGGTGCTCGCGGCGCTCAAGCACCAGCTCCGCCCGATCGTGTGCGTGGGCGAGACCCTCGCCGAGCGCGAGGCGGGCGCCACCCTCAAGGTCGTGCAGACCCAGTTGGAACGCGGCCTCGAGGGCGTCAGCCGCGAGTTGGCCGCGTCCCTGGTGATCGCCTACGAGCCCGTTTGGGCGATCGGCACCGGTAAGGTGGCGACGACGGAGCAGGCGCAGGAGGTGCACGCGTTCATCCGCGGCCTCTTGGTGAAGCTCTTCGGCGACGCCGCGGCCCAGCGCATCCGGATCCTCTACGGCGGTTCGATGAAGCCCGCCAACGCGCCGGAGCTGCTGGCGCAGAAGGACATCGATGGCGGCCTGATCGGTGGCGCGAGCCTCGAGGCGCGCAGTTTCCTCGAACTCGTCGCGGCGGCGGCGCGCTGAGCCGGCGGCGGCCGGGGGCGCGGGCAAGAAAATCCTTGCCGTCCCCCCGGCCCGGCCAGACTTTCCCCCTCCCCGTCGGTAGGATACTCAAGTGGCCAACGAGGGCAGACTGTAAATCTGCTGGCTTACGCCTTCCCTGGTTCGAATCCAGGTCCTACCACCAATTTTCCCCGCGGCCGACCGCTACGGCTGCGTTGTTGGGCCGGACTGCTTCCCGGGCGATCGTTCCTGTTTGCGGGAGGCCTTTTTGGCGGCGCGATCCTTGGCCCGCTGGTTGTCTTCGCCGCCGGCCGCCCCCCAGCGTTTCGAGCCACCCGTGATGGGCTCCGCCATCGGCTCCAGCCAGGCTTCGTGGAGCGCAGTGAGCGCTCGGACCTTGTCGGGGTGCTGCGCGGCGAGGTTCCGCGCCTCGGCCGGATCCTCTGCCAGATTGATCAATTCGCGCTGGTCGCGGAGGGCGTGGAGTTTCCAATCGCCTTGGCGCACGGCCCATTCGCCGTTCAGGCCCCCGCTGCTCCAATGGAGCTTCTCGTGGTGGCGCGTGGTCGCGCCGGTCAGCAGCGGCAGGAGGCTCTTGCCGTCAAAAACCGTGCCCGCCGGTGCAGCGGCGCCGACGGCTTCGAGCGCGGTCGGTAGGATGTCGAGCGAGATGACGGGCGTGTCGAGGGTGCGGCCGCCCGGGAAGCGCGCCGGCCAGCTGACGAGGAACGGCGTCCGGATGCCGCCCTCGTACAGGCTGGCTTTATAGCCGCGCAGCGGCGCGTTGTTGGCCTCCATCCCCTTGGCCCCGCCGTTATCAGTGAGGAAGAACAGCAGCGTGTTCTCCCACACGCCCTCCGCCTTGAGCTGCTGGACGACCGCCCCGACCCCGAGATCGAGATGGTGGAGCATCGCCATCAAAATCACGCGCGCCTCGCTCAGGCCAGGATGGGCGCGCCGCACCCGGTCGATGTCCGCCTGCGGCGCCTGGGCTGGCGCGTGGACGGCGTTGTAAGCGAGGTAGAGAAAGAACGGCGCCGTCTTCTGGCGGCCGATGAACGCGACTGCCTCCTCGCTGAAGCGCGTGGTGAGGTAACCCTGGAAGCCGATGCGCTCGCGTCCTCGGTAAAGCGGTGCGGACTCTTCGTCGCCGCCTTTCACGCCGGTGCTCTTGAAGTAGTCGTGTCCGCCGCGCCCCATAAAGTTGTACGTCTCCTTGAAGCCGCGGTTGATCGGGTGCCACCTCAGCGCGGGGTAGTCGTCGTCGAGGCCGAGGTGCCACTTCCCGATGGCGATACTCGCGTAGTCGGCCGGTAGCAGGGCCGGGAAGATCGGGATTTGCGGGTCGAACCCCCGGCCGCCGTCGCCTGCCGTGTAGACGCCGACGCGCTGCTGGTAGCGGCCGAGCATCAGGCCGGCCCGGGTGGGCGAGCACACCGGCCCGCTGATGTAGCCCTGCGTGAAGCGGACGCCTTCACGCGCGAGGGCGTCGAGGTGGGGTGTCGCGACCTCGGGCCGGTGGTGGGGATTGGAGCCGAGGTCGGCGTAGCCCTGTTCGTCGGAAAGGATCACAACGATGTTCGGCCGCCCGTCGCGCGCGGCGGCCGCCTCGCCGCCGGCGGCGACGACGAGGAACACCGCTAGCAGCCGGCGCCAGGCCCGGACGGCGGGGGATGCGGGCGTGCGGGATCGGGGGCGGCTGGGGGCGGGCAGCATTCCCGGAAACCAAGCGATCCCGCGTTTCCTGGCGATGCGGAAGCGTCAGGACCGGAGGCTCCCGCCCGGAACCGCCGGGTTGGTCTCGCCTCCCGCGCCGCCCGCCGCTGTGTTCCCCGGCAACCCCCGCTCCCGATGCTGCGCTTCCTGCTGCCCGCCCTTGCCCTGCTCACCCTGCTCCGCGCCCAGCCCGCCGCCGTCCCCGCGCCGTCCGTGGCCCAGCCCAATATCCTGCACATCCTGACCGATGATATGGGCTGGACTGCCCTCGGCTGCTACGGAAACCCGGACGTCCCCACGCCGAACCTCGACCGCCTCGCGGCGCAGGGGATGCGGTTCACCCACGCCTACGCCGACGCCCAGTGTTCGCCCACGCGGGCGGCCTTCCTCTCCGGGCAGTACGGTGCGCGCAGCGGCGTCTTCAAGGTGATCCACGAGCAGGAGCCGCCCCGGGCCGCGCTGCGGATCCCCACGCCGAACCTCGCGCTGCAGCCAGAGGTCGCCACCTTGGCCACGACGTTGCGCCGCGCCGGCTACGCCACCGGCCTGAGCGGGAAGTGGCACATCGCCGATAACTACCTCGCCGCGAGGCTACGCGAACGCGACGGCGGGAAATATTTCGATCGCTACGGGTTCGACTTCTGCGGCGCGGCCAACGAGTCCGACCACCCGGAGGACAAGGCCGTGACCGCGATTACCGACGACATCATCGGTTTCATCGAGCGCCACCGGGACCGGCCGTGGTTCGCGTATGCGGCGCACTTCACCACCCACACGCGGCTCCGGGCGCCCGCGGCCCTGATCGAGAAGCACGCCGCGCGCGGCTACCGGCGCACCACCTCTCCGGCCGGTAAGTTTAGCGAGCGCCCGACCGCCGAGTACCTCGCGATGCTGGAGCACCTGGACAATGAGGTCGGCCGCCTGCTGGCCCGGCTCGACGCGCTCCAGCTCACCGACCGCACCGTCGTTGTGTTCACCAGCGACAACGGCGGCCTCTCCCGGATGGCGAGTTCCGCGCCGCTCCGGGAGGGCAAGGGTTCCCCCTACGAGGGCGGGATCCGCGTCCCGCTCCTCGTCCGCTGGCCGGGCCGCGTGCCCGCCGGCGGGGTCACCGCCGTACCCGTGCACGTGATCGACTTTTATCCCACCTACGCCGCGCTCGCCGGCGCGAACCCGCCCGCCGGCCATCGACTCGACGGCCTCAGCCTGTTGCCCGTGCTCACGGGCGCGGGCGGCCTCGCCCGTGACACCCTCGCGTGGCATATGCCCTCCTACACCGCGATGTACGGCCGGACGCCCTGCGCCGTGCTCCGGAAGGGCGATTGGAAGCTGATTCACTGGTTTGGCGACTACCTCGACCCGCGTGGTTTCACGCCCGACCAAACCCCTTACGGCAAGCTCGTCGTCGGCCCGCGCACGGAGCTCTACCACCTCGCCGACGACGTCGGCGAAACCCGCGACCTCGCGTCCACGCGGCCCGAGAAAGTCGGCGAACTCCGGGCTGCGCTCGAAGCTTGGTGGAAGGACACCGGCGCCGGATTCCCCACGCGCAACCCAGACTTCGCGGAGGCGAACTGGTGGGTGACGCGCGCCGATACCCCGAAAACCAAGGGTAAGACGCCCTGAGCTGCAGCGTGAAAACTGCGCTCTTGGTTGCCCTGTTCACCGCTCTCCCCGCCGGCGGCTTCGCGGCGGTGAGCGCGGTCGCGTCCCGTCGGCTAATGTTTTGACCGGTCGGGCACGCGCCGCCTACAAGCCCGGGATGAACCCCGCACGCATCGCTTTCGTGGGCACCGGTCGGATGGGCGCCAATATGGCCCGCCGCCTCAAGGACCGCGGCCACTCCATCACCGCCGTCTACGATCCGGCCACCGCCGCCGCCGATGCGCTTGCGAGGGAACTCGGCGCGACCCGCGCCACTTCCCTCGCTGCGGTCACGGCTGCCGCCGACGTGATCTTCACCGTGGTGCCCGATGACGCCGCCCAGCTCGCGGTGTTCGCCGAGCAAGGGGACTCGCTGCTCACGGGCGCCGCGGGTCGGATCTTCGTCAACTGCGCCACCCTCACTCCCGCGGTGCACCTCGAGGTGGAGCGTCGCGCGTGCGCTGCCGGGGCCGGCTCCCTCGAGGCCTGTATGGCGTCTTCCATCCCGCAGGCGCGCGCCGGGACACTCTACCTGATGTGCGGCGGCGACGAGGCGGTGTTCGCGCGGGTGCGGCCGATCCTCGGCGACCTCTCGTCCGCGCTGCGCCACCTCGGCCCCACCGGACGCGCGGCGCAGGTGAAGGCGCTCGTCAATATGGTGATGAACATCAACACCGCCGGCCTGGCCGAGGGGCTCGGGCTGGGCGCGGCCCTCGGGCTCGACCTAGATCTGCTCCGGGAGGTGTTCGCCCAGACCGGCGCCAATTCGCAGGTGCTCAAGACCGACGGCGAGGATATGCAGCACCGCGCGCACGACTGCTTCTTCTCGGCGGCCCACGCGGCCAAAGATTCCACCATCGCCTGGACGCTCGCGGCGCAGTCCGGGCTGCACCTGCCCCTCGCCGCCGCGACCAAGCTCCAGTACGACCGGATGGTCGCGCTGCAGCTCGGTCACCTCGACAAGAGCGGCATCGCGGAACTCACCTTCCCGGGCCGGCACGCCTGAGGCCGCGGGACGCGTCGCGAGGGGAGGCGCCGTGGGGCGCCCTCAGTTCAACTCGCGGATCGAGACGTTCCGGAACTGCACCAGGCTGGAGGCCGGGTTGTACTTGCCGTCGCGGAAACCGCCGTGGTGCTGCAGCGCGAGCGGGCCCTGCGCGGGAATCCCCGGCAGCTGCGCGTTCTCGATCACGGTCTTCCCGTTCAGCACCACCGTGAGGCGGTCGCCCTTCAGGGTGATCTCGAAGGTGTTCCACTCCCCGACGGGGCGGTCCGCGCGAACCTTCGGGGTCACGCCCGCACGCACGGCGGCGGGCTGGTTGCGGTCCATCCGGTAGCCGTAGACTTCGCCCGAGCCGATCGGCCAGCACCAGATGTTAATCTGCGCCTTGCTGCTGCCCCGCAGGTAGAGCCCGGAGTCCGCGTTCGGGGTCGGCGTGGTGACATCCTTGCCGTCAGCGCCCTTGAGGTGCGTGCCGTCGGGGAGGACGGTGGGCACGGGGTAGAGCCCGGTGGTCTCCTTGATGCGCCAGTCGAGCCGCAGGACAAAGTCGCGGTATTCCTTCGCGCTCCAGAGGTTCTTGTCGCCGGGCGCCTCGGAGCGGGCGTCGTAGTCGATGACCCCGTCGAGCACCTTCCAGTGGCCATTGTCGCCGGCGGGAACCTTCCATTGGGTCAGGTCCTTTCCGTTGAAGAGGGAAACAAAACCGGCGTCGGCGGCCGGGAGGCTGGCGGTGGCGAGGGAGAGGAGGGCGAGGAGGAGACGTTTCATCGGGGGTGGCTTCAGCGTGGGGGCGCGCGGCCCGGAGGCAAGGCGCGGCCGTCGAGGCGTCCTCACCCGCCGGCAGGCGGATCGCGGGGCGGGATCGGCACGAAGTACTCCAGATAGCCGATCAGCATCTCGTCCGAGGTCTGTGGTCCCCAGCGCACGGTGCGCGTGGGATCGGGGTTGGCGGGGTTGCCCGCGCTGTTGTCGAACACGGCGGTGACGCGCACAGTGCTACCGCGGGGCAAGAGGCGGGGCTGGCGCAGGTCGTAGCGGAGCTGCCAGTTGAAGTCGTACTGGGGCAGGTCGAGCAGGACTTCCGGCGCTCCGTCCGGCGGCAGTAGTTCGAACCGGAAGGCCTTCCCGCGCACGTGCAGGTGGGCCATCAGGCTGAGGAGCGGGAGATCGTAAGGCAGGCGCCGGCTGGCGGTCTCGACGTGGTGGGCGGCGCCGGGCGGAATGCGCAGGTCGCGGTCGGGAATCGGCAGCGTGCGCACTTCGTAGCGCGGGGGAACCTTCGCGAACACGAGCCCGAGTTGGAGGCGCTCCTGCACGGGGCGGCCGCTCGGCGTGTAGTGGATTTGGAAACTCACCCGCGACCCGGCGGGCAGGCGCCGCGCGAACCCCTCCGGGTAAATATGGGCTCCGTTCCCCGGCACGTACACCGCCCAGTAGCCGGTCGCGCCCTCCTCGTGGTCGCGCACCGGGCCACCCGGGGCGTGGACGTTTACGAGCACGTGGTGCACGACGTCGCGCGCACTCGGCAGGATTTCGTAGGCCGATACCCACCGGTCCTCGGTCAGGGTCGTAGTCACGATATCGAACTGGTACGGCATCACGCCGCCCGCCGGGATCGCGTAGGCACGGCTCAGCGGCACGACGAGGTCCGGCTTCCCGATGGTCCAGCCGGTCGGCGCGCGGCGCGTCAGCGGGGCGTCTTTGGGATCCCCCTCCGGACGATCCGCGGAACCCAGCCACGCCAGCAGGTCCGCGCGGTCGCGTTCCGGCAGCGAACGGTCGTGCGCCCAAGGCGCGGGCGTGCCCGGGGGCGGCGGGGCCGCGAACCACGGCGGCATCGTGCGCTCCTCAAGGACGCGGCGGACGACGCGAGTGCGGTCGCGCACGGCGGCGAGGGAATCGAGCGCGAAGGGCGCCACGCCGCCGGGTTGATGGCAGGAGACACAGTGCTGCTGGAGGATGCGGGCGACGTCGCGGGGGTAAGTCACCGCGACGGGACTGGTCGCCGCCGCGGCGGGGGTGGCCTCAAGGTCGCACCCGGGGGCGGCGGTCGCCGCCATCTCAGGCGGTTCCCCGCGGAGCAAGGCCGCCACGGCCCGGCGCAGGTGCGGTTGGCGCGGGGCGGGCAGGTTGCGGACGAGGTCGTACTGGTCGTCGAGCGCGCCGCGGTAAACCAGGGTCCGCGTCGCATCGAGGAGGAAGACCTCCGTGGTCGAGCGCGCGCCCAACGCACCGGTCAGTGCGCGGTCCACCTCGTGCACGTACGGGGCGGTGAAGGAATGGGCCGCCAACTGCGCCCGGATCTCGGCCGGATCCTCGCTGGCGAACGGGTTGACCAGCACGAGCCCGATCCCCTGCGCCCGGAGTTCGGGCTCGAGGGCGGCGAGGCTCGGCAGGTAACGCTTGCTCAAGGGGCAGGTCGCGCTGGTGACGGCGACCACCAAGCCGGCCTCGCCGCGCCAGTCGCTCAGCCGGTGCGCGCGGCCGGCCAAGTCAGTGACGCGCACGTCGGGCACTTGCCGGCCGATGCCCAGCTCGGCGGGGCGGGGGTGGGCCGGGTCCGCGGGGAGGCTGGCCAGGTCCGCGGCGGTAATCCCAAGGTCCACGGGCGCGCGTTCCGCGGCGCGGCTGGTCCGGGCGGGCGCGGCGCTCACTTGGTCGAATTCCGCGCGGGTGATGACCCCGTCACCGTCGAGGTCGTAGCGGGCGAAGGCGGCGGGCAGGTTGAGCTCGGCGGCGGTTACCCGGCCGTCGCGGTTCCGGTCATAGCGGTTAAAGGCGTCGGCGGCGGCGGCCATCGACGCGGTGTCACTCAGCGCAAGGACAACCACGGTGGCGTGGAGGCGGAAGCGGGGCGGGAGAGGCGGCATACGACCTCCGGGGAGACGCACGGACGGACCTAGTGGTAACGCGGCGCCCGCTGGCTTTGGCGTTGTCGCGTCTCTTTCATTGGCCGAGGCTCCGCCGCCGATGGTCCTGCGCGGCATACACGTTTATCCCGTCAAGTCGCTTGGTGGCTGCGCCGTGGCGGAGGCCGACGTCGACGCCCTCGGCCTCGCGGGGGACCGGCGCTTTCTCGTGGTCGACCCGGCCGGGCGTTTCCTGACGCAGCGGACGCATCCGCGGATGGCGCTCATCGCGACGCGGCTCGACGCGGCGACCCTCACCCTCAGCGCGGTCGGGGCGGGCTCCGTTGCGATCCCCCGCGCGCCCGATCCCGCGGCCCCGCTGGTGCCGGTCACTGTCTGGAAATCCGAGGGGATGCTGGCGGAGGACTGCGGTGCCGCGGCGGAGTGGCTGGGGGCATTTCTGGGTACGGCGTGCCGGCTCGTGCGGATTGGGCCGGCGTTCCGGCGGCCGGTGCGGCGCGTGCCCGTCGGGCTGGGCGGGACGCCGCTGGTCGGTTTCGCGGACGCCTATCCGTTCCTGCTCGCGAGCGAAGCTTCCCGCGCGGACCTGAACGATCGACTCGTCGCGCGCGGCGAGGAGCCGCTGCCGTGGGACCGGTTCCGCGCGAACCT
>CAIOTK010000134.1 GCA_903861185.1 uncultured Opitutia bacterium | reverse complement strand
GCCTGACCGGCGTCGCCGGCGAGGTGGTGAAGGACCTCATCGCCTGAGGCGAGGGGCCTCGGCGCTTCGGTGTAGCCGGGGCGCGTCGCCCCGGCTCTATTGGGTTTCGTAGGCCACGGCCGGGGCGACGCGCCCCAGCTACATCAAACCGCTTGGTTTCTAGCTTGGTGGCCGGCGGGCCCCTCAGGGCCGGAAGAGCGGCTCCAGCAGGCCGCGGACGACCTCCTCGGGCGCCTTCGGCACCAGCGAAGGCTGGTAGCGGCGGGCGTCCGCCAGCTTCTTCGGCGGGGAGACGGTGTGGAACTCCACGTTCAGCTCGATCAAGTAGTTCCGGAAATCCCACGTCCACCGCGCATCGTAGGTCACGACCACCTCGGTGTCCGGCGGCATCATCGTCCGCGGCCCCGCCTCCGCGATCCGGCCCTGGCGGCGCAGCGCGGCCACGAGGGCCTCATCGAGCCGGTGGTTCTCGTTCAGCCGGGTCTCGACGAAGAAGCGCTGGAACCGCGAGAGGTCGACGACCTTGCGCGAGGACACGGAGGTGCAGCCCCCGGTGAAGAGGGCGAGCAGGAACAGTAGGAGGACCGGCCGGAGGCTCCGGGACATCGGGGGACGGACCGGGCTTGCCGGGGCGGTCAGCGGTGTAGGTACGCGAGCAGGAGGTTCTCGAGGTACTCCTGGCGTCCCGAGCGCGGCTGCGGTTCGCCGAGCTTGCCGAGGACCAGCTTCTCGAGGGAGCGGAAGTCAGCCTTGCCGCGCTCGATGTCGCGGCCGAAGCCGGAGTCGAAGCTGGCGTAGCGCTCGCGCACGAACGTCTCGAACTTCCCTTCGGCGAGGATCCGGCGGGCCAGCTTGAAGGCGAGGGCGTAGGCGTCCATCCCGCCGATATGGGCGTGGAAGAGGTCCTCCGGGTCGATGGAGGGCCGGCGCAGCTTGGCGTCGAAGTTGAACCCGCCGCTCCCGAGGCCACCGGCGCGCAGAATGGAGATCATCGCGAGGGTGAGCTCGCGCACGTCGGTGTTGAACTGGTCCGTGTCCCAGCCGAGGAGCAGGTCCCCGGCGTTGGCGTCGATCGAGCCGAGCATCCCGGCGGCGGCGGCGACCTCGATCTCGTGCTGGAAGGTATGGCCCGCGAGGGTGGCGTGGTTGGTCTCGATGTTGAACTTAAAGTGCTTTTCGAGGCCGAAGGTGCGCAGGAACGCGATGCCGCTGGCGACATCGAAGTCGTACTGGTGCTTGGTCGGCTCCTTCGGCTTCGGCTCGATCAGGAACTGGCCCTTGAAGCCAATCGTCTTAGCGTGGGCGACGGCGAGGTGGAGGAAGCGGGCGAGGTGCTCCTGCTCCCGCTTGAGGTCGGTGTTGAGGAGCGTCTCGTAGCCCTCGCGGCCGCCCCAGAAGACGTAGTTCTCACCGCCGAGGCGCTGGGTGACCTCCATCGCCTGCTTCACCTGCGCGGCGGCATAGGCGAAGACGTGGGCATCCGGGTTGGTCGCGGCCCCGCACATATAGCGGGGATTGGAGAACAGGTTCGCGGTGCCCCAGAGGAGCTTCACGCCCGTGGCCTTCTGCAGGGCCTGCGCGTGGGTGGCGACCTGGTCGAGGATGCGGTTGGACTCGGCGAGCGTCCGGCCCTCGGGGGCGATATCGCGGTCGTGGAAGCAGTAGAACGGCGCCCGGATCTTCTGGAAGAACTCGAAGGCCGCCTCGAGGCGCACCTTGGCCACCCCGACCGGATCACGGCCCGCCTCCCAAGGGCGGACGATCGTGCCCGGGCCGAAGGGATCCGAGCCGGTGCCGCGGAAGGCGTGCCAGTAGGCGATGGAGAAACGCAGGTGCTCGGCCATCGTCCGGCCATCGATGACCTCGTCCGGGTTGTAGTGCCGGAAGGCGAGGGGATTGTCGGTGCCGGGACCCTCGTAGGGGATGGCGGGGATGGACGGGAAGTGGGCGCGGGCTTTCTTCATTGGGTGAAAGGGGGCG
>CAIOTK010000133.1 GCA_903861185.1 uncultured Opitutia bacterium | reverse complement strand
GATGCGAACCGATTGGTTCCGAAGGGGCGGGCTCCAAATCCGGACTTAAACTCTGCTTGGTCCAACCTGCTTCGCCCGCGTCCTCAAAACACCTCGTACACCTCGATCAGCGCCTCGCCGGTGGTGTTGTTCACGCCGGCCACCTGGACGGTGTAGGACGCGCCGGCATTGAGGGTAATGAGCAGCGCCGCATCGCGGGAGCCGGCCGCGAGCGGGAAGGCCCCGACCTGCGCGAAGGTGGCCGTAGTGGCTGCCGCGGCGGAGCCGACCGGGGTGCCCCAGTTGTCATTGGCCGCGAGGGAGCGGCCGGCGCCGTCGTACACCTCGAGGCGAGGATCCTCCAGCGCCCCCGGGACACCGAACGCGCTCAGGGCCGGCCCCACCGCGCGGATCAGCACTTGCTTGGTGCCCGCACCCGCGATTGCGAAGCCCGCGATCAGGATGTCCGAACCGGTGCCCACGAAGTTGCGGGCGGAGAGGTTCACCAGACGCCGCTCGGTGCCACCCCGGACGTCGTAGGCCTCGACGAGGAGGGTGCCCTCGCCCGCGCCCTTGGCCTGCACGGTGAAGGCGCCGTTGGCCGGATTGAGCAGGGCTGCGTCCTTCGACCCGGCCGGGAACGCGAACGCGCCCACGGAGGCGAAGGTGGTGGCCAAGGCAGGCGTCCAGTCATCATTGACGGCCACCGGGGCGGTGCCTCCCGCGTACAGTTCCAAGCGCGGGTCAGGGAGCCCCGTGAGCCCGAAACTGCTCAGGACCGGCCCGGCGGCGCGGATCAGGATGTCCTTTTCCCCGCCAGTCACCACGGCGCCCAGCGTCAGGGTTTGATTGGGGCTCAGGGTCGTGCGGACGGAAAGGTTGGAGAGGTTGCTGGACGGTAGCACCCGCAGGCCCGCCGGATTACTGGTGATGCTACCGGCGCTGTTGCTGACCGTGACCGCATAGTTGCCTTCATCGGTCTTGCTGACGCCGGGGAGGCTCAGACTAGAGCCGGTGGCTCCGGCGATGGGCGCGCCGTTCCGGGACCAGGCGTAGGTCACTGGGGCGGTGGACGAAGCGGTGACCGATAAGCGGGCGGTGGTCCCGGCGATCGCGGTCTGGCTGAGCGGTTGCGTCGTGATCAGCGGAGCCCGCACGGGGACGGATACCGTGACGGTTGCCGCATTGCTGAAGGCGTTGCCGGCGGGGTTGGTGACCCGCACCCCATAGCTGCCGGCGTCGGTGGCCTGGGCGTTCGTCAGGTTCAGGGTGGCGTTCGTCTGGCCCGTGAGGGCTGCGCCGTCCTTGAACCATTGGTAGATCAGGGGGGGCGTCCCGGTGGCCTCGACGGAGAGCGATCCGTTGCCCCCTTGGGCGAGGGTCAGCGCTTGCGGGTGGCGGGTGATCGCGGGCGGCGCGGCGACGATCCCGATGGCTTGGTAGGTCGGGAAGTTGCCGTAGTCACGCGTCAGCCATTCGAAGCCGTTCCATTCGGCGAGGACGAAGACAAGATTGTAGAATCCGGGTGGAGGTAATGGTAGGAGCGTGGTCGTCCGGATGACCGGTGACAGATAGTAGCCTCCAAGCAGTGTGCCGAGTTGCACCTCGGCGATCTTGTAGCCGATCAACGAGGTGATGCCGGTGTACGGCAGATTGGTGGCCCAGAGCTGGATTGCCAGTGTGCCGCTCACCGTTCCGAGAGGACGGAAGTTGTCGATGCGAGCGACGCCGTAGGTGACGAGGTTGCCGGCGCTCTCATACGCGAAGTTCCCGCTCATTTGAATCTGAGCCTGCGCTGCGACCGTCGGGCCCAACGCCAAGCCAAGGTACAGCCAAAGCCGCCGCAGCGACCGGAGCCGAATGTTCAATGAGCGAGCGGCGGAGGAGTCGGGAGAGGTCATCGTCGGCAACGGTCGTACGCGAAGCGAGTAACTTATCGTAAGCAACGTAAAAGCTTACTTCCGGTAACTGGGCGTTCTACTGGTCTGATGAAGCGCACGAATGCCGTGATGGTCCGGCTGGACGATGCGCAGGTGCGGGAACTGGATGCCCTCGCCGAGACCGTCGGCATCCCCGCCTCGACGCTCGCCCACGCCGCCGTGCTCGGGATGCTCCGCGGTTACCGCCGCCAGGGCCGGATGTCGCTCCCCTTGGAATTGGTCCCCGCCTCTGATCTCCCGCCGGTGGACGAACTGGTGCTGAACGAGGCCCCGCGCCGCCGCCGAAATCCGCGGCCTCCAGGCGGCACGCCTTAAGCGAACTATCTCAAGGGCGCAGGAAGCGAGGATGGCCGCAAAAGGCGCAAGGGGTCGAGGGCGTGGCGGAGGTTGAGGTGGCGCCCATAGGCGCCGCGGACGCTAGAGCGGGAGCGTTCGGAGGGGAGGGCTCCGAACTAAGGCCCCGAGTACTCGCTGGGTCTACGGCTTCGCAGGCGGAAACTCCGCGGTTCGAGCCCTGCCCGAATGGCTCCCTCCCTGCAGGCCCGCGGCGTCTATGGACGCCACGCACGGCTCCGGCCGCGGATTGAACCCTTTTGTGCCTTTTGTGGCCCTCCTTCGCCAAGCCTACGGCGGGCAGGCCCCGCTTTTGCTGAAGCTTCCGCCTCCGCTGAGGCTTCCGCCTTCGCCGAGGCTTCGGCGGACTAGACGGCGGACTAGACGGCGGACGAGACGGCGGACAGGACTTAGCCGGCCTCCACCTCTGCGTGGGGACGGGATGGCTCCGCGGGATGGGTTTTGGTCCGCTATCACCGGGGCGGCGCGCCCCAGCTACACCAGACCGCTTAAACTCTAACTGAACTGCAGCCGGGACCGGCCGCGGATCGATGCAGCCGGGGCGCACACCACCCCTCAACCCCGCGCTTCCCCGCCAAACCGCACGTCCAGCCACACGGCCAACGCCAGCACGCTCCCGCGAGCGATGAACTTCAGCTCCGGCTCCACCGCCAACAAGGTCATCCCATTCAACAGCACCGCCATAATCAGCGCCCCACACAACACCCCACCCACACTCCCCCGCCCACCCCGCAACGCCGTCCCGCCAATCACGCACGCCGCAATGGCGTCCAACTCCATCAGGTCCCCCACGGTCGTGGTCGAAGCCCCGGCATAGGCCGTCGTCATAAAACCCG
>CAIOTK010000132.1 GCA_903861185.1 uncultured Opitutia bacterium | reverse complement strand
CCTGCTGGGCGGCCACGTGCGGGAATTCGCCGCCGATCCACTCGCGTTCCTCGACCGGTGCACCCGCGAGCACGGCGATTTCGTACCGCTCCGCTTCCTGCACCAGAAGGCCGTCCTCCTGAATGACCACGACGCCATCGAGGCCGTGCTGCTGACCCAGAGCCGCCGGTTCCGCAAGGTGCCGGGCGGCGGAAAATCCTTCATCGACCGCGTCTTCGGCCAAGGCCTGCTCACCAGTGAGGGCCCCTTCTGGGTGCGCCAGCGCCGCCTGATGCAGCCCGCCTTTCATCGGCAGCGCGTCTCCGCCTACGCCCCGGTGATTGTCGATTATGCCCAGGAACTGATGGCCGGCTGGCGCGACGGCGAGACGCGCGAGCTGCACGGCGACCTCTCCGGCCTCGCGGCCCGCGTCCTGATCCGAGCCTTGTTCGGCACGGAGGTGCCGCCGGAAATCGGCGCCTTCGAACGGCTCTCCCTCGAGTCGATGCGCGAGATGCGCGCCCGCCGCGGACTCCTAGGCTTCCTCCGCGGACTCTGGCCCGGGGATTTCTCCCGCCGCTTTCACGCGATGATGGACGGTCTCGACGGCTTCATCGCCACTCAGACCACCGCCCACCGCGCCGGCCAAGGCGATCGGGGGGACATCCTCACGATGCTCCTCGATGCTCGCGACGACCAAGGGCGCGGGATGACGGACGCCGAGCTACGGGATGAGCTAATGACGCTGATCGCGGCCGGCCTCGATACGACCGTGCTGGCGATGACGTGGAGTTGCCACCTCCTCGCGCGGCACCCCGCGGCGGCCGCCACCTTGGCCCGGGAACTCGACACGGTGCTGGGAGACCGGCCGCCCACCTTGGCCGACCTCGAACGCCTGCGTTTCACCCAGGCCGTGCTGCGGGAGGCAATGCGGCTCTACCCCCCGGCGTGGATCGTAACCCGGGAGGCCCTCGAAGACGTCGACCTCGGCGGCTACCGGATCCCGCGGGGTACGATGGTGCTGATGAGCCAGTGGCTGAAGCACCGCGACGGGCGCGTGTTCCCGGACCCCCTCGCGTTCCGGCCGGAGCGGTGGCTGGGCGAGACGGTGCTGCCCAAGTTCGCCTACTTTCCCTTCGGGGGCGGCCCGCGCATCTGCATCGGGAGCGGCCTCGCAATGATGGAGGCCCCGCTGGGCCTCGCGGCCCTCGCGCAACAGTACGCGTTCGAACCCGTTTCGACCGCACCCGTGGTCCCTTGGGCCTCGATCACCCTGCACCCGGAGGGCGGTATGCCCCTGAGGCTGCGGCGCCGAACGCCCAAGCGCTGACGGGCCACGCCCGCCCCAGCCAGCCTCAGCCTTGGCCGCCGCGCAGCACGACCACGTGGTCGGTGCCGTGGGCTTCGAATTCCCGCCAGTAAGTCTCCTCAATCAGCTGCAGCCGTTCCTCCTGCGCCTCCGTAAACGGCTCGGGCTCGCCGCCCGCCGGCCGGCCTAGCTCCGCCTGCAGGTCGCGCTCCGCCAACCGCACCGCCAGCTCGCTCCAGAACACATCCGCCGTGAAGTCGGCCAGCACCTGCTCCGCCGGCCCCGCCGTAAGCTTCTCCGCCGGGTAATGCTGTCCGTTCACGTCGGTCTCCACCAGATCGGCGCAACCAAAGTTCTCCGCTAGGCCAAAGACCTTCTCCGCCACGTCCGCATACCGCGCCGGCATCGTGCCAGGGTCGTCCGGCCGCGCCCCTGCCACCCAGAGCCCTAAGTGGGCAAGCTCCAGCAGGCGGCCGTACTCCTTCGCGCTGAACGAGACCTTCATCGGGCTAGGAGGAGGCCTCCCCCGACCCCGCGCAAGGGTTTCCCGGGCGTTGACCACCCCGCGCCGATCGCGTGGGCTCCACCCGCCCCCGATGAGCGCCCCGTCCCCCACCCCGCCCGGCCGGCTGCAGTCGCTCGACGCACTGCGCGGCTTCGATATGTTTTGGATCCTCGGCGCCGACGCCCTAATGCAGGCGCTCTCCGAGGTCAGCGGCTCCGGCCCCGCCCGCTTCCTCGCCGGGCAACTCACCCACCGCGACTGGGCCGGCTGCACGTTTTACGACGTCATCTTCCCCCTGTTTGTTTTCATTTCCGGGGTCTCGCTCGTCTATTCCCTTACCCGGCAGATCGCGGAACGCGGCCGCGCGGTCGCGGCACGCCACGTGGTGATCCGCGGGCTCCTGCTTTTCACCATCGGCCTCCTCTACAACGGCGGTTTCACCAATCCCTGGCCCGACCTGCGCCTGCTCGGGGTGCTCCAGCGGATCGCCCTCGCCTACACCGCGGCCGGGCTCCTGTTCTGCTGGCTCCGCCCCCGCGCGCTCGCCGGCGCCGCCGCCGCCCTCCTCCTCGGCTATTGGGCACTCCTCGCTTGGGTGCCCGTGCGCGACTTCACCCTCGACCGGCCCGCGATCGCCGCCCGCCTCGGCAAACCCACCGCCACGCCCGCCGAGGTGCGCGACGCGTTCGAGGCCACCAGCGGGAGCGTCACCGGCAGCTACGCCCCCGGTCTGAACCTCACCAATCACCTCGATTACCAGTACCTGCCCGG
>CAIOTK010000131.1 GCA_903861185.1 uncultured Opitutia bacterium | reverse complement strand
TATTGCGGTGCACCCGATCGCGCATCCGCACGAGCGCGATGCCCCCGGGAAGGACCTCGAGCCCCACCTCAGGATACGCCCGGAAAACGGCGCCCGGGGCCCGCCAAGGCGTGTTGCCGCCGTCCGGAGCCGCCGCGGCGGCCACGGTGAGGGGCGGCAGGGCAGGCCCAGGCGCAGCCGGGAGATCGGCATACGCGTGCCGCCGGACCTCGAAGGCGTAAGACGGGAGCGGCAGGACGCGGGCGCCAGGCTCCTCCCCGTCGGTCCCGTCGAGCGCAGCGCCTGTGACCCACGCGGCGGCAAGGTCGTCCGGGGTATCGCCGACGGGCGCGGCGGGCGCGGGACCAGCGCGGCCCCGATGAACGGCGGCCGCTTCGCCACCCAGCCACGCTTCGAGGCGCGCCGCGGCCGCGCCCGGGTCGGCCGCCACCCAGGCCAGCCGCTCGGGCATCGCCTCACGCGCGACGCGGAGGGTGAACGCGAGGTCCGCGAGCGAGCACGCCGGGTGCGCGCGCAACCACGTCGCGAGGCGAGCGGCGTTGGCGCGCAAGGCCCCTGCGGAACGCGCGGACAAAACCAGGACGCGCGGCGTGGCCGGCACCGAAACGTGCCCGGAGGCTGGCCGCGGGGGCGGTTCCTCGAGGATCACGTGAGCGTTCGCCCCACCCGCCCCAAAGGAGCTGAGCCCCGCCCGCCGCGGGTGCGTCACGCCGTCGACCACCGGCCGCGCCCAGGGCTCCGCGGCCAGCTGCAGTCGGAACGGGCCACCGGCGAGGCGGAGGTGCGGGTTGGGCGGCGAAGCGTGAAGGGTAGGGGCCAGGAGGCCGTGGCGGAACTGGAGCACCAGTTTCGCGAGGCCCGCGAGGCCCGCGGCCGCCTCGAGGTGGCCGAGGTTAGACTTCAACGAACCAAGGCTACACCAGCCCGGCGCGCCCGCGGTCCCGAAGGCCCGGGTGAGGCCCTCCAGCTCAATCGGATCGCCGAGCTCGGTGCCGGTGCCGTGGGCCTCGACGCAGGTGACGGTGCGCGGGTCCACGCTCCCGCGCCGCAGTGCAGCCGCCACGACTGCGGCCTGCGCGGCCGGGTTAGGCACGCTGAAGCCCTGCGTCCGTCCACCGTGGTTGATCGCGCTCGCCTTGATCAGCGCGAGGATTGGGTCGCCATCGCGCTCGGCGGCCGCGCGCGGCTTGAGCACCGCTGCGATTACGCCCTCGCCCGGAATGTAGCCGTCCGCGCCCGCCCCGAACGGCCGGCAATGACCGGTGGGCGAAAGCATCCCGAGCGCCGCGGCCGCCTCGTGCTTCACCGGGTGCAGGTGCAGGTTCACGCCGCCAACCAGCGCCGCCGCGCACTCGCCCCGCCGTAGGCTCTCGCACGCCAAGTGCAGCGCGGTGAGCGACGCGGAACACGCGGTGTCAACGGGCAGGCTCGGGCCGGACAGGTCGAGGAAGAACGAAGCCCGGTTCGCGAGGGTCCACTGGCCCGACTGGTCGACGCGGGTCGGCGCAGCCTGCTGCCGCAGCGTGCCGCGGATTTGGTACGAATTGTGGGTCACCCCCGCGAACACGCCCACCGGCGCGGGACCCTCACCGTAGCGCCGGCGGAGCAAGCCACTCCGCGCATATCCCGCCTGCTCCAGCGCGTGCCACGCCACCTGCAGGAAACACCGCGTCTGCGGATCCAGGGTTTCGGCCTCGACGGGCGGCAGGCTGAAGAACGCCGCATCGAAGTCCTCCGCTCCCGCGATGAACCCCCCCCGCCGCTCCCCCGCCGCGTCCCACCGCCCGGCCGGCACCGCCGTAATCGCCTCCTCACCCGCCACCAGTAGCCGCCACAGCGCGTCCAGATCCTCCGCCCCAGGGAACCGGCCCGCGAGGCCCACCACCGCAATGTCTCCATCGGCCAAGGCCGGCGGCGTGGGCGGCACAGGCGCGTTGGGTGCCGCGGGAACTACCCCCGGTGCGGGCGCCGCCAACCGAGCGGCGAGCGCCGGGCCGTGCGCAGCGTGCAAGTGTTCCGCGAGCCGCGCGAGCGTGTGGCACTCGAACAGGAGGGTCTTCGCCGCGTCCGGCAGGTCGCGCTCCAGACGCGCGTTGAAGCTGTGGACCAGCACGGAATCGACCCCGTATTCGGCAAGCGGAGTGTGATCGCCCAGACGGTCCGCCGGCACCTTCAACACCTCCGCCAACAGCTCCCGCGTGTAGGCGCGCACGCGGTCGGGTAGCGCCACATCACCAGGCCCCTCGACGATTGAAACCGCCTGCGCCGCCGCCGCGCCCGCCACCGCCGCCGCCCGCGCCCCGAGGCGCGCCGCGTCGCCGTGCGCGAGTAACACCGCACCGCCAGGATGCGCCGCCGCGCGATCGAGAAGGGCCAATCCCTCCGCCACGGTCAGAGGCGGCAAGCCACTCAGCCGCGCCGACGCCTCCGCCAGCGCCGCCCCCGCCAGCGCGTCCCCGCCGCGGCCGAGGGTCATCCCGCCGTCGCGCCACATCGGCCAATTCACCGCCACGGTGCGTCCCGCCCGACGACCTTCCCGCCGCGCGCGCTCCCGCGACTCCGCCCAAGCATCCAGCCAGCGACTCGCCCACGCGTAATCCGCTTGGCCCGCCTCGGGAATCACCGCCGCCTGCGACGAACAGAGCAGTAGCCCGTCCAGCGCCGCGCTCCCCAGCACGGCCTCGAGTTGGGCCGCACCCACCACCTTCGCCGCCGCCACCGCCGCCACCTCCACCGCCGTTTTGAACGCGGCAAACCCCGGCCGCT
>CAIOTK010000130.1 GCA_903861185.1 uncultured Opitutia bacterium | reverse complement strand
GGAAACTACAGGGCGAGCGCTCGGAGAGGAGGGCTCCGAACCGAGTGGCTCCGGTTCTGCTTGCCGTCGGCACCACCGGCGGAAGCACCGTGGATCGGGCTCTCGCCCGAAATCGCCCGCGCCTCAAGGTTCTGCGGCGTCTATGGACGCCACGCACCGCCGCGACCGCGGATTGAACCCTTTGTGCCTTTTGTGGCCCACCTTCGCCAGAGCCACGCCGGACCAGACGGCAGGCAAGCCCGCCTGTTCCTACTCGCTCCCCGCTCCTCTCTTCTCGCTCTTGCGCAGCCTTCACTCCAGCTCCCAGCCGCGGCGGTACGCGCGACGCACCAACGGCGCCGCCTCCGGAATATTCGTCACCCGTAGCGCCTTCGCGTCCCACAAGACCTTCTTCCCCGCCCGCAGCGCCACGTTCCCCAGCAGGACCATTTCGCTGAACGGCCCCGATTGGCCGAACGCCGACAACGCGGGCCCCTTGCCCCGGATCGCATCGATCCATTCGCGGTACGGCCCGCCACCTTGATCCATCGCCCCTTCCGCGGATTCCCCGCTGCCCGCCACGCGGGGCAAGGTCTTGGGGGGCTGCTTGAAGCCCGCCGTCAGGCCCTCGGGCTTGAAGACCCAGTCCTGCCGCGAGCGGCCGAAGAACATCCGCCCCTTCTCGCCCACCACGAGCAGGTCGAAGCGCCGGAACACGTGGTCTGCCGTCGGGAAGTCCGCCTTCCACAGCCGCTCCGGCGGCGGGTTCCGGTAAACCCCCTCCTTGGGCGACACCCCATCGTACCAAACGACCGTCACTGGCCCGCCCAGATGACTGTTCGGGAACTGATAGGTGACCTTGGACCAATTCGGCGCGGCGATTTCCGTCGTGCCTTCGGACTCCGCCTCGACGCTCGTCGGGGCGCCGAGTCCGAGTGCCCAGTAGGGCATATCGAGGATATGGCAGCCCATATCGCCGAGCGCGCCCGCCCCGAAATCCCAGTAGCCGCGCCAATTGAAGGGTGCGAGGGCGCTGCTGTAGTCGCGGAAGGGGGCGGGGCCGATCCATTGGTCCCAATTGAGGCCCGCGGGCACCGGCTCCGGCGTGGGCCAGGCCTTCATTCCCTGCGGCCAGATCGGGCGGTTGGTCCAGGCGTGGACCTCCGTGACCCGCCCCAGCACGCCCGCCTGCAGCAGTTCCACCGCGCGGCGGATCGGTTCGCCGGCGTGGGCTTGGTTACCCATCTGCGTTTGGACGCGCGTCTGGGCGGCGACCTCGGCCAGCCGCCGCGCTTCCCAGACCGAGTGGGAGATCGGCTTCTGGCAGTACACGTGCTTGCCGCCGCGCATCGCCAGCAGCGAGGCGTGGAAGTGGTGATGGTCGGGCGTCGAGACCACGACCGCGTCGATCCCGGGATGCGTCGCGAGCATCTCCCGGTAATCGAGGAAGAACTTGGCGGCGGGGAAGCGGTCGAGGATCGTGTCGCCGGCGGGCGCGGCCTTGGCCTTCTTGCGGCGGGTCAGCTCCGGGCGGCGCGGGTTCACCACGTCGCAGAGGGCGACGATCTCCCCGCCCGCGGCGGCGGTGCCGAGGGTGTCGGTATGGCCCTTGCCGGTGACGCCGATGCAGGCGACTTGAATGCGGCTATTGGCCCCGCGGGCGGCGGCGGGCAAGATGGTGAAGACGGCGGCGGCGCTGGCGCTACGGCGGAGGAATTCGCGGCGGGGGAGGGACATTGGGAAGGGGGTTCGGGAAGGCTGCGGGCGGCGTGGCGGGCGGGTCAAGCCGGCGCGGGGCGGAGCCGTCTGGGGGGCACAAAAAAGGCGAGGGGCCGCAGCCCCTCGCCGGGAAAGGAGAACGTCGCGTCAGGCCTCAGGCGGCCGTGGCGCGGGC
>CAIOTK010000129.1 GCA_903861185.1 uncultured Opitutia bacterium | reverse complement strand
CCATAGAGATATCTCCGTTAACCGGCTCTCCGCGCCGCTGGCCGGTCAGGCGGACTTGAGGGTTGGGGGACTACAGGGGTCCGACTCCGTTTCCACCCGGCACCCTCCCCTTAAACCCCTCCCGGATCCGATCCCCCTGAAGATCCAGTTTCCTTCGGGTGGGTGGTGAAAACAGCGTGGCGGGTTGTCCGTGCGAGCCCAGCTGGCATAGGTACCTAGGTTTAGGATCCAACAGGCAGGCCCCGGCCCGGAGCTCAGTGGAACGGGCAGCCGGCGCCCGCGGCCGGGCCGGCCCCGCCGGCGGGCGCCGGCCGTTCCTTCCAGACAGGCTCCTGGGCGACGTAGGCGGGCTTGCAGGCCTGATCACGGAAGGGCTCCTGGTAGAGCACGGATGTGGATCCGGAGACGGGCGGCACCAGCCAGGCCCAGTTGCCGTGCGGTTCGCGCCCGGCCTTCTGTTCGTTGCGGCAGAACTCGAGGAACTCGTGGCCGACGTGGTGGTGGTCGGCCATCCGGACCCCAGCCCGGTCGAAGGACTGCAACACGGCCTCGCTGAGCATGAGCAGGGCCTTGTCCCGCCAGAGGCTGCGGTCGTTGCCGATGTCGAGGCCCATGCGCTCGGCGACGCGGGGGAGGAGGTGGTAGCGATTGGCGTCGGTGAAGTTCCGTGCCGCGATCTCGGTGTTGAGGTACCACCCGTTGAACGGGGCCATCCGGTACATCATCCCGCCGGCATCCAGCGCCATATCCGCCACGGCGGGCACGGGGTACCACTTGAGGTTCATGGCAGCCAGCCAGGGGTGCTGCGGATGGAAGATCGGCACCTCCCAGCGGCAGTCCGGCGGCAGCTCAAACCACCGCGGGCCATGTTCCGTGGTCTCGATCACGATCGGCAGAAGATCGAAGTCGGTGCCGGGAGGCTTCCAGCCGAGCGCGATGATCCGCCGCGTGAGCTCGTTCTGGGCGGGATCGCCGACCTGCTTGCCGCTCCGCAGCCGGTACCCGGCGTAGCGCATGAGCTGGGGATTCCAGATCCGCGGACCGGGCGCCCGCTCCGAACCGGGGGCAAAGATCGTGATCGCGGGGCGCAGGTCACCGCCGTTGTGGGCAAAGCGTAGGTGTTCCCAAAGCGCCTCGGCCATCTCGGCTGGATCCCGCAGCCGCCGGCAGTCCCGCAGGTGCAGGCCCTGCCAGTAGAGCCGGCCGACGCAGCGCTCCGCGTTGCGCCAGGCGACTCGGGCCGCGAACGCCAGCTCGTCGAAGGTCTTCTCCCAGCAGCCTTCCGCGGCCAGGGCCGCCCGCACCTCGGCCAGGCGCGCGGCCGGATCGGTGTCCGGACGCGACTCGAGGTGGAACTCGCGCAGGAACTGCTCCGCCTGCGCGGCCGCGGAAAGGGTCGTGCCCACCTCGACCGGAGGCCCGGCCGGGCATCGGGGCCGAAACTCCCACAGGCGCCACGATCCGGGCTCGGCCACCCCACGCTCGCCACGCTGGGGATGTTCGAAACTCTCGGCCGAGACGGTGACCCCGGGCAGGCGGGCGAGCGCCGCGGCGACCGCCGCGTTGAAGCCGGCGGGCCCGCAGGCTATCACCTCGGCGGAACCAAGCGGAGCCACCAGCGCAGCGAGGTCGCCTTCCCCGAGCCGGGCGCCCCGGCTGGTATCATGCTCCAGGAGGCGGATCCGCCCGGCCCCGGCCGCCGCCCGCAACTCGCCGAGGTAGGCCGCCGCGGCGGCGCCGCGGAACGAATACACTACGGTCATCTGACGATGCCACCCGGCCCGGACCGCCGCGATCGCCGGCGTGACCCCGATTCCGGCCACGACGTAGACGAGGGCGCGGGGATCATCCCCGGACGGACAGAGTACGCCCTCCGGGACGAAGACGCGGACCAGCGCCCCGGCCGGCGCCTGGTGAATCCACTGCGAGAAGAGCCCGTCCTGCTCGAGCTTGACGCCCAGCTCGTAGACCTCCCGAGAAGACGCCGTGAGCGTGTAGGGCCGCCCGACCCAGCGGTCGTCGATCAGAGCCTCCAGTCGCACGTGCTGGCCTGGCCGCGCCGGCGGCAGCACGGCCGGATGGATGGGACGCAGCTGGGCGGCCACCGAGCCTTCCGCCAACGGCTGCGTCCCGAGGCGGCACAGGCTGAACTCGGCCTGCCCGAGGAAGGCGGGCAGCCGGCCACGGCATCCGCCGCAGACGCCACCGGCGCCAGTCAGGCGGACGAGGTCGTCGACGCCGCCGGCACCCCTGGCGGCCAGCCGCAGCGCGGAGGAGGACGTGTTGGTGCAGCCGCAAATGACTTCCTGCCCGCCGGCGGCCCGGAACGCGGCGTCCTCGAGCAGCAGGTCGCCCGAGGACCGGAAGGCCTCGCGCTGCCACGCCTCCAGCCGGCCTCCCCGGAGCAGCAGCGCCATCACCTCGGGCAGGCGGGGCCAGGTCTGCGGGGCCGCGAGGCCCAGGACCGCGCCGTCCGCCGCCAACCGGAGCGAAATCTCCCCATCAGGGGAGGAGAAGGAGTCGGCAGAACTGGAAAGCGCCTCCACGCGGCCGGCTTCCGCCCGCCGCTGGCGGGGGAACTGCCGCACCCGGATCCGGAGGCCGCTGGCCTGCTGGTAGTCCGTGACGAAGCACGACTCCCCGTCGACCTGGCCGAGATAGCGGTACGCGGAACCGAACTGCGGCATGGCATGCACGTAGGCCAGGCCCTCGAGCATCGTCCCCAGCGCACCTCCACCCTGCCGGCCCGACCGCAGCACGGAGCCGTCCACGACGAGCACCTCCGTCGGTCCGAACGCCACCGCCCGCAGGGTCCGCGGCCGGGCCTCCAGTACCTCGCGCTCCCCAAACAGCAGGCCGGGGCCGATGCTCTCATGCGGCACCGGACAGCCGGGATGGAACAGTCCCACCTGGCCAGAAAGCACGAAAAAGGCCGAGCCCGCGGACTCACCAGGACCAAACAGCACCGCGCCCGGCGCCAGTTGCAGTGCGGTCGGCAGCACCGCCGGCCGCTCGCCAGTCAGCGAGCCGAGTTCCCGGGCCAAAGCCTGCAGGCGGCCGAGGGATTGGTCAGCCCCGCGGTCCGCCAGGACCGTCCGGGCGCGCTCGTCCCCAGCCAAAAGGAGGCGGAAAGCATCACCGGGAACCGCCGCCACCCGAGTGGGCACCAACGCGAGCGCCGTCGCGTTGCGGAACTGCCGCCCAGCCGCCAGCGCCTGCTCTCCAAGCAGCGCACCGGGCGTGGCGACGGTCGCAACCCCCACCAGCGCCCCCTCGGCATTCCGCGCATAGATGTGCACCCGCCCGGCACACAGCACGAGCACGTCGTCCGCTGCCGAGCCCTCGGCCAGGAGCACCGCCCCCTCGTCGAACTCCCGGACCACCGCAGATGCCAACGCTCCCTCCACGGCCCGAACATCGGTATCCCGGAAAACTTCCCTAAAGGCCGCGCCTACCACGGCACGGTCAGCAGCGGACAACGTGGCCGGGAGGCTCGGGGACGGCATGCGAAACGATCCAAAGGCCGGTTCGCCGCAGGTATCAAGGGGGATCCGGAAAATTCCGAACCGCCGGCTGGCAGGCCCGCACCCTTCGCTGGGCGCTTATACCCCCGGCCCGATCCCACTGAAGATCCGGTTTCCTTCCAGCAAGTGGATGGAAGGGTAAGCAGTGCGACCGCGGTGCGTTCCTCCAACCCCGAATTCGGCCGGGCGGCGGTGGAGGGTGTCCGGAAGTGGCAGTTTGAGCCCGCTGCCAGAGATGGCAGGAAACCGGCGCTTCGGCTGGAGGTGCCGATCATGTTT
>CAIOTK010000128.1 GCA_903861185.1 uncultured Opitutia bacterium | reverse complement strand
TCATCCACCTCAACGGCGGGTTGGTGCAGGACGGACTCCTCGTGCTCTCCCACTCGAATTTCCCGCAGCTCCCGATGGCCAGTTCGGTGGAGTACTTCGATCCGGTCACGGTGCGGCCCGTGCGCAGCGTGAGCCTCGGGCTCCGTCACGGTTCGCTGACCTGGGCCGAGCGGCGCGAGGGCGAGTGGTGGGCGTGCTTCGCCCATTACAACGACCAGGGCTTCGAGTCGGGGAAGGACCAGCGTTGGACCCACGTCGGCCGTTTCGACGACCGCTGGCAGATGCTGGAGTCGTGGCTCTTCCCGCCGCAGGTCGTGGCCACGTGGGGCAAAAGCAGCTGCTCGGGCGGCAGCTGGGGGCCCGACGGATTGCTCTACGTCACCGGTCACGATGCGAAGGAGCTTTATGTGCTTCGCCTGCCGCGGCTCGGATCCGTGCTCGAGTACGTCACCACGATCGACGTGCCCTTCGAGGGCCAGTCCTGGGCGTGGGATCCCGCGGAACCCCGGGTGATCTACGGCATCATCCGCCGCACCCGGGAGGTGGTCGTCGCGCGCATCCCCGAGGTGCCGGCCGCGCTGCTCGCCCGTTGAATTCCGCACGCCGCCTCCTCCGCGCGTTCATCGCCGCCTGCCTCGTCGGCCTCCTCGCGGCCTGCGCCCCGGCGCCGCGACCCGATCCCGACGCGCGCAACCCACCGCTGCGGCCGCGCGTCGTCACCGCGCCGGTGCCGCGCGACGCCGACGACCCCGCCATCTGGGTGCATCCGGCTGATCCCGCGCGAAGCCTGGTGCTTGGGACCGACAAGCACCGTGACGGCGGACTCCATGCCTTCGATCTGCAGGGACGGGCCGTCGCGCGCTTCGCGCCGCTGCGCCGTCCGAACAACGTCGATGTTGTGCGCGGGCTGCGGCTCGGCGGCCGCGAGATCGATGTCGCCCTGGTGACGGAGCGAGAGGCGGGACAGCTGCGGGTGTTTGCCCTGCCGGAATTACGGCCCGTGGATGGCGGTGGCCTGCCGGTATTTGCGGCGGATCCCGACCGCGCCCCGATGGGTGTCGCCGGCTACCGCCGGCCGGGAGACGGCGCGGTCCATGCCATCGTGGGCGGCAAGTCCGGCCCGCCCGACGGCTACCTGTGGCAGTACCGGCTGGAGGATGATGGCGCCGGCGTGGTGCGGGCGGTGAAGGTGCGCGAGTTCGGCCGCTACAGCGGCCGCAAGGAGATCGAGGCGATCGCCGTGGATGCGCGGCGCGGCTGGGTCTACTACAGCGACGAGGGTTTCGGGGTGCGCAAGTACCATGCCGACCCGGATCACCCGGAGGCGGAGCGGGAACTGGCGGTGCTCGGCGACACCGGGTTCGCCGGCGATCACGAGGGCATCGCGGTGCGTGACGACGGCGGGGATGCCGGGGTGATCGCGGTGTCGAACCAGCAGGCGGGAACCATCCGCCTCTTCGCGGCGGCGGGTGACCACCGTTTCCTCGGTGCCGCGCGGATCTCGGCCCGGGAGACCGACGGTTGTGAAGTCTCGCCCGGGCCCCTGCCCGGGTTTCCCGGCGGACTGTTCGTCGCGATGTCGACGGACCGCACGTTCCACCTTTACGCGTGGGACGAGCTGGTGGCGGCGGCCCGCGCGG
>CAIOTK010000127.1 GCA_903861185.1 uncultured Opitutia bacterium | reverse complement strand
GAGGCAAGCCCGCACGCCTTGGAAGGACGGCGCCTTCGTTCAAAGACGCCGGACGGCCTCCTCGAGCGCGGCGGAGAAGTCCGGCAGCCGCTCCCGGCGGGCGAAAGCCCGCACCCGGCGAATGGCAGCCGGGGAGAGTTTCACCGTCTTGCGCACCTTGCCCGCGGGCTTCCGCCCCGCGCCTGGGCGCGCGCCCCCGTGGGTCACGATCGCGCGGGCCGGATCAAAGTAGTCGAGGACGGCCTCGCCGCGGGCGAAGCGGGCCTCGAGATTACGCCCGGTCGTCCGGGCGGTTTTTTTGGCAAAAGAGTTCGGTTTCATCGGGACGGGCGCGGCGGGCGGAAATCAGCCGGAAGGCGCCACCCCGGGGGGCGTAGATCACCGTCCAGCACCTTCCCCCGATCAACCCGATGGCGAGGTGCTGCTCCTCACCCGGACGTCTCGAGGGCAGAGTCACCAGGGGCCCCGACCAAAGCGCCACCGCCTCTGCCAGGCTGAGCCCGTGCTTCGCCCGGTTGCGGAGATCCTTGGCGGGGTCCCAGACAAACTCCCACGCTTGAAATCGTAGTCCCGAATTCATCCCCCGCAAGGTTGGAATGGAGCCGGGGCGATGGATGCCATCGAAACAGCCGACGCGCGGGGACAATGAACACGATCCCTGCGGCGCCCTGATTTATGGGGCAAATCAACCGCGCCAGCGGAGGCGAGTACCCTTTATGCGCATTCGCCCGAAACCCGCGAACCGCTTGCCTGCTTGCCGGGCACGCCCAGCGGGGATTAACTCTCGGATCAACCTCCCCACGATGACTGCGATCGCCCTCAGCGCCAAAGGCCAAGCCACCATCCCGAAGCCCATTCGTGATCTACTGGGACTGAAGCCTGGCGGCCGCGTCACCTTCGAAGTGCGGGGAGAGGAAGTCGTCCTGCGCGCCGTTGGGAATCCCGCGGGCATGCTCTCCCGGTACGCGCGCCTGAAGCACCGCCGGAGCGAACCGAGATCCGTCGGCCGGCACCTCGCCGCGGAGGACGGCCGCAGCCATGCGGCTTGATGCGAATGTAGTTCTGCGCTTCCTGCTCGCAGACGATCGGGAGCAGTCCGCAGCTGCGGAGAGCCTGTTGACCGAGGCGCCAGCCGGCACCCTGACCTTAAGCGCCCTGACCTTAGCTGAGGTCACGTGGGTCCTCCTCTCCCATTACGAGACGCCTAGAGCTTTGGTCGCCACGGCGCTGCAGCGGGTGTTGGCACTACCGGCGATCCGCACCGAGGCGACCGTGGCCGACGCGGTGGCGCGCTTTGCCGCGACTTCCCTCGATTTTGCGGACTGCGCGCTTGCCGCCGAAGCCGTGGCCACGGGCGAGGCGGCGGTCAGCTTCGACCGCGGGCTCCGCGCCTTCCGCGACCTTCGCGCCTTGCCGCCGCAAGCCGCGCTTGAGGATCTGGCCCGCGGCTAAGCCCGCTGCGCCGACGCGGCTGCAGTCAGCCGAGACCAGGGTGAGTTACCCCGGCTACCTCGCCCCCCCACGGCCAATCGGCGCCCGCCCTTTGACAAGGCGCCGGCGGAACCTCCGCTTTAGGGGATGCGAAGCCCTCTCCTTCCCCACCCACCCGCCGCGCCCAGCCGTCCGCGCCTCGCGGCACTCGCGGGGGCCACCCTCGCCCTCCTGCTCTCCGGCTGCGCCTCCCGCCTGCCACCGCTGCCGACAGTCGAACAGCTCGATCTCAACCGCTATATGGGAAAGTGGTACGTCATCGCCTGCATTCCCACTTTCATCGAAACGGAGGCCTACAACGCGGTGGAAACCTACCGCCTCGAGCCCGACGGCACCATCGACACGGTCTTCACCTTCAACCAGGGCAGCTTTGACGGTCCGCCGAAACGCTACAACCCACGAGGTTTCGTGCGTGACCCGGTTCACCAGTCGACCTGGGGAATGCAGTTCGTGTGGCCCTTCAAGACCGAGTTCCTCGTCACCCACATCGACCCCGGGTACACGCGGACGGTGGTCGGCCGCAACCGGCGCGATTACGTCTGGATTATGGCGCGCACCCCGGAGATGCCTGCCGCCGACTATGACCAGTTGGTGCGCGAGCTGGCGGCGCAGGGCTACGACGTGACGAAGCTCCGCCGGGTACCGCACCGGCCGCCGGCCCCTTGACCCGGACCAGTTCCCAGCGCCCCGCCAGCAACGGTCCGAGAAGCCAAGCCGGCGGCGCCTAAACCTTAGCCGGAATGATTCAATTGGAGGCGGAGCAGCGGGGTGAGATGGCGAGCGCATTTCAGCGGCGAAAGACCGAGGAATACCCGGAG
>CAIOTK010000126.1 GCA_903861185.1 uncultured Opitutia bacterium | reverse complement strand
GTCGGTGGAGCTCTTGCTGGTGGTGCTCCAGAAATAGAGTGCCACCACCTTGCCCCGCAGTTGCGAGAGGTCGGTCTCCTTGCCGTCGAGGCCCGCGAACTTGAGGGTGAACGGTTCCTTGCGGGCCTCGTAGAAATTCAACTCCTCGCGGGCCATATCCTTCACGGCCTTTTCCTTGTGCTCGACTAGGCGGCGGAAGTGCTCCTCGCCGCGGGCCGGGGCGCTGCCAAGCGTGATGACGTGACCATAGGAGCGCTCGCGGTCGGGTTGGAACCGCGCGGCGCCGGGGGTCTCCTCCAAGGCGTCGAGCTTCTCGCGGAAATTGGTCAGATTATCGCGGCTGAAGGCGGTGCGGACCTCGAAATCGGCAATCGAGGCATCGAGGGCGGCCAGCGCGGCCTTGGTCGCGTCGGACACCCCGTCCTTGTAACGCAGGTTAGCGAGTTCGAGTTTGAGGAAGGAGACGTACGAGGTCTGCAGGGCGGCCTGCTCCTTGGGGATCCCGCCCGCGTAGAAGGCCAGCCCGAGGATGACCTCGTTCGCCCGGGATTGAGTCGGATGCTTCGCCAAGTAATCCATCCCCGCGGCGATGACCTTCTGAAAGCGCTCCTGATCGCGCGCGCCGCCGGCCCCGCGCTCTCGGTTGAAGGCCTCAAAGGAAAGGTCGGCGGGGGACTTGGCGGGTGCCTTGGCCGCCTTGTCCGCGGACTTGGGCGCGGAAGTCTGCGCGGCGAGCGGCAGGAGCGGGCAGAGCGAGAGGGCGAGGACGGGCAGCAGGCGGAGGTTCATCGCGGGAGGGGGGGTTGGAGGCGGGCGCAGCAGGCAGGGACCCGGAAACGCCCAGGACTTTGCCGCCGCCAACGAATCGCGGGAGGCGAGCCGCGCAAGCCAAAGTGGCCGAAGAACGCGTCAGGGCGCGAGGTGGCGTTCCAGCCAGGCGTAGGCCCGGGTACGCATCTCGGGGGGGAAATCGTGCTCGCAGGCGGGATGGACGACGTCGAGGTTCGCCGGGGCGCCGAGCAGGGCATAGACCGGGCGGGCGGCGGCGATGCTGCGCTCCACGCTTTGCCATTTGAAGTTGCTGTCGCCGGTGGGCGCGATCGCCAGAAAGGCCCGCGGCGCGAGGGCGCCGATCAGTTCCGGGAAATCGAACGGGATGGCCTCCAGCCGGCCCGCATAGGCCGCCAGCGCTGGCATATAGCGCTCTTGGGTCCAACCCTGACCCGGACGCCAGACGACGTCCCGCTTCTCTTGATAATAATCGAGGAACGAATCGAAGCCGCAGCTCGAGACCACCGCGCGGATGCGTTCGTCGAACAGCGCGGTGTAAATCGAATTATGGCCCCCCAGGGAATGCCCCACGGCGCCGAAGCCCCGGGTCGACACCCCCGGCGTGGCCGCGAGGACATCGAGGCCGCGGCTATTGTCCCAAATGGCCTTCATTGTGCCGCTCTTGTAACCCAACCCCGCGAGGTCCGGGCGGTAGTCCCCGAGGTGCGGGTACGGGGGCGCCAGCACCACGAAGCCCCGGGCGGCGAGCTCTTCGCCGTAGTTGCGGCCCGGCTTCCCGTCCGGCCGGCCGAGGCCGACGACCGGGCGGTTGCCCTCGGCGTTGTTGGTGGGCATCAGCGCGAGGATGCCCGGGCGCACGGCCCGGCCGGCGAGCACCTCTTTCGGAATCAACAGGTAGGCCGGCACCGTGCCGCCGGGTTCCGCGAGGTAGGTAATTTCGCGGCGGACATAAGTGCCGCAGTCGGCCTCGGAGATTATCCGGACATTCAGTGGGACCCGGCGCTCGGCGCCCGGCAGGGGGCCCATCACCGCCACCGCACCGGCGAGGATCTCCGCGCGGCGCTGGGCCCAGTCGGCTGCGTTCCGAACCGGTGCCGGCCGGCCATCCGTCCCGCGATGGACCAGCAACTGGTGGCGATCGAGGCGTTCCGCGGCCGGGGCCAGCAAGGGCAGAAGGAAGAGTAGCAGGGGCAGGCGGCGGAGAGGCATCCGCAGAGCGTGGGCGGCGGACCGGCCGGCGTCGCGCCAAAAGTCGCCGCTCGCGGGCGCGGCGGCCTGACTCCGCCCTTGCCTCGGCCGGTGGCGAGGGGGTTACTCGGAGGATGCCCCGCCGCCCCGCCCTTGCCCTCGCCCTCCTCCTCTGGTTGCCGCTGGCTGTGCCCGCGCTGCAGGCGGGGGCCGCCCCGGGTTGGCGGGCGGGCACCGGGCGGGAGAACATTACCCCACCCGCGGGCCTCTGGATGACCGGCTACGCGACCCGCGACCGGCCGGCGGACGGAAAACTGCAGGACCTGTGGGTGAAGGCCCTCGCGGTGAGCGATCCCGCGGGCAACCGGGGCGTGCTGCTGACGCTGGACCTCTGCGGCATCGCGCGGGAAACCACGGACCGCGTGGCCGCGGAGTTGGAGCGGCGTCACGGCCTGCCGCGGGCGGCGGTGATGACCAATGTTTCGCACACCCATTGCGCCCCGGCCCTCGAGGGCAACCTGCGTGGCATCCGCCGGCTACCGCCCGACGGCCGCGAGCGCTCCCTCGCCTACTTGAAGGAACTCGAGGGCAAGATGGTCCAGGCGGCGGAGACCGCCCTCTCGACCCTTGCGCCGGCCAAGATCGGCTGGGGCGTCGACGAGGCGACCTTTGGCTTCAATCGCCGCGAGAATTCCGAGAAGGACGTCCCCGCGCTGCGCGCCGCCGGGAAACTGAAGGGCCCTTTTGACCCGCGCGTGCCCGTGCTCGCAGTGCGGGGGGCCGACGGTGCCCTCCGTGCCCTGCTCGTCTCCTACGCCTGCCACAATACCACCCTCGGGATCTTCCAATGGCACGGGGATTACGCCGGCGTGGCCCAACTGGAGCTGGAGCGCCGGCACCCAGGGGCGACCGTGCTGTTCACGATCGGCTGCGGCGCCGACATCAACCCCGCCCCGCGCCGCGAGCTGGTCCACGTCGAGGCCCACGGCCGCGCCTTGGCCGACGCCGCCGATCGGGCGCTGGGCCGCCCCTTGGCCCCGGTTGAGGGCCGCTTCGCCGCCGCGTGGACCGATGTGACCCTGCGCTTCGCGCGCCAGCCGACGGAGGCCCAATTGAAAGAGGCCGAGGAGAAGGTGCAGCCCAACCGCGAGATGCACCAGGCGTGGGCGGCCTCCGTCCGCGAACTCCAGCGCACCCGCGGCCCGCGCCTCCTCGAATACGCTTACCCGGTGCAGGCGTGGCGCCTCGGCGGCCTCGCCTGGGTGGCCTTGGGCGGCGAAGTGGTCGTCGATTACGCGCTGCGGCTACGGCGCGAGGCGGGCGACGCCCTCTGGGTGTTCGGCTATTCGAACGACGTGATGGCCTATATCCCGAACGAACGCGTGCTGCGCGAGGGCCGCTACGAGGGCGAGACCTCGATGGTGCCCTACGGCCAGCCGGGCCCCTGGGCCCCGGGACTGGAGGACCAGATCGTCGGCGCCGTGCACGACCTCCTCGGCCGGACAGCGGCCCCCTGAACCTTTTTTCCATGCCCAACGCGAAACTCCCGAAATCCCCCCGGATCCTCACGACCACGGTCGGCTCCTACCCGGTGCCCGAATGGCTCGCGGCCCTGCCCAGCGAGCAGGCGGTGATCGACGCCACCCGCGTCGTCTTCGACCTCCAGCGCCAAGCCGGGATCGACCTACCGACCGACGGGGAACTGTACCGCTTCGACATCAACCATCCCGACACCAACGGGATGATCGAATACTTCATCCGCCCGATGGCGGGCATCTCCTCGGTCGTTGGCCGCTCGGTGACCGATGAGTTCTCGCGCCACCATCCGATGGGCTTCCGCCGCAAGCCGGCCGGGGTCGTCACCGGCGCCCTCGGCGAAGGCTCGCTCAACCTCCTCGCCGATTGCCAGCGGGCGGCCGCCGTAGCCGGCGGACCCTTCAAGTTCACCGTGACCAGCCCCTATATGCTGGCCCGGACCCTACTCGACCACCACTACCGCGACTTCGACCGCCTCACGATGGCCCTGGGCGAGGTGCTGGCGGCGCAGGTCACCGGTCTGCCCGCGGCCTGCATCCAAGTGGACGAGGCCAATATTCCCGGCAACCCGGCGGACGCCCCCCTCGCGGCGGCGGCGATGAACCTCGTGCTGGACGCCATCTCGCCCGGCACCGAGCGCAGCGTGCACTTCTGCTTCGGCAACTACGGCGGCCAGACCATCCAGAAGGGCAACTGGCGCAAGCTGTTGGACTTCCTCAATGCCCTCCACACCGACCACCTTGTGCTGGAGCTAGCGCACCGGCCGGCGGCGGACCTCGACGCGCTGAAGCACATCGATCGCCGCATCGCACTTGGCGTGGGTGTAATCGACATCAAGGTGAACCACATCGAGACGCCGGACGAGGTGGCCCGCCGCCTCGAGGCCGTGGAGAAGAAGGTCGGCCCCGGCCGGGTGCGCTGGGCCCATCCCGACTGCGGGTTCTGGATGCTCAAGCGCTCGATC
>CAIOTK010000125.1 GCA_903861185.1 uncultured Opitutia bacterium | reverse complement strand
TCCGGAGCAGACCCCGGCCGAGGTGCGGGCGCAGGTGGACCGCCAAGCGCTGGCTATCGCCGACGAGCTCCGGGCCGCCGGCGCGACGGTCGAACCCGGGCGCGAGATCATCGCGCTCATCGCGTACCTGCAGCGGCTCGGGCGCTCCGAGGAAGTGGGACCTGCCCGCCCCGCCCAGTGATCCCCCGCTATGTTCCGCCGCCTGCTCCTCGAACCTCACGCCGCGCTCTTCACGTTCGTGGCTTTCCTGACCGCCGCCTCCATCTACTGCTCCGTCGCCTGGCGCGCCCTCCGGATGGGCCGCGCGCAGACGGACCATTTCGCCCGGCTGCCCTTCGCCACCGCGACTCCTTCCGCTCGCCATGACGCCCCTCCCTCCTGAAACCCCGGACGAGGACCGGATCCGGCCGCACGTTTACGACGGCATCCAGGAATTCGACAAGCGCCTGCCCAACTGGTGGCTCTACACGCTCTACGTCACGATCGTGTTCTGGGTCGGCTACTGGGCCTACTTTGAGTGGTTCCGCGCCGGGCCGACCGGGGCGCAGGAGGTAAGCGCAGAGCTCGCCCGCATCGAGGCGGCTAGGCTGGCCGCGGCTCAGGTGGACGACCCGACGCTCTGGCAGATGAGCCGCAACCCGGCGCTCACCGCGGCGGGCCGCGCGGTGTATGACGCCAATTGTGCTGCCTGCCACCTCGCGAGTCTGCGCGGCAAGGCGGAGAGCCCGATCGCGATCGGACCCGACCTCACGGATAACGTGTGGGTCTACGGCGGCCGCCCCCTCGAGGTCCACGCGCTCATCACCAAGGGGGTGCTAGCCAAGGGGATGCCCACGTGGGGCCCGGTGCTTGGGCCGCGGAAGATTAGCGAGGTCACCGCCTTCCTGCTGAGCCGCCACCGCGAGGGCGATCCGATCGTCCTGCAACCGCCGTCCAAGCCGTGAGCGTAACCCAGGATCCGCCGTCCGCGGCCCCGCCCGGCCCCGGCCGCGCGGTGCCCGGGCGCGTCGCACCGCCGCGTCCGAACCGCGACTCGGTCACCACGATCCGCCCCGACGGCTCCCGGCCCTACCTGCACCCGGCGGCCACGCAGGGGCGCTTCACCGCGGCGCGCCGCGCCGTCGCGCTGACCCTGCTGGTGACCTACCTCGCGTTGCCCTGGATCGAGCTCAACGGGCACCCGGCCGTCTTCCTCGACGTGGCGCGGCTGCGGTTCCACCTCTTCGGCCTCACCCTCGCTGCGCAGGACTTGTGGCTGCTGTTCTTCGTGTTCACCGGAGTGGGCTTCTCCCTGTTTTTCGTCACCGCGCTCTTCGGGCGCATTTGGTGCGGCTGGGCCTGCCCGCAGACGGTTTTCCTCGAGCACGTTTACCGGCCGATCGAGCGGCTGATCGAGGGGGATGCCGTGGCCCGCCGGGCGTTGGACGCTGCTCCTTGGTCGTGGCGCAAATTTCGGCTCCGCGCGCTCAAGCAGGGAGTCTACGTGCTCCTTTCCGCCGTCTTTACCCACCTGTTCCTCGCGTACTTCGTCTCGCTGCCGGAGGTCTGGGCGATGGTGCGGCAGGCTCCTGCGGAGCACTGGGGAG
>CAIOTK010000124.1 GCA_903861185.1 uncultured Opitutia bacterium | reverse complement strand
GCCTTACAGTTTTTGCCTCCGTAATGCCACGTAAGCAGAAGCACGGACGCGCTCAGGAGCACTTGTTGAGCAACGGGTTGCGTTATCGCAAAAGTCTTTGGATTAGGTTGGCACGGGGAACGCTAAGAGGAGGCAGAACCGCAAAACTGTTTCTCTAACCAAGTCCCACGATGAACTCCCCGCTCCTCCGCCTCCCCGCCGCCCTCCTGTTGGCCAGCTCCGCCGTCGCCACCCCCGTGTTCCCCGCCTTGGACGGTGAACTGCTCTTCACCAGCAACCAGACGGTCAATTTGGTCGGGCCCTCGCCGATCAACATCCACACCGCCACGGGCCTCGACTTCAACGATGGTGACGCCAACGACACGCCAGTCGTGGCCACCAACGCAGTGGTGACCGAGGCCTACGGTGACTTCGCCGGGCTGCGCGACCTGGGAGCCCAAATCCGCGACTTCACCTTCGCCACCCCGCCGGGCGGCACCTACGCGGTCGTCACGGTCGGCAGCTTCAGCTTCCACCTGACCACCGTCACCATCGACGTGAACGCCCCCTGGCTGCGGCTCTTCGGCGAGGGCTACTCCGACGCCCCGGGCTTCGACCGCACCCTCGGCGTCTACGACCTCGACATCCTCTCCTCCCGCTACCTCAACCAAGTCCGCAGCCTCTCTTTCTACTGGCAGGCCACCACCGGCGTCAGCGCCAGCGCCCCCGTCACCCTCAACTCCACCGCTGCCCCCTCTTCCTCCGTCTCCGAAACCGTCTCCGTGATGGACCTGCTCGGCCTCTCCGGCAGCGTTCTCGCCGGCTGCTGGGTCGTCAAACGCCGCTCCCGCCGCCTCCTCTGAGCGCCGCCCCCGCCGGAAAGTTCACGCGAGCGTTAGGAGCAAACCAAACGGCCGGGGTCCACGGACCCCGGCCGTTTGGCGTTAGCGGAAGATGGCGATTTCCGGCGCTTGCCCGGCGAGGTGATGGGCGCGGTACATTCCGGGGGTATTGAAGGGCAGCGCGATGTTGCCGGCGCGGTCGATGGCGATCACCCCGCCGTCGCCGCCCAGGGCCTTGACCTTGGCGAGGGTGGTGGTGGCGGCCTCGGCGAGCGGTTTGCCTAGGTATTCGACCTGTGCGGCGATATCGCGCGCGACGCCCACGCGGATGAAGTATTCCCCGTGGCCGGTGGCGCTCACCGCGCAGGTGGCGTTAGCCGCGTAGGTACCGGCGCCGATGAGCGGGGAATCGCCGATGCGCCCGAACTTTTTGTTGGTCATCCCCCCGGTCGAGGTGCCGGCTGCGAGGTTGCCGTGCTGGTCGAGGGCCACGCACCCGACGGTCCCGAACTTGCGCTCCACATCGAGGGAGTCGTTCTCGTCGATAGTGGCGAAGACCGGTCCGGCTGGGCCGCCGAGGGCCGCGCGCCGGTTGGCCTGCTCGCGCTCCTTTTGCTGGGCGCGGAGGAGTTCCTCCCGGCGCCGCTCCGTCTGGAAGTATTCGTTGGGCACCAGCTCGATCCCGCCGACCTGCTCGGCGAAGCGTTCTGCGCCGGCGCCGGCGAACAGCACGTGTGGCGAACGCTCCATCACCGCTCGGGCGAGGGTGATTGGGTTCCGCACCCGGGTGACACCGGCGACGGCCCCGGCCGCGAGGGTGCGGCCGTCCATAATCGAAGCGTCCAGCTCGCAGCGGCCCTCCGCGTTAAGCACGGCCCCGTGACCCGCGTTGAACCGCGGGGAATCCTCGAGGATCCGGATCGTGGCGATGACGGCATCCAAGGCCGCGCCTCCGGCCGCGAGCACCGCGTGGCCGGAGGCGAGCGCGCGGCCGAGGTCCTCACGGTACAGGGCCTCGAGTTCGGGGGTGAGTTTTTCGCGGGTGATGACGCCGGCGCCGCCGTGGAGGACGAGGCCGTGGAGGGGAGGCATAGCGGGGGAGGGAGGACGGGTTTCGGCCGCCGGGCTGACGCCTGCGAGGGCGAGGCTGAGCGCGAAGGCGCGGAAGTGCATGGGGAAGAGCGGGCCGCCGGTTGGCCCGCGCGCACTCTCGGCGAACCGGGCCCCGCGGCGCCAGCCTTTTGCCGTGGGGCCGGCGGGTGCGTCACTCGCGCGGGGAGGGCACGACCAAGACCGGACGGTAGCTTTTCGCGACGACCTGCTGGGAAACGGAACCGAGCAGCGTGTCGAAGCGGCCGGTGCCGCCGTGCGAACCAAGGCAGATCACGTCGGCGCCCGCGCGGTCGGCCGCGAGCAGGATCCCGGCGGCGGGATCACGGTGGGTAACGACCTCGACGTTGGTCGCGATGCCGCGCGACTCGGCCCCCTCGGGCAACAGGGCGCGCAGCCGCCCTGCCCACAGGGCGAGTTCGCGTCCCGGTCCGCCAGGCGCGGACGCTTCCGGTGCCGCTCCGTGTGGTGGCACTACGTGAACCAGGTGGAGCACGCCGCCCCGCGGCACCAGCGCGATGGCGCGCGCCACGGCCCTGTCCCCGGTGGCGGAAAAATCCGTCGCCGCCAGCACCCGCCGGACCGGACCGGGCAGCGCGGGACCGGCTCCGGCCGCGAGGGGTACCACTGCCACGTTCATCGCTGCGTGGTGCAGGAGGCCGCGGGAGACGGAACCGTGCCACAGTCGTTCGAAGCCGTGATACTGGTGCGAGCCGGTGACGAGCAGGTCGGCGCCGGCTTCGTACGCCATCTCGGCGAGTCGGACATCCTGTCGACCCCAGTTCGATTCCGCCCGCACCTCGAACTCGCCGCCCCCGAGCACCTCGGCGGCCCGGGTGTGGATATCCCGCTGGATCATCGCGAGCACCTCGGCGGAGCTCCCTTCGAGCGACAGCGGCCCGTTGCCGCCCAGCCGGGCGCGTTGCTCTGGCGGCCAGAACACGAAGCCGGTGATCACCGTGCAGGGGCCGAGTTCCCGCAGTTCGCGCACCCACGCGAGCGCCGCCTCGGAGGAGCGGGAGAAATCGAACGCCACGAAGACGCGTAGCGGCCGCTCCCCGCGGAGCCACGCGGCCAGCGCTTCCGGCGCCCGCGTTACGAGCGTCGGTACGGCAGCGCGTTCGGCGGCACGTTCCGCCACGCTGCCAAGGACCCAGCGCCCCGCGGTGCGTCCGCCGAGTGCCCCGACCACCAGCAGGCGGTAGCGGTCCGGTTGCGCCCGGGCTACGAGTTGTTCATCGGCCAGACCGCGGGCGAGTTCCGCCCGTACCGTTGCGCCGGTTGCGCGCAGCCGGGCGGCCTCGCGTTCCAGCCTTTCCATCACGGACGGTTCTAGGGCGTGCGTTTCCGTGTGCAGCACCTCGAGGGGAACGTCGAGACGCCGGGCGAGCCTGGCCGCGACGCCCGCGGCCGCCTCCGCCGCCGGGCTGAAGTCGGTGCCGCAAAGGATCCCAGGCGAGGTTGAGGCCGCGGGGCTTCCCGCCGGGGTTGGGGTGGTGGAATTCATCACGGGTGGAGCATACCGCGGGGCGCGAGCGGTACGCCGCGCCGGCTGCGGAAGGCCGTGCGGATTTTGCGGCGCCTTGCGGGTTGCGGCCGGGGCTCCGGCCGGGTGCGCTCGCCGCTGCACCCCCGCTGGTCGGCCCGCGGGCCCGGACTTTTTCCCGGGCATCGCGGGGCAGAGGAGCGGGCGGCGCCGAAGAGAGCCATCCTGTCCGGCGCCGTCCGGACGCGCGCCGTCCCGTCCGGGCGCTTAGCCTCAGCGCCGCTGGTAGGGGCGCAGGGCGGCGCTGGTGGCCAGCTCGCCGGCGGTGACCGTGATGCGGCCGTCGGCCGCGGTCGCGACGGCGCGGACCGGCGCGTCGACGCGCAGTCCGAACGCGACGGCGGCATCTGCGATGGTGTTCAAGTCCAGGGTCGTCTCCTCGCCGGCGTGGAGGACGACATCGAGCCAGCGCGTCGTCGCGTCGCCGCCGCCGGTAAAGCGGACCTCCCGGCCGGCGAAGCGGGCGTAAGGCAGATGCAGGAAAACGGTGAGATCACCGGCGTGGATCGTGGCCGCGTGGCCGTCGCCAGAATCGACGCGCGCCGCAGCGGCCGCGGGCCCGCCGACCTCGAAGCGCAGGCGCAGATCGCGGGCGCGGACCTGACCCTCCTTCACCTTGTCGAGGGAGATGTGGGTGTCGCCGCCGTTGAGGATGAAGTCGACGGCGCCGGCGACGGTGCCCTCCCGCTGCGCGGCGTGCAGGATCGCCGAGGAGAAGTCGTAGCCGTTCTTGAGCGCCCGGAGTTGCACGTAGCCGGGGGCGGAGGCGGAGCCGAAGTGAAGAAGCAGGGCGCGGCGTTGGTTCCAGAGGTCGCCGCGGTTGATGGTGCCAAGCGCGTAGCGCGGATGCAGGTACGTCGTGCCGACCGTGTCGCTGCGGCGGATGAAGGTCTCGACCACGGTGCGGGGCGCGTCGAGGCGGGTGAAGTAGGGCTCGAGGTCGGGCGGGCAGGCGACGGGCAGGCGCAACTCCTCGCGGTCCGGGGCGTCGACGCTGAAATCCACCCGCCCAGCAGTGGCGCGCTGGACGAGGGCAAGGGCGGAGGGGCGGAGGAGCGAAGCGTAGGTCCGGGAATGGGGGCCGGCCCACTGACGACTTGGCGCGTGGAAGCGTTGCGCGAAGGTTTCCCACGCTTGGCGTAGCAGCGGGTCGATCAGAGCCTGGGCGGCGGGATCTTGGACGTGGGCCTTGAGGCGCGAGAGCTCGAGGAGCGCGATGATCGTGTAGGTGGGGCTGTTGTACTCCTCAAATGAGCCGTTCTCGGAGGTGTGCCGGTGAAAGCGCTTGAGGCGTTCACGCCCGTAGCTGCGAAATTCCTCGAGGCCGTAGAGCTCGCCCGCGACGAGCGTCACATAGGCGCCCATAATCGCGATGTTGGTGTAGCCCGGGCCGACGTTGCGCTTCTGGATCGCGCGGCAGGCGTGGACGATGGCGGCGTCGATCCCGGTGGCGAGGTCGGGCGGTAGTCGGTGGCGGTGATCGCGGGCGACCTGCAGTAGGGTGACCCCGTTGAAATCGGCCCAGTTGAAGTCCGGCGGGCTCATTTTCGCCAGGGGTTCCTCAAGGAACCAGGACCAGATGCCGTAGGTGCGGCTCGCGGGATCCGTGTCTTGGAGGGCAACGAGGCGGCGGAGCACGGCGACCGCTCGTGCGAGGTGCTCGGGTCGACCCGTGTCCAACAGGCCGAGGGCGTAGTTCGCGTTATCGCGGGTGGCGTGAACAAAGCCGCCCTGCAGCGTCGTGTGGTAGCCGGGCGAGGAGAAGGGGCGGCGGACCAACTGTTCCGCGGGATTGAAGTTGCGGTGCCAGTCCGCGAGGGCGCGCTCGAGCCGGGCGAGTTCCTCGCCGGCGGGAGCGGTCCACGCGGCGGCGAGCGTCCCCGACGGGCAGGCGAACGCGAGGAGGGTGGCGAGGCGGAGCAGGGCGCGGAGCGGGTGACGGCGGGGCATCTCGGGGGAGGAAAATGAAACCGCCCGTGCAGGCAACGCGCGGGCGGGGGGGGCGCGATGGGAGCCAGCGGGTCAGAACGATACCGTGTTCGTGAGGATGAACTGGCGCGGGTCCTAGTAGCGGTAGGTGATCGGCGCGAGCGTGCGCGGGTGCACGTTGTTCACGACCAACTCCCGCTGATCGAGGAGGTTGTTGAGGTTGAGCTGCACCGACCAACGGAAGCGCCGGTCGGTCAGCGGCGTCTCGGCCGCTCGGAGCTGCTCGGCATAACCAAGGTTGGTACGGGCCAGCCGCTCCTGATGCGTGCGCATCCGGGTCCGCGCGAGATGCCGCGGTAGCGCCCGACTCTCCGGCAGTCGGTCTACGAGCTTGAGTCGCAGTAGCCGAACGCGCCTGCCCGCCTCCGCCCCCTGCGCCGTGGCGATCGCCGTTTCGCCGGTGAACGCCGACATACCCCCGACGACCTTACCTGGGTCCAGCCTGGCCAACACGGTATCGCTGCCTGCCGCGGTTGTTACCACGTCGATGCGCCCGCTCACGATGAAATAGATACCGGGACGGACTGGCCCGGCCGCCACAAGCTCGGTCCCGGCAGCAACCGTCGACTCTAGGCTGTCCGACTCGAGCTCGGCTACCAACTCCAGTGCGAGGCCGGCGGTTTGTCGGGCCTGGTTAAAGACGGACGAGGCCTAGAAGGATGACATCGATGGATTCAGACCGGTGGCTTTTCCCGGATCCAGAAAAACCACGGGGCCTTCAACCCGGCTAGGTATGGCACCCGGTCCCGGCCCTGCCGCTGACGCAAGGTCCTTCCGCCGAGCCCGTGCAGCGCCGCCACCGTATCTGGTCGCAGCCAGACGCCGTCGTGCCTGAACCAGCGCGGCCAGAACCACCGGTCCCAGCCGCTGAGCGGTGCGAACCCCGAGGGCGGGGTTCGCGGCAGCGTGTAGAAGTCGACAATCGCCAGGCAACCGCCGGGCCGCAGCGCGCGCCAAGCATTGTCCAAGACGCCCCGCCAGTCAGGCATCATACTCAGCGAATAGGATAGGACCACAAGATCGACGGGCTCGGTTGGGACCACGGTGGTGGCGTCCTGCTCGGTGCAGCAAACATTGGCGCGATCCGCGAATCGCCGGCGCGCGACTTCGAGTAGCGGCGCGCACAGGTCGACCAGCTCCAGCCGCGCTAGGCCGGACAACTCTCCCGCGACGTATTCCCAGTGCCGGCCGGTGCCCGCGCCGAGATCGAGCACCCTCAGGCCGGGGCAGAGTGGCAGGGCGCGCATCAGCGGCTCGCGGCCGGGCAGCAGCTGTTCTCGGAATCGGTCATAGACGTTAGCCTGCGGCGCGTAGAAGGCGTTGAGCGCCGCGGCGTGCGGAGCGCGGCGGTCGCGACCCCGGGCCAGAAGCCATAGCACTCGGAGGTCGTCGCGCCAGCTTCCGGCTTTAGGCATCGCGCACCTCTGCGATGTGGAAGCTGGCATAGGTGTGCACGCGATCCCGGGCGTGCAGATCCTCGGCTAGCTGCTCGTGAAATCGCAGCCACTGCGTCAGCGGCTCGCGGTGCGGGCCGGTGCGTACCGACTCCAGAAATGGCGGCTGTTTGTGCGCCGATCGGAAAAGGATTCGCGCTCCCGGTCGGGCACACCGGCGGATCTCCGTCCATTCCGCCTCCAGCGCCGCGGGATCGCGCCCATTCATCCAGTCAAGATGGTCGAGCAGAACAAAGCGGTCGAGTGGTTCGGTCTGGCGCCGGAGTAGGCCAGTCACCGTGTCTGTCTGGACGCGGATCGCGTCCACCGCCCCGCGCTTGAGCCGCGCGAAACCCGAAGGCGTCAAGTAGCGTGGGCAGCACGCAGGGGCGAACCGGCCAAAGGTATAGAGGTACCAAAAATAGTTCTCCCGCGCCGGCAGGGTACGGAAGAGAGTGTCGACCGCCTCCTCGACAAAGCCTGCGACGCCGCGCGGATGTTGCGAGGTGATTAGATGGCGCTGAGCGCCGGGTACCCCGAGCAGGGCGAGCAGCGACTCCCGCGATAGCATCCAACGGATGGATGGGGTCCAGAGCCGGGGCCGGATCCGCTGTTCGTAGAAGGCCGCTTGCTCGGTCAGGGATTCGAACGCGAACACCGCCTCGATGTCGGACCAGAAGCCCGGCAGCTGCCGGACTGCGAGGCGGACGAGGCGGCTGAATACCCCGCAGAGCCCGTGGTGATAGAGCGGGCTGTCAGCGCGGAACCAGTGCAGCCGCGCATCCCAAAACCCGCGGGCGCTCACCCCGAGCTGGCTGCGCAGCTTGTCCCGGTACAGCAGCGGAAAACGGGGATGCGCACCGTGACCGAAGAGCGCGAAGAAGTCATCGAACTCCAGCGCGCGGATGCCCGCCAGCTTTAGCTCGAGCAGCGCGTTCTGCCGTGGGTTCGCGTCGACGGCGAGGATCTCGCGTGGCCCGGCAAGCGCGTAGTCGAGAGCGTTGCAGCCTGCGCTCGTGATGACTAGCACCCGGTGCCGCGGCTCCAGCGCCAGCGCGACTTGGTCGAGCGCGGGGTCCTCCCAGCAGATGTTGTAGATCAGGGCCCGACGGCAGAGCTGGTCGAAGATGGCGTCGCCCCAGCGGTCGCCGAGGGAGCGCGGCGGGACCTTCTCCTCCGGCCTGCCGGACGTCGCGGGCGCGACAGGCAGATTAGGGCTCAGGAAAGGCATGCAACGGGGTACTCCGGCGGCACCGCCCCCACCAGTCAACCGTCGGGAGCGGCAACCAAGCCGTGGGCTTGGAAGGGGCTGCCCACTGGTTGAATGGGCCGGGCGGGATGTGGGGGAGAGGGCCGAAGCCGAACCAAGGCGCCCCTGAATCCCGACGCGGGCCATGCCAGCTCCCGCGGGCAGTGCACGAGGCGCCAGGCAGAGCAATCTGGCGCGTCGATTGGAACGCGGGCGGCGCGCCGCGGCCGCCAGCGGGTCAGAAGGACACCGTGTTCGTGAGGATGAACTGGCGCGGGTCCTGGTAGCGGTAGGTGATCGGCGCGAGCGTGCGCGGGTGCACGTTGTTCACGATCAGCTCCCGCTGATCGAGGAGGTTGTTGATGTTCAGCTGCACGGACCAGCGGAAGCGCCGGTCGGTCAGCGGCACATTGTAGCCCACCTGCATGTCGTAGACGTGCTGGTCCTTCGCGTCGACGGTCGTGACCTTGTCGATCGTGCGGCCGTTCCACTTATCGGTGAAGTCGGAGCCGGGAGTGATCGTGTAGTCGGTGCGGGCGCCGGCGACGCGGCCCAAGCGCAGGCGGGTGCCGCCGCCGACCGAGAGCCCCTTGAGGCGGCCCTCGCGGAAGTCGTAGCGCGTGCGGAGATTCACATTGTGCAGCGGGTCGCCGACGAACCGCTTGCCCTCGAAGACGTGCGGGTTGTCGAAGAAGAGCTGCTCCGCATCGGCGATCGCCTCGTTGATGCTGTCCGTGTTGGCCGTGAAGTCGCCGGTGGTGGCGATGACGGCGGGGGTGTTCCAGTTGACGGAGCTCGGGGCGAGGTCGACGCCGGGCGTGTTGGCGTTTTGGGTGATCGAGTAGTCGGCGTACTTCTTCCAGTAGGCCTTGTGGTGATCGAGGTAGGCGCGGTACTCGGGGGCGATGTTGGTGCGCGTGGTCTTGTTCTTGGAGTAGTTCACCGAGAGCGACCAAGCCTCCGTCAGACGGCCAACCAGCTCGAGCTCGAGGCCCTTGCTCTCGGAGTCTTGGGTGTAGCCCTGCACTTGGTTCATCACCTCGGCCTGGCGGCGCGCGAAGGCGGTCTCCTCGGCGTTGAGGCCGCCCGAGTTGGCAAGGGCGTTCCAGATGTTGACGGGATTACCCTTATTGAAGCCGGAGAAGCCGAACTCGCGCTGCGAGACCGTGTGGAAGGTGGTCGCAGTGAGGAAGAGCCGGTTGCGCAGGAGTGAGAGCTTTACGCCGTAGTCGGTGGTCTTGCCGGCGGGCGAGGGCACGAGTTCGGCCTGGGTGGTCTGGCGCGGGTTGGCGGGCGTAATGTAGTTCGTGCCGGGGGTGCTGACGCTGTTGGAGGTGTTGAAGAAGACGGAGGCCCAGCGCGTGACGTGCAGCACCCCGCCGAGCGTGCGCGTCTGGCCCGTGAAAACGTTGGGCGTGGCGGTCCGCGGATCGACCGGGGTCCACACGCCGGTATTGGGGGCGAGGGCCTCGCCGGCGGGATCGCGGCG
>CAIOTK010000123.1 GCA_903861185.1 uncultured Opitutia bacterium | reverse complement strand
GTTGGCCTGCCGCGCGGCCGCCAACGCCGCCTCGGCGGTCCGAACCGCCTCCGGGAAGCGACCCTGCTCGGCCAATGCCGCCGCCAAAGTGTTCAGATAGGTCGCCGAGGCCGGATCGGCGCGGACCGCCTCCTCCGCCCACCGCACCGCCTCCGCCCCGTTGCGCAGCGCATCGACCTTGCAGGTGGACAGCACCCACGCGAGGTACGTGGCTAGGTTGGGATCCGCCCGCTCGGCCAAGGCCGTCCGGTACAGAATCACCGCCTCCGCCGGGCGCTGCGCCCGGTAGAAGTTGGCCGCCGCGTTGGCGTACATCGCCGGCCGCTCCGCCCCCGGCGAGCGGCGGATGGCCTCCACCAGCGACCGGGCGGACGCCTCGAACTCGTTGCGCCCAAACTGGATATCGGCTTTTTTGAACCACGGCTGCGGCGCCTGGGGCAGGGCCTGGATCAGCGTATCGAAGTCCTTCTCGGCCGCCGCGGTCTCCCCCAGCTCCAGCTTGGTCAGGGCCACGTTGAAGATGGCATCCGCCTCCGTCTGGTCCCAAGCCACTTTGACTAGCAACACAAAGAGGTTCAACGACTTAAATTCATCCGGGAGGCGGTAGGGGATCGCCTGGAGCCACGTGGGCACCACCTTGTCTATCAGGAGCAGGTGCCCAAAGGTCTTCTTCACGTCCTCGTCCGGCAGGGTCGGATTCAGGAGTTTGAAGTAAGGGCCGATGAAGTTCTCCTCGGACAGGATTGCGAGGTGGGTTACCCCGTGCTTCCGGATCAGCTCCTTGGCCTCGTCCACCGAGCGGGCCGCGAGGATGCTCCCGGCCGCCTTCAGGCCGGTATTGTTCTCCCAGTAGAGGGTCCCCAAGGTTTTGAAGCGGCCGTAGTACCCGATGCCCGTGGAGCTGTTGGGACTGCTGACCAAGACGATGTCGCCGGTCGGCTGGGTCGCCCGCAAGGCGCGGGCGATGTCCCGGAACAGGGGGGCATAGGCATCGGAGGGCGAGATGCGCATTTCCACCACATCCTCGCGGGCCATCAGGATCCGGCGCACGGAGTTGACCCCGTAGAGGACCGTTGTGGCCACGAGGACGACGCCCCAGCGGAGCGCCGGACGCACCCCGCGGAAGTAAACGACCGCCAGGACGAGAGAGAGAACAATAAAGGGCCCCGTGGTGTTGAGGAGCCAGCGGGACTGCCAGAAGGAGAGGCCGAGCGCCAAAACGCACACGGCGGTGCAGAAGAGCAGAACGAGTGGTCGGCGGCGGGAAACCAGCAGGGCCACGGCGGCGAGGAACAGGGGAATGTTCTCGATAATTGCGACGTCGATGAACGGCCGCGGGCCCAGCCGGGCGAGGGTCTTATGCAGCGGGAGGAATTCCTGGATGTGCTGATTATGCAGCGCAGCCAGAAAGGGATCGGCGACGGTGAAGACCTTCGCCTTGAACAGCACAATCGTGAGCGGCGCCACCGCACCGAGGGCGGCCCCGAGGGCCAGCCGGGGCCAGCGGAGGAGCGCGGGCCGGCACCCGCCCACCCACCAAGTCGATAGCTCCGCCAACAGCTCGCCCGCGCCCCACCACGCCAGCGCATAGAACGGATGGTTCACCTCCAGACGGACCCCGAGATGCTGTGGGAAGTACTCCAGCAGGTAGAACCCAAGGCTCGCCCCCGCCCCTACCCGCCCCCACAGGCGCCAGGCGTCCGGCTCGAACTTTAGGCCCTGCGTCGCCGCACGTCGCCCAGCGACCAAGGTGACCAAGGCCGCGGCGAGGCCGATGAAGGCGATCGTGGGGATGACCGAAGCGGCCCCCACCCACATCCCGAACGCCCCGCCCAGCGCGGAGACCACGGCCGCCCGGCGCACGTGACGCGGCGACTCCGGGAGCGGCGTCTCGGGCGCCGCCGCCGGCCGCCACCACCCCATCCCCATCAGGACCACGCCCAGCACCAGCGTGAAGACGCTCGCGGCGATCAGGCCGTGATGGTCCACGTAGGCCGGAAAGAAGCCCTCGTAGAACCGGTTGTGTCCCCCCATTGCGATCGCGACCAGGAGCCCGCCGAGCAGGCCGGTCCGCCGCGCCGCCCACCCGGAAATCAGCACGATCGCGGCAAACAAGGTCACCCCGGGCAGCCAAACGGTCATCCGCTCCACCGCCTGGGGCAGCGGTCGGCCGGTGAGCCAATGGTCCAATTGACCCGCCCCGGCGATGGCCCACGCCCAGGCGGAGTTCCAATGCACTTCTCGGCCGTGGGGGGCGTTATCGATGTCGGTCCAACGCAGTCGGATCTGGTCGCCTTCGAGGAGGGTCAGGGCGTGTCGCACCCAAGTCTGGGCATCCGCGGCGAAGCCCGGGTACGCCGACTGCAGGGGGGTGCCCGCCTGCGCGGCGCCCCGGAGTCCCATTCCCTCGGCCACGCCCAGATAACGTTGGAGGTACCAAGCGTGACCAAAGACGAGGGTGCCCAGCACCAGCCAGGCCGGGATGAGTACCGCCCAACGCAACGCGGGAGTCTCGTGGCTGAGCTTCATCGGCGGGAGTTAAAATGGACAGCCATACAGGGCCTCCAGCCCTGCCAGTGCGGAACGGTCCACGCAAGCGGATTGGCGCCTCCCGGCCCGAACGCCTTGGCTTTTGGCTTCGGCCGCCCGAAGGGGTTTACGGTCCTGTAATTTCCGCGCAAGCCACCCGCAAGGATCGCGCCCTACCCTCCCGGAAATGCGCCGCCCAGATCCCGTTCCCCTCCCCCCGCCTGCCGTTAGTCCGTCGAACCGGCCTGCCGTGAGCCTGTCGAACGGTTTGGCCTTGAACATCCCCCGCCGCCGCAGGTCTCCTCCCCGCCTGAAGATGACCGCCCTCCGCCTCGCGCTCTGCCTGCTGACCGCCCTGCTGTCGGCCGGGGTGACGCGCGCCGCCGAGGCTGCCCCGGCGCCCTCCGCTGCCCCCGCCGCCCCCGCCCCGGCCGCGCCGCGGATCATTCTCCGCCAGTTGCTCTTCGCAGAGTCCCTTGAGGCCGCTCAGGCGCTGCAGCCCGATCCGACGAAGGGCTACATCGTGCTGACCGGCCCCTTGGTCGGCAGCGATGTCGCGGAACTGGGGCGCCGCCTCGCCGCCGGGGAGGGCCAGGCGATCTCGGACCAATTGCTCGTGGGCATCGTCCAAGTCACCACCGGATTTTTCCGCCAGCGCGACCTTCCCGTGGCCGAGGTGATCATTCCGCCGCAGGACATTACCAAGGGCGTCATCCGGGTGGCCGTGATGCGCGGCAAGTTCCGGGAGATCAAATTCAAGGGCAACCGCTGGTTCAGCGACGCCCTGCTGCGGGATACGCTACAGGTGCAGCGGGGCGAGATCATCCGCCTCTCCCAGCTCGACCAGTCGATCAACTGGGCCAACACCAACCCGTTCCGGCGGGTGCGGATCCACATCGAGCCCATCCCCGATACCGGCGAGGCCGACCTGCACATCGGGGTCGAGGAGAAGCTCCCGCTGCGGCTCGCCCTGTCCTACGACAACACCGGCAACGACCTGCTGGGCAACGACCGCTACACGGCGGCTGTGACCTACGGCAACGTATTCGGCCGCGATCACCAGGTCTCCTATCAGTTCACCACCGCGAGCAATCCGGACGTAATCCAAGCTCACGCCTTTGATTACCGGATTCCCCTCCCCTGGCGGCACCTGGTGATGCTCTCCGGAAACCAAGCGAAGGTCGACGTGCCCCTGTATGAAGGCTACTTCAACCAGGCCGGCCGCAGCTCCGGACTCGACCTGAAGTACCTCGCCCCGCTGCGCGTCAAGGGCTGGATGGCAGAGGGCTCCGCGATGCTGAGCTTCAAGCGCTCCAATAATAACCTCGAGTTCGGCGGGGCGGAGGTCTTCGGGTCCGGCACCGACACCTTCACGGCCTCGCTCGGGGGCACGTTCATCCGGCCGGACAAGCGGGGCCGCTGGGTGCTCTCGCTGAACCTAACGGGCAGCCCGGGCGATCTGAATTCCCGGAACACGGACGCCGCCTACGGCGAAAGCCGGTACGAGGCACGGTCCCGCTTCTTCTATGGTCAGGCGTGGGCGCAACGGGTGACCGTCCTCGCGCCGTCCCTCAGCCTCACCAGCCGGGTAATCGTGCACGGAGGGAGCAGCACCAACCTGTTGCCCTCAGAACAGTTCTCGCTGGGTGGGATGGGGACGGTGCGGGGCTACAAGGAACGCATCTTCTCCGGTGAACGGGGCCTGCTCTTAAACCAGGAACTCACGAAGCAGCTGCCGGCGACGTCCTTGGGCAAGCGCCTGCCGCCGCTGGAGACCTCCCTCGCGTTCTTTTGGGATTACGGGCGCGTCTACAACCACCAGGTGCGCACCATCGAACCGGAGAACTTCACCCTGCAGAGCGTCGGCTTCGGCCTGCGCGCAAACATCGGGACGCACTTCAGCGCCACGCTCGACTACGGGCGGCAGGCCAAGGATCCGAAGTACACCGACCTCGCCCGCGGCCGCCTGCACGCGCGGGTGACGCTCGCCTACTGACCCGCCGCGGCCCCCCTCAGCCGCGCCCGCCTGATTGCTTCCGCCGGGTTGGCACGGCCGACTCGCGTCGGGACTGGGCCTCCGCCGCCCACGCCGCCGCGACTTGGGTGACAATCCCGAGGAACGCCCGCAGCACCGCGCTCTCCGGACGCAGCCACGCCGCGACCACCCGCACCGGCGGAAACCCCTCCAGCGGGAAGATCCGCAGGCCCGGATGGGAACGCGCGACGTCCAGATCCAAGGTTACCCCCAAGCCCTTCCCGTTCGCCACATACCACGGCGTGAGCGCGAGCGAGGCCGAAGCCAAGGTCGAGGCCCAACTTACCCCTCGCTCGGCCAAGACCCGGTCGAACAGCCGCGACATCCCTTCCTTGGGGCCTAGGGTGACCAAGGGTTCGTGGATCGTGCCGGGACGGTCGAGCCGCGGCAGGGAGTCCGGCTGTCGCTCCTCCGGGGCGAGGAGCACCAAGGGAACGTCGACGAGGGGCTGCACGGCGAGGCCTTCCGGCGACTGGTCGACGCCGACGATGGCGACGTCGATCTCCTGGGCGCGGACGGCGTCGAGCAGGTCCTCGGTCGGCCCGGTGCGGACCTGCATCTGCAGTTGGGGGAAACTCTGCTGCAGGTGGAGGAGGCCGCCGGGTAGGTAGCGGCCCTGGATGTGGTCGCCGGCGCCGACGCGCAGCCGCGGGCGTTGGGCCTCGCCCTTGACCGCGGCCACGACGGCCGGGAGATCGTGGTGCAGCGCGGCGACCGAGGCGTAGAGCAGTTCGCCGGCGGCGGTGAGGGCGAAGGGTCGGCGGGAGAAGAGGGTCGTCCCGAGGCCGCGCTCCAGTTCGAGCATCTGCTCGCTGAGGGCCGGTTGTTGGATCCCGTAGGGGATATGGGGCAGAGCGGCCGAGATCCCACGGTGCCGGGCGACGTGGTAAAAGAGCTGGAGGTGGTTGGCGTTGGGGATCACGGCGAACCGGCCAAAGTTTTGCGACAACGCGGCAACCGGAGGCGAGCGGAAAAGCGGGGGGGGCTTGCCCTCCGTAGCCTTGGCGAAGGAGGGCCACAAAAGGCGCAAAGGGTTCCATCCGCGGTCGAGGCCGTGCGTGGCGTCCATAGACGCCGCGGGAGTTCAGGGAGGAACCCTTCGAGCAGGGCTCAAACCGCCCGGCTTCGGACTGCACAGCCGTGCGGCGGAGACGTTCGCGTGGCTGCGGTTCAGAGCCCTCTCCTCCGGAGCGCTCGCCCCGACAGGTGCGCGGCGTCTATAGACGCCACCTGTAGCCCCGTCCACGCCCAGCGTCCCTTGCGCCTTTTGTGGCCATCCTCCGGACTGCTAATTCACCCGCTCGGGCCGCGCCGTATCGCCCGTCATCCGTTCCGGCAGGCGATAGACCTCGCCCTCCCGCGTACAAAAATACAACGCCGACGCCGTCGGCTCCAAGGGCGACCCGTCCGCCCACAACGCGTAAAACCCCGGATCCGCCGCCACCGGCTGGCGCGCGTACGAATGATTGGACCGCGACCCCGCCGTCAGCGTGCGACCGCGCGTCCACGTCGCGCCCTCGTCGCGACTCAGCCACAGTACCATCTCGCCGCCCGTGCCCCAGGGCTGCGGCCCCGGATCCGACGGCGCGATAATCCGCCACGTGCCGTCGGGCTCCACGTACAGCGTCCCGTGATCATAGTTGTGGTCCGACGTGAAACACGGCCGGATCACCCACTCC